>SLTG01000130.1 GCA_007130045.1 Opitutales bacterium
AACTACCGCTACAACCGCCACCGAAAATCGAATCGAAAACTGAAACCTTGTAGTGGAGACCTTTCGTCGTTTATCAACGACTTACGCCAAAATCACCCTCCAGTTGAGAAAGTCGGGTTAGGTGCTTAAGCCTTCTCTGGCCCGTTACTGCCTCCTATTCGGATGTGCCCGCTCACTCCGGCTCCAAATCGACGGTGAGCTTGAAGAAGCGTTGCGGCGCGGGCGTCACAGGAAGTTGCAGCCAACCGCCGGCGGTTGGCGGGGCGGCGTTCAGGCTCGAGTCGAAGAGCACTGTGGACCAATCCTCGAGATCGGCCGAGGCGCGCACGCGGTAGGTGATATCGGTCAGGGACGGATCGAAAGGAAAGCGGTAGACCCATGCCTCCGCCGCGGCGGCATCCAGCACAGGCAGACGCTCAGCGGGCGATTCCATGATCCCCAGCCCGAGAGCGTAGCGCAGGAGGTTTCCGATGGCCTCTCCCGAGGGGTCTGCCTCCGGACCGGAGAATTCCGGATCGTCACGCAAGGCGGCATCAGGGATCTCATAAACGAGCCAGTCCGCAAAACGTTTTGGCGCGCCGGCCGCGACAATGATATCATCAAGGCGCAGGGCGGCGCGCGGCCCGCTGCTCCCGGAAACGTGGTGGTATTTCCAGCGGAGTTGAACGACGGTGTGGTTCTCCAGCGCAGACGGCAAAAAGACCGGACCGAACGTCCGCGCATGCCCGGCGGATTCGTGCCGCACATAGGTCATGGGCGCGCCCTGCGGGTCGGTGATGTCGGTCCACGCGCCGTCGAGACCGGTGCGGTATTGCGGGCGCAGGGCGTAGATCCGGCTGTTCGGCAAGACCGTCCCCGCCGTCCACGCGACGCGGATGTGCGACGCACCGGTCGTATCGAGGGTAAGCACCGCCGCGCCGAGATCGCGCCCGCGCCCCGTGTTGATAAAACTGACGCCTTCATCGCCGAGACCGGTGATGCGCGTGCGACGCGACGCGGCATAGGGAAAGAAAACATCCTCTGGTTCCCGCGCGTCTTCCGGCGGAATGCGGTAGGCATGCAAGAGGGGCGTGTCGAGCCCGGGGTCGGTCACGTCGCTCTGCGTAAAAAGCATGTTGGACGGATAGCTTCCGGCAGGCTCGTCCGCTGCCCAAGTATCGAAAACATAGGTCCCGTCCGCCACAGCGAAAGGCTCACCGTAGACAAGGACACGAAGCGAATGTTCCAATACCGGGGCACCTTCGGCGTCGGCGGTCAGCGTGACCTTGGCCTCGCCCGCCGCAAGCGCCGTAAGGATAAGGTCACTGCCCACGCCGGACGCGGCGAGGACCGATTCGGCGGCGCTCACCGCAGATAAAATGGAAGGGGCGCCGGCACCGGGGAACCAATCCCCGGCATCGAACGCAACGGCCGTTTCCGCAGGCAATTCGACAAAGGCGGGAGGGAGCGGCGCGAAGACGGCCTCCGCAGTCGTCGCCGACGCGACGTCCAGCGCGACAACCGGGTCGGTGTAAACGGCGGACGATCCCCCGCCTGTCGCCGCGACACGCCATTGGATAAAGCGGAATCCCTCCCTCGGAAGAGCCTTCAGCTGCACCGGATGCTCCGGAAAATAATCCCCCGTCCACGGATACGGCGACGAAGGCACGCCCGGAGTTTCGCCATCAATGACGACCGTATTCACCTGTACGCGCCCCGCCGACGGATCGGAAACATCCACCGTAAGCGCCTGTTCGGGCCGGAGTGAAAAGTGGCCGCGGATGTGTGAGCGCTGGCGTGCCGGGTGCTGCTGTGCCCAGTCGAGGAGGTTCGAGCGGTGGGTGAGCGTGAACGGACGGTCGGGGTTGCTCAGGGAAACGTTTCTCCAGCGCGCCTTCACCTCCGGCCAGACCGGCGCAACTTCGTCGTAGGCGTGCCGGATGATTTCCTCGAAACATTCCGGAAGAAAGTGGGTGTTGAGGAGATCGGCGAAGCGGTTGATGAAGCGGGTGCGGAAATCCGGGCTGTCGAGAAGGCTCGTGAAAAGTTCATGGCCGAAGGGGCGCGGATGGCTGCCCGTGGCGAGGGCGGTGACATAATTGTCCGTGCGGAGCGTGGAGTCGAAATCCTTCACAAAGAAGCGCCAGCGGCCGTCACCGAAGCCGTCGTTCTCCGCTTCGCGCGCGCGCCAATAGACGATCTCCGGAGCATAGTGGTCGTCGCCCGCGAAGATCTTGAGCACAAGGTGATCGATGAAAGAGTCGACACAAATCCATTCCTCCGCTACGGCAAAACGTACGGGGTCGGACATGTCGCTTCCGATGATAAAGGAGCGCATCGCCTCGAAGTCCGCCATGTCTTCCGGTATGCCGCTCGAGAGCGTGTAAACGCGATTGCTGAAACTGATCGGTATCGGCTCGAACTCGTGCCGATAGGACATACCGATGATCGTGATGTTGTCCGGATCGAGCCCGTAGTGGTATTCCAGATGGTACGGGTCGAACCGGTCGCGGAGGAAAACCAGCCCCCAGTACTCACCGTTGAGGAATTGCTTCACGGGTTGGAGGCGGCCGCCCACCCCTTCGTAGACCGCTTGGAAGAGACGGCTGAAGGCCGTGTCGTTAAAGTTCGGGGTGCGCAGGATCAAGCGCCGGTAGAGAGTGTTGTCCGGGTGGACCGCGCCGGGAACGCTTTCGGGAAAGAAGGGAAAATCGAACACACGGTCTTCCAAGCCGCTGCTTCGTGCGTAGAGCCGAAGGCTCTTGAACGCCCCCCGGCGCGAACAATTTCCCTGGATCCGTATGCCGCCGGCCTGTTCGAGAAAGCGCGAGCCGTCCGCAAAGAACTCAATGTGCGCGGCCCGCTCGTTCTGCCTTCCCCGGCGGTTGTAGTTGCCCCAATCGCAGATGCGCGCCCCGCTCCCCGTGGCATGGTCGACTCCGGCGACATAGATGCCGTCGAAAAAATCGAAGAGGCCGTCCTCGTTCACACTCAGCGAAACGATGGGCAAATCGTAGTCGAAAGCACCGGCGGAGGAGACAAAATAGGTCGCCGTCGTGACCGGCCCTGCGGCACCGTCGCGGTATGGGCGCGCCCGCACCACGGTCGCCTTCTTCACCGGCGAGAGCGGAAAATACGACGGGTTCGAGTCCGCCGTGCCGGAGATGCGCGCCAGCTTGTCCGGCTCGCCGCTGCGGTCGGCGATTCGTATGGGACTGGCATATACGGCGGTGGTAAAAGTGTTATGAAGAACAGGACCGTCCGGATACGAATTGACGTAGTTGTATGTCGTTCCACCGAGGTTGTCGATGTCGGGCTCGGAACCGTCGAGCGTGTAGAGCAGTGTGACCTCCGGATCGGAATGTGAGAGCGTCAAATCGAACGCACCGCCGTAGGCACCCGCCGTGTGGGAAAAGCTCACCGCGTCGAGGAGCGAGTGAAACGGGGTCGACGAGTTGGCGGCACCGGGGGTGGGCTCGTAATAATAGGCCCATGTTTCCGGATTTCCCTGCGTCCGTCCGTAGGAAATATCGCGGGGCACCGGCACCGGATCGATAAAATCCGGCGTCGAACCGTCCGGCCGCGTGAGAAGCAGTTCCTCCCCCGCCGCGGCGATGCGGAAGTTTGCGTGCGGATGACGGGGGGCTTCCGCCAAGCCGTAGTAGTCCTCGAGGTAGCGCTCCACCCCAGCCTGCTCTTCCGCGGAAAGGCCGCGGTTGAAGAGCAGCACCTCCGCGATGTCGCCGCCGAACGTGCGGGCGTCGTCGTGCGAACTGCCCACGGGCACCCGTTCGTAGTCGGCGAGCAGCGTTCGCCCGACCGTTCCCGTGGCCTCCGCGAGGAGTGCTCCGTTTTTCGTGAGGCGCGCACGCGCCGCCGCTCCGTCCATGACGGCTCCGGCCACATGCCACTGGTCTTGCGTGAAGGCGTTGGGGGCGGTCACATCGATAGTGGGCGGGAGCCTCAGGCGGAAGCCTCCGCCGGTGTCGCTGATTTCGAGAACACTGCTGCCGGCGTTGGTCGGGTTGGCGCCGCGGTAGCCGCCGAAAAATCCGGACCGCGCCCCGCCCGTCCAACGCGCCACCGTGAGAAACGTAAAGTCCGTAAAATCCTCCATGCCCGAGAACGACGACGTGGGCAGAAGCAACTGCTGGACGGCGGAACGATTGAAGTGCAGCACCGGGCGTCCGTTCAGACCGTCAGCAAGAAAAACGGGGCGGCGCGCAACCTGCCGTTGCACGGCGTTGTTGCCGTGCCCGCTCGTATCCGGCCACACGTCGATGCCGGCACCATCGGTGGCGTCCACATCAGCCGCGCGCAGGCGAAGCACCAACCCGTTCACGGCGTCCGGCCCAAGCGGCTCCGTCCCATCGCCGGACTCCGCCCCGCCGCGGTCCTTGCCCGAGGCCCATACGAGGAAGTATCCGCCCGCTTCCACAATCGTGTCCTTCGGGAAAACCCACTTGAAGGGATCGCCCGCGTTGTCGGACATACCCCATCCTTCAAGGGAGACCGGGGCATCGCCGAAGTTGCGCAATTCGATCCAGTCTTCGTAGTTGCCGTCCTCATCGGCGAGCGTCGCGCCGTTCGAGGCCATGAATTCGTTGATCCGCACCGTCGCGGCAGCGGATCCCGCGAAAAGCGTCAGGGCAATGGCAAGGTACAACAAAACGCAGGTTTTAATACGCTGAAAAAGCGCCATAAACCAAAATATCGCAACCCCGTCGCAAAGAATCAACCCCATTCGCGCGGAACGCGCCACGGACGACCTCCCGATAACCGGCTCCGCGAAGGCAAGACGCGGAAAACCGGAAAACGTCAGGGTCAAAGAAGTCCATAAAATAAGAGTTGATCGTGACCCCAGAAATCGGATACGGACAGCATCGGCAACACCGACCGGCACACCGTTGTTCCAATCGGCCGCCCCCCCCGCCCCTTGAGCGAATAATCTTGCCCACCCATTCCGGCGACTCCATTGTTACCCGGAATCAGATGGCAGCTCTTACCTCCAGATATTGAAAATGAAGCAGAGACCGACTGATTCAACTCGCTGAGCAGTTTGGTCAGCCACCACCAATTGGCCAATACCAAATCCGGCAAATGGTGGAAGATACTGAAGAATCAAGAAAACGTGGACCGGCCCCTTCTGACTCGCTCGACGCCCTTCACTCGTGAGAATGATGCTCCAAAGGATATTCTGGAAAAGATCGTCCAATCAAAAGATGATTTTAATCAAAAATGATCGACGCTCGCGTTACCGAGGAAGCGGCGTTTGTATCCACCTGCGCATAATAAATGTTTCCGCGCTTACCATAGCACTGGTCGTACTCGCGAAAATATCGCTTTTTGCGGAAACGGTCCAGGTTGCCTTGCCGGACATTAGGCATGAGACGCATCCGCTTTCGGTTGACGTGCGTCCCGCCGAATTCACCGCCGTGTTGCAGGCGATATTGTCCGGTGAAGACGATTTTGCCTTCGTCGAACGTGAGGAACTGGAGCGGATATTGCACGAACAGGCGCTCATGTCGATGCTCGGTGCGGACTCTGCCGCGGCGTTTCGGGCGGGTCGGCTTGCGGGGGCCGATCTTCTGGTGGAGGGACGACTGCGTCGCGGGAATAGCGATGCGCTCGAGTTGAGCTTTGAGATCATCGATAACCGGCGGGCTGGTCAGCTTGCCTTTGCGACGGTGGATGTGGCGACCGATCCAAGGGGCCGATTGGCTATGCGGGCCGATGATTTCGAGGCGGCGGCAACGACGTTGCGGCAGGCGTTGCGCGCGGCCGACGAGAATCTTCGCGGATTCGAAGGCCGCGCTGCCGTTGCGCCCCTGTTTCTCAAGAACACTGGATTGCACCCCCGGTTGAACCGGCTGGAACAGGATTTCTTTCGCGCCGTCGCCGACGAGGCAGATAGGCGATCCGCCCGGGTACTGCGGTTTTCCCGCGCACTGGAAGCGTACGATGAAGCAGGACTGATGATCGTGGGCCTGGCGTCAGCCCAAAGCGAAGACTGGCTGAATGTCGCGGACCTGTATATCTGGGGAGAGTTCGCCGAGGTGGAGACGACATTGGAAGAGGCTCCGTTCGACGAGGTGGAGGTGGATATTTCCCTTTTTGTTTGGAACGGTGTGGATCCGCTTCGCGAGATGCGCCGCAGGGTGCGGGTTCCGTCGCTTGGCGCGGCCGTGGGCGAAATGGTTGCCGAGGCGTTTCGAGACATTCAGGTACAGACGGAGGCAGCCCCTGTTGAATATCGAAGGGAGATCGCCGAATCGCTCGCGTTGAGGGCGTCGAGGCTCCGTGCCCAGCTTCGCTTGCACGACCGTGACTTTGTAATCTCGGAGATCGGACGGGAATGGTTCCTGTACGGGCAGCATTTGCTGGAAGCCGCCGTATTCTTCGACCCGTTGGAACGCAGTTGGCATTCGGAATTGCTCGCCACTGCTTGGGCTCCCTATCATCCGCTTGCCCCGGCCGGCACGATCGGAGGAATGTGGGACAAAGTTCGCGCCCATGCGGTTTTCGCCCGGCGCTTCCCGGTTAATTCCGAAGGCGAATTTTCGCTGGATGCGGCGATCGCGGTGCTCGATGCGATCGACGAGGCTGTGTATGCTTTCAGGGAAATGGACCGTTACGCTCTGTCCCGGGCCGAGAGTTATGCCCACACCCGGGCGATGATCGAGTTCCTGGAGTCGGAAGTGCAACGCGTGAATGGGTTTGCTGTCAGTCGCGGACAAGACGACAGCGATTGGATACGCGAATACAACGACGCCGTTCTCAGGATGATTTTCATCGACACCACACATCCGCGCGGGTTGACCGAATACGCGGACGTCGCGTATGAGCTTTGGGAATCTCTGTGGCCATTGTTGAAGCCCCGGTTTATTGAATGGCGCGATCATGCTCCCAATGAAAGGGGGCATGCCGATTGGTCGGTCCAGGACTATGCCTACGCGCGGCTGCGAGCCGTTTATCGCACATTCAGCCGGGAGGAGCGGTGGTTTGAGATGATGCGAGCAGAGATGCCGGACCTAGCTCCGACAGTGCCGAGATCGTTCTTGAGGGAACACGCAAACCCAAGACGTATTCCGCCTGAACCGCCTCCGGTGGACCGGCCCTGGGGAGAGGGCAGGGCGGAGCTGCCCGGCGAGCGGCTTGTTCGGGGACCGGCTGCCGTTCGCGAAGTCGATCTGTGGCCCGAGAAGTACTTCGATGGCCTGCGCTTCGACAAGGCAGACATCCATCGATGGCGTGCTCTCCATTATTCCGATGGCTATCTCTATGTAGCCGAGACCGCGGAACGGACGTTGCCGGCTTCGGACGGATGGAAAAATGACCAGGGAAATCATTACGTCTGGGCGTGGGAGCCGTCCACCCGGATTTCGACGAACCTGACCCGAATTCTCGGCGGCCACGGTGGTGTGAATGATTTGCAGGTATTCAACGGCCGATTGTGGTTGGCACTTGAGAACGAAGGGGTATGGGAATATGCGATTTCTTCGGGAAACCTCAAAAAGGTTTCTTCCGGCGAAGGGCTCCTCTCGCCTCACGTGGACTCGGTCGAACCGGGCGGTCGGGATCTCTTTATTCTGGGCGATCTTCCGAGCGGGCTCGTCCTCAATCGCTATGCGCCGGATCTGGATCAGTGGCACGATGTCGCCGTGCCGGTCGCCCTGTTTGCTCCAGGTGATTCTGCGAGGTCCGACCGGATTCCATTGATGTCCTCCGGAAACTGGCTTCTTGCATTGGGGGCGTCGCCCATGCTCTACGAAGTGGACGAGCGAGAATGGTCGGAGGTGGACGAACTCGGTTTGCCAAGGGACGAGACCGGCGCCCGAATTGCGGCCTCCAACCTGGTATGGGCTCCGGGAGAGGAGGGTTTCTGGGTTGCGGGCGAATCCGAGGTAGTTTTCTTGAGGCCCGGCTCTCGGGATGCATCAAGGCGATTCGCCGCCGAAGGTGATATTCGCGCCATGGCGTTCAGGAACGAGGTGCTCTGGGTTGCAGTCGAGATCGAGCCCCGGGCGGAATGGACGGAGTTCGAATCGGCCGGAGTAGCTTCTCATATATGGTTGCTGGCGTTTGATTCGGTGGCGGAACGCTGGATCGGACATTTTCCCCTTCCCCTGGACCGGGCCGATTCGATGGTCGCTTCGGATTCACACGTTTGGATCGCGGGTAACCAACTGGTTGAAGTTGACCTGCAGACGCTTTTTGGAACCACGATTGAAGCTGCAATGCATCCTGTGGCAGCATTCAGCCCGTCGGTGCAGAACCTGGAACGGGCATCGTGGTACGGGGATCTCGTTGCGATCGAGCGGCTTCTTGATGACGGGACATCTCCGGACGGGGCGGGTGAGTGGTCGCCCCTGATGCTCGCGTGTCTCAACGGTCGGCGCGGCGCCTCCGAACTCTTGTTGAACCGGGGCGCCGATCCGAATGCGGGGGATCGGACAGGATGGTTGCCATTGAGGATTGCCGCTGCCCGGGGCGATGTCGGCATGGTGCGGTTGTTGATTTCCCATGGAGCCGAAGTCAACCACCCTGGCGTGATGAGCCGGATTCCCCCCTTCGAGCCGCGTTCCCGGATGATTCGCGTGGAGGATCGATACCCGAACCTTCAGGACGCTTTCCGGCCGCCGCAGCCGCCGCGGAATGTGAGCGTTGAGCCTATCGATTCCGCTTCGGTGCGGGTGACCTGGATACCGGGATCGGGCGATGAAACCGTATTCACGGTATATCGGGGTCTTGACGACATCGCCAATTTTGTGCTTGGCCGGGTGAGTGGATACACGACGCAGTTTATCGACCAGTATGATTATCGATCACCGTTGCGACCGGGACGCACTTACAGTTGGCGGGTCGAGGCCGTCAATGCGGCAGGCCGTTCCCGGTCGTCCGAGTTGGTCACGCTGACCATGCCTCCGGCTTCGGAATTTCCGCCGTCAGATACCTTCACCGAATTCGAGCGCATGGCGATTACCAGAGGAGACCAGGCGGCGCAGAAACCGGCGCTCGGGCGGACAGCACTGATGGATGCGTCGCGCAAAGGGCACGCGGAGGTCGTCGCCGCGCTCCTGGGGCACGGTGCCGATCCGAACGCGGCCGATGTGAGAAGCGATACCGCCGCGCACCTGGCGTCGCGTTACGGGCACGGTGATGTCGTGCGCCTGCTGGTCGAGGGAGGCGCGGATACGGGTGCGATCGGATGGAGATCGAAGAGCCTCGTCGAGTTGGAGTACGAACGGCGGAGGGATTATCCTTTGTTTGTGATGTTGCTCGAGAAAGGGGTGACGACAGAGGTTGCGACGGATCTTCTCTTCACGGCGATCGAGGGAGGGTGGTCTGACGAGATCGATCTTATTCTGGAGCATGGAGCGGATCCGGCTTTTGTGACTCCAAACGGCGTTTCGAGCGTATACACGGCGTTGCTTAACCGTCGCTACTCAATTGCACGCCGTTTTCTCGAGCTCGGGTTTGATCCCAATACACGCTATTTCGAAAGCGAACGGGTCCGGTATGCCGGCGAGCCGGTGTTGATCGAAGCGGTAGAGACACGCCAGCATGATATCATGGAAAGCATCTTATCCTCGGGCATGGCTCCCAGAGAAATTCCAATGATTGCGTCTCCTCTTGCGGAGGCGGTGCAGGCGGACGATCCGATCGCGGTGGAAATGCTTTTGCGTTATGGCGCGGATCCCGAACAGGGCGTCGGCTGGGGACCGAGAAGCCAGGAGGTGAGAAATCTGTTTCCGACTGAGGAAGTTCGGACGTCCGCGCGGCCGGCGAGCATGGGGATTCAACAACTCCATGTCGGTCCGTGGGCGGAGCGCATTTCAATGGTGAGATCCGAAGAGGAAACGGAATTCGACAGGGCGTTGTTGGCGGCGGCGGCACGGGGGGATACGGCCGCCGTGCAAGCAGCACTGAACGCGGGGGCACTGATCGATGCGAAAGACGATTCAGGATGGTCGCCGCTCATCCATGCATTTCAAAACGAACATTTCGACGTGGCATCGCTGTTGATCGAAACGGGAGCCACGTTGAATATCGTGACTGCCGCGGGGCACCCGGTCATCTCATTTGCAATCGCCGCGGGAGATCTGGATCTTGTTCGAGAGATGCTTGAGCTGGGAGCTTCTCCCAATCTCTTTTCGGGCCGCGCAAACAGCCCGATGCGGGTGGCGATTGACGCCGGAATGGAAGCCACACTGCTGCTGCTCGATTACGGGGGGAGTGTAAACGGATTCCTCTCGCCCAATCGCTCCCACCCGAGAACCCCGTTGATGGAGGCGGCGCGGCGCGGGGATGCCGAAATGGTGCGCTTTCTCTTGGCGCGTGGAGCCTATCCGAATGCACACACCTATTTGTTGGCCGGAGACAATCGTCCGCGTGAAGATTATGAAGTCGACTATCCGAATGCGGTGTTCCATGCGGCGCTCGCCGGAAGTGTTGAAATAATTCAAATCTTGATAGAAGCTGGGGCGGACCCATTCATGATCACTCGCTACGGCGACAACGCGCTTTACTGGGCGATTGACCAGGGTCATCTTGAGGCGGTAATCTATCTACACGATTTCGGTCTCAGGCACCCCGACGCCATTCAGACCGCACGACAACGAGGATTCAGCGAAATCGAACAGTTTCTTGCGCTTGAGCTGGCCGCCGAACACGATTAAGGAGAATGAATACGCGGTTCCCGGTTACGCCAATTGGCACCCAGGTTAGTATCATTTTGAAGGACCTGGAAAAGCAGCGGAAACCTTGGGAGATTTGCGGCCGGAATACGTGGCGAATAGTACGGGCGGGAAGGGAATTGAAATTGACGCGCCGCGCGTTCCGAGTGGAATAATTCGGGGTTTAATCTATGAAAATCGAACACATTGCCTACATGACGGAACGGCCGGTAGAAGCGGCGGCCTGGTATACCGAGCACCTCGGGTTTACGGTTAAACGGAAAGGGGAGGGGTCGCCGTACGCGCATTTTCTTGCCGATGCGACCGGGCGTGTAATGATTGAGATCTACAACAATCCGAAAGCGGACGTGCCGGATTACCGGTCGATGAACCCGCTGGTGCTTCACCTCGCGTTTTCCGTTGAGGATGTCGCGGGAGAACGGGAACGCTTGTTCCACGCGGGAGCGACACCGGCGGGCGAGGTTGAGGTCAATGCCGGCGGGGACACGGTCGCGATGCTGCGAGACCCCTGGGGGTTCCCGATCCAGCTTGTCAAACGCGCCTCACCGATGATCCCTGACGAGCGAGGCGCAGCCTCAGACCAGGAATGATTACACCGCAGAGATTGGAAGATCGTAGAGCAGAAAAGCAAAATCCGGATGCCTTCTCTGCGACCTTCCATCCTCTGCGGTGCCCAAGACTTGACTCAATCACAACAACTTTTCGTTTAGGACTCAAGTGTAGCCACCGGAAAAACCTTCGAAAAAGACGGCTGGGAAATGGCACGCCAGCGCGGCAGCCACATGATCCTGGTCAAGGAAGGGAGCTCCGCGACCCTGTCGGTGCCCGGTCATACGGAGGTCGCCCCGGGGGCGGGGGAACCCTGCGAAGCCTCATCCGAGGGAAACCGTACGGGGTCAGTGGTGTCCCCATGAGCGGACCCTCGATACAATAACGCGATATTAAGTCCCTTAAGAGTCCTCGCCGCCGTGAGCGAAGTAGTCATGGAGGCATTTTAACAGGTGGGCGGGGAAGCAGGGATGGTTTTGGGGAATTCCCTTAATCGCGGAAAACGGCTTCCAGGGAGGGGGCGTCAAGAATGGCATCTCCCCACTTTTCCAGTTGAGCGAGGGTTGCCTCTTCGAGCTTCCGGGAAGTCCATTCGGGAAGCGGACCGAACCGGCGGGTTAGCAGGCGCTCTAAAAGGAGGCGCTCGCCTTCCTGGCGCCCCTCCTGGCGTCCTTCCTGGCGAAACTGTTGTTCGAGTGTCATGGCTGTTTGCCGGATGCGTTCGTCTTTTACCTTTTTGAGTCTCTCCAGAAAAGCCGGTTTGTCAAGGTCGGCGGCAGAGGCGATGTAACGGAGGATTTGCTCGAAGAGTTCCAGGGAAGCCTTGCGGACGAGATCCTCGTCCCAGACGGGCTCCTCGAGAAGCATGCCGAGGCGTTCGGCCTTCATTACCCGGAGGGTGAGGATGCCGGCAGGGGTGCCGCGGATTCGGTCGAAGGGAATGTCCGCGAGTTGGACAAGGCGAAAGGTGAAGTCGGGCAGAAAGGCATCGAGTTGGGCGTAAAGGTTATCGGGAATGTCGAAAAGCGAGGCGAAGCTGACGGGGATATCCCAATGTTCGGCGTTGTGGGCCAAAACGACCGGCAGGACAACCGGCAGGGGAAGGGTATGCGAATTGGATTTGTAGAACTGCTCCCAGATGCGCACCATGTAGCGGAGCAG
>SLTG01000041.1 GCA_007130045.1 Opitutales bacterium
TAGGCGTTATGGGCGTTTGCGCTGAATGCTGTTCCGGTGTTCACCACGTGAGTCCGCTGGCCGATGGCGTTGTATTCGTAGGCGTATGTGGAGACGCTACCGGACTTCCCCGCGTTGTCAACCTCCTGGAGTCAGGGCGAAACCGGTTTCACTTTGGGCCCACCCGCAAAGGAAGAGTATAATCTGTAACAAGTTTCGCCCTGACCCCATCTGCCCGTCATTTTTCCCGCACCTCGTTCTTGCAATTGAAATCCTTGCTAATTAAAGTCCGTCGTTTGCCTGGTCTTTGTGGGATCCGGTTATTTTCTTCATCCTCAGCATTTTATGCTGCCACAAAATCCGGGCCAAGGGTCACGTTTCGGACCAGACCCGGCTGAAGGATGCATTATTTCCAGCATGAGCACGACCACACACTTCCACCTGCTCCCGGAGCGAACGGGATCCGCCGCGGACAACATGGCTGCTGATTTTCTTTTGCTCCAACGCTATCCGGAGCCCGATGCCGTGCGTTTCCGCCAATACCACTGGCGCAATCCCGCCTTCACCTTCGGGTACAGCCAGAAGATTGCCTACATCCGCGGACAGGTGCCCGATGGCGATTTCGAACTCTGCCGCCGGCCCACCGGCGGCGGGCTCGTCGATCACCGGAACGACTGGACCTACGCGCTGGTCCTTCCGCGCCGCCATCCCCTTTTCTCGGCGCGCGCGGGAGATTCGTATCGGCTCGTCCACGAGGTCATCCGTGACTCCCTGGTTTCACTCGGTCATCCCGTTGCGCTGCACCATCCCGGCGACAAGAAACGTCCGAATTCTCCGTCCGCGCCCGGTGTTTGCTTTCAGAACGCCGAACCGTACGACGTGGTTCACGCCCGGACAGGATTAAAGGTCGCCGGCGCCGCGCAGAAACGGACCAACCACAGTCTGCTCTTCCAGGGCTCCCTCGAACGGGCATCCCTACCCGATTGCGATTGGGATGAACTTCTCGAACCGCTGGTCCGGAATCTCGCCGCCGCGTTCGGTGCCGAACCCGTCGCCACCGGCTGGCCCGACTTCCCGCCCGACGAAGAATCCGGCCTCGCCGAACGATTCGCTTCCGAAGAATGGCTCGAACGACGATGATCTTTTTGAAATTCTATCGCTGATTGAAATACCGCCCTCATACTCGGCAACCATGAACCGGGCGATCCCGCTTTAGATGCGCCTCGCCGCCGTTCCACCGATTGCCTCTGGACATCTCCGCAGTCCCGGACAACATTTCAACCTATGCAGGCGCCACTTCTTCTGCTTTGGGACATCGACGGAACGCTCATCCATTCCGGAGGAGCGGGCGAACGCGCGCTCGTTCGCGCAACGAAGGTCGTTTTGGACGTCGAACTTGATCTCCGGGAAATCGACTGGGCGGGGAGAACCGACCGACGAATCGCTGAAATGATCCTCGAACATCTTTCCCGTCCCGTAACCGGAGAAACGACCCAAGCCCTGATTGAGACGTATCTCGATTTGCTTCCTGAAGAACTATCCGCACGCCGCGGCACAATTCTCCCGGGCGTCGCCGCGATCCTCGAACACGTCGAGGGCAGCGAACACTTTGCGCAAGGCCTGCTGACCGGCAATATGGAACAGGGCGCTCGGGCCAAACTCAGCCATTACGGCATCTGGCGCTACTTCCCGTTCGGAGCCTTCGCCGACGACAGCGTCCGCCGCAACGAACTCGGCCCTCACGCGCTACGCAAGGCATCCGCCCACCACGGCACAACCTTCGTGCCCGAAGAAACGTACGTTATCGGCGACACTCCCCACGACATCGCCTGCGGCAAAGCCGTCGGCGCTCGGACGATCGCCGTCGCCACCGGCAAATACTCCGTCGAATCCCTGCGGGAACACCACCCGACCGCGCTCTTCACGGATTTCGGCGACACGGACGCCTTTCTCGCGGTCCTTGATCGCGGCTGATACACCGGCACGCGAAGCCTCGGGCCATGAGCCGGCGGTCGCGTTCGTTGCCATCATCGGATCCGCATGCGAAACCCGACTCAATTACGGCGACTTTCCGTGTCATATGAGTCCCTTATCTCTGGAAATCCGCGCCGTTTCGCGCCCGGTTCAAATATGCTTTGAATCGCCGTGGTCTTTTTCGGAGTAACCTTTGTCCTGGCGGGCGTGATTGACCTTGTTCTTTTCCAGGTAGGCCTGGTGGACGTCGTCGGCGGTCATGCCGAGAACCTGGGCGGCGGAAACGAGGAAGTGGAAGAGATCGACGACTTCCACTTTGGCGTTCTGCTTGTCGAATTTCTGGTAACGAGCCCACCATTTCCAAGGGACCGAATCGATGAGCTCGGCGATCTCCTGCTGCATGGCCCGGGTGTAATTCAGAACCCACTGCGCCTGCTCCTCCTCGGAGAGATCCTTCAACTCCACTCCGATCCGTTTGTTCAATTTCTCCTGCAAATCAAATATTTCTTCAAGTTTGTCCATTGGCGGTGGCGGGTGGTGTTGAGTTCCTGAGACAGCGTGCAATCTTTATTTAATGATTGTTTTTCCGCGGAAATGGTTTTTGTTTGAATGTGCGATTGCAAGGCTGAAAACCGAATGCCTCGCGTTAATACAAGATAATTCGAGGCCGCCGAGCACCGGCATTTATTCGGAAGCCATGCCCAACGAGATCAGGCGATGGAAATCATTCCCATTAAGAGGGATATAAAACACACCATCAGGCCGGTCCACCGAAACACAAACGGTACACAGTATAAGAACAATGGAAGAATCCAAAGAGCAAGAATCAGATAATTCGCAGAACACACCAGAATCAAGCCAGCCCTCTTCACAGAGCAGTCAGGAAAACACAACCGGGGCCACCCGCCCGCCCAACCGGCGCCGTCCGCGCCGTCCGGGCGCCGGGGCAACCCCGGCGAGTCCGTCTTCGCCTCCGGCCAGCAAGCAGTACCCTATATCACCGGGCCCGCTGGACAAACCGGCCCCAAAGGAAAGAGCCGCTTCCGAGCCGAGAGCCGAATCCCCTTCCGAGACCGTTCGGGAGACCCCGGCGGAGACCCCCGCACCAGCGGAGAAGGCCTCTCCAGCGCCATCCGCTTCGTCAGCCCACTCTTCGCAACCCACCGCAAAGCCTTCCGGATCGGATGCCGAAGAAAAGGGAGGCCAGGCTAAATCCCCGCGATCCGCATCAGACGAAGGG
This sequence comes from Opitutales bacterium, assembly GCA_007130045.1. Taxonomy (GTDB): domain Bacteria; phylum Verrucomicrobiota; class Verrucomicrobiia; order Opitutales; family T3Sed10-336; genus PXDC01. The sequence goes on from SLTG01000041.1 coordinate 3,194, forward strand.
GAATCGAAATCAGGTGACGACAAGGGCGAACCGCGTCCGCGCCGACGGCGCAGACGCGGAGGCCGCAACAGACGCGGAGGAGGTCCCGGAAGTGAGAAAGGAAAAACCGAAGGCCAGGAGACCGCGCAATCCGATCAACCCAAAGAAGGCGGCCCGGCGGGCCGTGGCGCCGGAGGACGTCAGCGTCCGCAGGGGAAGGGACAGGGAGATTCCGCCCGGCGCGGCCGCAGACGGCGGCGTCCATCGGACGCCCGATCCGGCGGCGGCCGGGACGCTCCACAGTCGCGTCCTCGCGAGGAGCCGACCAGCGAAAAGAAGGGCTTGATCTCGAAAGTGGGCGGCTGGCTCCGTTCGATCGTCACCCCATCGGAGGGCAACGACGAGTCAGAGCCGAAAACGGCCCGCAAGTCGAAGACACCACGCAAGCGGCCGGCGAATGAAGGCGGCCGCAACCGGGAAAACCAGCGGAAACGCCCGCGACGGACGGGTGGACGCGGCGGGCCGCGCAAAGACGGGCCCGACCGCGACAGCGAGCGCCCGTCGCGCCCCGAATCGTCGTCCTCGTCTCGCGACAGGCCGGTTGATTCGGAAAGTCCTTCGGACGCGTCCACGTCGAGATCATCCGCGTCGCGCTCCAATTCGACTTCTCCATCTTCGACGTTCCAGTGGGAGAAATCCTCGTCGGAACAACCGGCGAAGGACTGGCGTCCGGGTAATTAATCGCAATGGACGTACTCCGTATTCGCGGTGGTAAACGCCTTCAGGGTGAAGTCACGGTAAGCGGCGCGAAAAACGCGGCTCTCCCGATTTTCGCGGCGACCCTTCTGACGGAGGAGCCGTGCATAATCCGGAACGTTCCGGATTTGAGCGATATCCGCTTTATGGCGGAAATCCTGGATAAACTTGGAGCGACAGTGGAGCGAGAGGACTCGCGTTCCTGGCGTATCGAAGCGAAGAAGATCGCCAGCCGGGCGCCCTATGAACTCGTTCGCAAGATGCGCGCATCGGTCTGCCTGATGGGTCCGCTTCTCGGACGGGTCCGCGCCTCCTCGGTGTCGCTGCCCGGGGGTTGCGTGATCGGACCGAGGCCCATCGACATTCATTTGAAGGGGTTCGCCAAGCTCGGGTGTTCCATCGAGATCGCGAAAGGGTACGTTGAGATCGACGGACGCAACATGAGGGGGGCCGACGTCTTTCTGGGCGGCCGTCACGGGAGCACCGTGCTCGGCACCGCCAACATTCTGATGGCGGCGGTACTGACTCCCGGCAGGACCCGGATCGAAAGCGCCGCCTGCGAACCGGAGGTCGTCGATCTGTGCCACATGCTTCAGGCGATGGGAGCGAAAATCGAGGGCGTGGGAAGTCACGCGCTGGTGGTGGAAGGGGTCGAACGGCTACACGGGTGCGACTACCCGGTGATTCCGGACCGGATCGAGGCGGGAACGTTGATCCTCGCAGCCGCCATTACCGAAGGCGACGTAACGGTCAAAGACATGCGCCCGGACCACCTTCCCGCCCTCCTGGACAAGCTGGAAGAATCCGGGCTGCCGCTCACCCTCACCGACGAGAGCGTGCGGGTTCGCTCCAACGGACAATTGAAGCCCGTGGACGTGATCACTCATCCGCATCCCGGTTTCCCGACGGACCTTCAGGCGCAAATGAGCGCCCTGATGAGCGTCACGCCCGGTCTCAGCATAATAACGGAAAAAATCTATCCCTCGCGCTTCATGCACGTACCGGAACTCCAGCGTATGGGCGCGGATATTTCGATCGAAGGGTCCAACGCCATTGTGAAAGGCGGCGGACGCCTTTCCGGGGCGCCCGTCATGGCCTCGGATCTGCGCGCAAGCGCCGCACTCGTCCTCGCGGGTCTCGCCGCGAACAGCGACACCTGGATTCAGCGCGTTTACCACCTGGACCGGGGCTACGAAAAGATCGAGGATAAACTTGTGGCACTCGGGGCCGATATCGAGCGTGTTTCGGACCGGGACATCCCGAACGACCTTATCGATCCATGAACGAGGCGGACAAAGGCGCCAATTACATCAAGGCCACGCTGGAGGCCCCGGTTTCCGGCGACGAAGCCGTTCTCCGTCCCACCCGGTTCACCGATTTCACCGGTCAGCGCAAAACGATCGAACGGCTCCAGGTCATGGTCGGTGCCGCGCGGCGTCGCGGCGATCCGCTCAACCATATCCTCTTCAGCGGACCGCCGGGGCTCGGGAAGACCACGCTGGCATTCATTCTCGGCCACGAGATGGGGAAAAACGTCCGCATCACCTCGGGCCCGGTGATTGAAAAGCCCGGCGATCTGGCCGGACTGCTGACCAACCTCGAGGAAGGCGACATCCTCTTCATCGACGAGATTCACCGCATATCCAAGACCGTCGAGGAATACCTTTATTCGGCGATGGAGGATTTCCGTCTGGACATCATGATCGACCAGGGTCCGAACGCCCGGAGTGTCCGGCTCAATCTTCCGCGTTTCACGCTCGTCGGCGCCACCACCCGGAGCGGTCTCCTGACGACGCCGCTGCGAAGCCGGTTCACGTTGCAGACCCGTCTCGATTATTACAACAAGGAGGATCTGCTCTCGATCGTCCGCCGAACGTGCCGGCTTCTCGACGTGTCCGTCGATCCGGACGGCGCCCGAGAGATTGCCACTCGCGCCCGCGGCACCCCGCGGATCGTCAACAACCTGATCAATTTCGTACGGGACTTCGCCCAGGAACGCGCGTCGGGCGTCATCACGCGGGAGGTCGCGATTTCCGCGCTGGAGCTTCTGGAGATCGACGCGCGCGGACTCGATGAAATGGACAAGCGCGCGCTCAAGGTAATCGCCGACAACTATAACGGGGGGCCCGTCGGACTCGCCACGGTCGCGATCGCGGTGGGTGAAGAACCGGAAACGCTGGAGGAGGTTCACGAGCCCTTTCTGATCCAGGAAGGCTACCTTCAAAGGACTCCACAGGGCCGCGTCCTCACCCCGAAAGGCTACGGCGCGATCGGTCAACGCCCCGGCGCCGCTCACCCCGAACAGCCCAACCTGTTTTAAGGAACCGGCGGCTATCCGCCTGAAATGACGGGCCGAAACCCCTCCGCGCCAAAGAATTCAACCAGCCTTTCGCGGTGGTCGCCCTGCAACTCGATCCGTCGGTCCTTAACCGCGCCCCCCACGCCCATACCTTTGCGCAGGCGCTTTGCCAACGCCTCGGTTTCCTTCTTTCCAAGGAAGTCCAGTCCGGATACGACGGTCACGATCTTTCCTCCGCGACCGGATTTCTCGCGCCGGATATCGACCCGCCGCCGTCCCGGCGAGCCGGATTTCCCCGCCGCGCGCGCCGGATCCGATGCACGCTTCATCGCGTCGCTCGCCGCAGGCGCAGCAAAAGCGTCAGGATTGAGATCCTCAAAAGGATTCTGACTCAACTTCGCGCCCCCGCCTGTCGAAACTCGTTTGCCGCCCTTCATCCGGGATGCGTCACCTCCCGGACGACCGCTCTGCGCCACCGCCAGCCAAACCTTCCGTATCGAGAAATTCCATTGCTTTCCGGTAACTCCGTCGCTCGAGAAAATGCCGCAACCGCTCGGGCAGTCGCCCGCCTTCAGCGCGGACGAGTTCGTCGAGGTTCCGCAATGATTCGGAAATCGCGCCGTCATCCCCGTTGCACATGGCCCGATCCAAATTCCCGAGTTCCTTTCTCACCGAGTCCAAAACGTTCGTCAGCTCGCTCATCAGTCCACAATCTATGCAAGAATCCCGGTCGAGGAACAAGAAGAAATAAAAAAAGGAAGTATTCACACTTGTAACGATCCCGCGTTTGATGCATGGTATAAGTCAAATTGTGAGTCAGCCGAAAATGCATGCTTCAGGCAGCGGGATAAGTCAGCTATCCTTTGCGAACATAGAAAATGCGGATCTCATCGACCAATACTACGCCTCTTGGAAAGTGGATCCCTCGTCCGTCGACGCCGGGTGGCGCGCATTTTTTGAAGGATTTGAATTAGCGAACGAACGTGGCGACGGAAACGGACGCGGCGTGCTTGCATCCAAGCCGCGCCCGGCCACCGACGCCGTCAAACAATCGCGGGTTGACAGTCTGATCTACGCCCACCGGGGGCTGGGTCATCTTATCGCGGATGTCGATCCGTTGCGCCCTGCGCCGGAGTCGCATCCCAATCTCGAACTCGGCAATTTCAAGCTGACGGATGACGACCTGGAAAGATCGTTCGATGCGGGGCACCTTCTCGACGGCGGGACAATGAAGCTCCGCGAAATCATCGGGATCCTGCGCGAGACATACTGCGGTCCCGTCGGGGCCGAATACATCTACATTCAAAACAAGGAAATCCGCCGCTGGCTCCAGCGCCGGATGGAGCCCGTCCGCAACCGGCCCAATTTCTCGAAACAGAAGAAAATCCGGATCCTCCGGAAGATCCACGAAGCCGAGATCTTCGAACGCTTTCTTCACACCCGGTATTCCGGCCAGAAACGATTTTCACTCGAAGGCGCCGAGACCACGATCGCCTGCCTGGACACATTGATTGAAAAATGCCCTGAATTCGGCGTCAAAGAAGTGGTCATGGGAATGGCCCACCGGGGACGGCTCAACGTGCTCGCGAACATCATGCGAAAATCGTACGAGTTGATCTTCGAAGAATTCACGGAGAACTATATTCCCGATTCGGTGTTCGGCGACGGCGACGTGAAATACCATCTTGGATACGAATCGTCCCTCAAGACCTCCTCCGGAGAGAATGTGGAGGTTCGGCTGGCTTCGAACCCGAGCCATCTCGAAGCCGTCAATCCGGTAGTGGAAGGCAGCGCGCGCGCGCGCCAGCGCCTGCGGGGCGATACCGACAGGAAAGTCGTGCTGCCGCTCCTTATCCACGGCGATTCCGCTTTTTCGGGTCAGGGTATCGTGGCGGAAACGTTGAACTTCTCGCAGCTTCCCGGATACCGCACCGGCGGAACGATTCACCTGGTCATCAACAATCAGATCGGGTTCACAACAAAACCTTCGGAAGCACGATCGAGCCGCTACTGTACCGACATCGCGAAGATGATCGAAGCGCCTATATTCCACGTCAACGGGGACAATCCCCTGGCGGTGGCGATGATAATGGAACTGGCTCTCGACTTCCGGCAGACCTACCAGCGGGACATCGTGATCGATATGTACTGCTACAGGAGGCACGGGCACAATGAGATGGACGAGCCGATGTTCACCCAGCCGATCCTCTACCAGGAAATCGCCAAACATTCCTCCATCAGCAAAATTCTCACTCGCCGGCTAATCGACGAAGGGACGCTGAGCGAAAGCGAATCGGACAAGATCCAATCGGAGTACCGGAAGACTCTCGATGACGCATTCGACCGGGTCAGCCAGGCCCAGGAGAAAGCCAGGCAGAGCGATCAGTCGGCCGAGGCGAAGATATTCCGCGGATCCAATGCCGTATTCCAGCCTCCCTACTCCTTCGATCCCATTGAAACCGGCGTCAGTTTGAAGCTGTTGAGCAAGGCGGCCCACGGCCTTTCCAAGGTACCCGAGAACTTCAAGGTCAATCCCAAGATCAAGCGACAACTCGCGGCCCGACGCAAGGCTTTCGCTGAAGATCTCCCGATCGACTGGGGCTTTGCCGAGGACATGGCCTACGGAACCCTGCTGCTGGAAGGGACTCCCGTACGACTGTCGGGCCAGGATTCGGAACGCGGCACGTTCAGCCACCGGCACGCGGCATTTTACGATCTGGAAACCAGCGAACGTTTCGTCCCGCTTCTCAACCTGGACGATGACCAGGCCCAGTTCTGTGTATATAATTCCACGCTGTCGGAAGCGGGCGTGCTCGGTTTCGATTTCGGTTATTCTCTGGACTATCCGCAAATGCTCTGCGTGTGGGAGGCCCAGTTCGGCGACTTCGCGAACGGCGCCCAGGTAATCATCGACCAGTTCATCACCACGAGCGAGTCCAAATGGCAGCGCGTCAGCGGCATCGTCCTCTTCCTCCCCCACGGTTACGAAGGCCAGGGTCCCGAACATTCGTCCGCGCGCGTGGAAAGATTCCTTCAGACCGCCGCGGAGGACAATATCCAGGTCTGCAATGCCACCAACGCCGCGCAATTCTTCCACCTGTTGCGCCGCCAGATGAAGCAGCCCTACCGCAAGCCGCTCATCATTATGACTCCGAAACTCCTCCTGCGCCACAAAGGAGCGGCGTCCCCCATTGAGGCATTCACCCGGGGCGGTTTCGAGCAGCTCCTCGACGATCCCAACCCTCCCGACAAAGCCGAACGGCTGATCCTTTGTTCCGGAAAAATCTTTTACGACCTGGACGAATTCCGCAAGAGGCACAAGATCGAGAATACCGCCATCGTGAGGATCGAACAGCTTTATCCCCTCGACCGGGAACGGCTCGCTGAAATCGCGGGTCGCTATAAGCGCGTGAAGGAAATCGTCTGGTGCCAGGAGGAATCTCAGAACATGGGCGCATGGTTTTACATTTCCCCGCTGATTGAAGAGGTTCTGGGTCACCGTCCCCGGTACGCGGGACGCGGCGCGAGCGCAAGTCCGGCGGTGGGTTCGCTCGCCCGCCACAAAATCGAACTCCGGGAATTCCTGGACGACGCGTTTTCACAGAAATAAGAAATGGCAATAGAAGTGAAAGTCCCCAGCGTGGGCGAATCGATCACCTCCGGCATCCTCGCTTCGTGGCGGGTGAGCGACGGAGATTACGTCAAACGGGACCAACCCATCTTCGACCTGGAGACGGACAAGATCACGTCTGAAGGGCTGGCATCCTCCAACGGTCGCATTTCGCTGAAAGTGGACGAAGGCGAGGAGGTGGAGATCGGTCAGGTTGTGGCGGAGATCGACGAATCGGCCGATTCGTCGGGAGACGGATCGGGAAGCAAAAAAGAACAATCGGAATCCGAAAAAGCCGGCGAAAAGGCGCCTTCTGCGAAGGAGGAAAAGGACCCCTCCGAAAAAGAGACCGGTCATCCGCTCTCTCCGGCCGCTCGGCGTGCCGCCGAAGAATCCAACGTCGATGTCTCCGGGATCAAAGGTTCGGGCAAAGACGGGCGCGTCACCAAGAACGATGTACTCGAAGCGGTCAAGAAACAGCAAGACGAGGAAGGAGAGCCCGAGAAACAGGAAGCGTCCAGGGAAAAGGAATCCTCCGGAAAGCCCGAAGCACCGCGTGCTTCGGAGCAGGGCGAACGGACGACGCGCAAGAAGCTCTCTCCCATGCGGCGGCGCATCGCCGAACGCCTCGTCGCCTCCCAGCGTGAAACCGCGACTCTCACCACCTTCAACGAGGTCGATCTATCGACGGTGAAAACGATGCGCGCACGCTACCAGGATCGCTTCGTCGATAAATACGGCATCAAACTAGGCTTTATGTCGTTTTTCATCAAAGCCTCGGTTCATGCGCTCAAAGAAGTGCCCGCAGTCAACGCCCAGCTCGACGGCGACACCCTGGTGCAGAATCATTTCCACGATATTTCGGTCGCCGTCAGCACGGACAAAGGACTGCTCGTTCCTGTTATCCGCGACTGCGACCGGCTCAGCTACGCGGAGATCGAAAAACGAATCGCCGACGTCGCCGAACGGGCCAAAGAGGGGAAAATTCAATTCGACGAACTGGAGGGCGGAGTCTTTACCATAACCAATGGCGGAATCTTCGGCTCGATGCTCTCGACTCCGGTGATCAATCCGCCGCAAAGCGCCATCCTCGGCATGCACGCCATCCAGGACCGGCCGGTGGTTGTCGGAGGCGAAGTCAAAATACGCCCGATCATGCAACTCGCCCTCTCCTACGACCACCGGATCATCGACGGGCGCGAAGCGGTTACGTTTCTCCGCAATATCAAAGAGGCGCTCGAAGATCCGGCCAGGATTCTGCTGGAGCTTTGATCGAATCGCAGCAGTGGTTTCGTCGGATCCGGACCGCTCATTACGGGGCGTCGCACGCGCCCGCTTCAGTTCCAAAATCGCACAAGCCAACTTGAAGACGTCCCGCCGGGGGCCGATTCAAACCCGGAGATAACAGAATAATCATGTCGGACAACCAATTCGATCTCATCGTCGTCGGGGCCGGACCCGGCGGTTACGTCGCAGCAATCCGCGCGTCCCAGCTCGGATTAAAGACCGCGTTGGTGGAGAAGCGCAAGACCCTCGGCGGCACCTGCCTCAACATCGGGTGCATCCCCAGCAAGGCCCTGCTCCATTCCACCGAGATTTACCACTTTCTCGATGAGAAAGCCCGGGAACATGGAATCAAGACCGGGTCGCTCGAAATCGACGTCCCGGCCCTGATGAAGAAAAAAGACGCGGTCGTCGGCAACCTGGTCAAAGGGGTGGGCACCCTCGTTTCGAAAAAGGGCGTGACGGTGTTCCACGGAGCCGGCCGCCTCAAGGATCGCAATACCGTCTTGGTCGATGGTGAGACGAACGAAACGCTGACCGGCAAACACATCATCCTCGCCACCGGATCCGCCGTCGCCGAGCTCCCCTCGCTCAAGATCGACGGGAAGTCCATTGTATCCAGCGATCACGCCATCGCATTCGATTCCGTTCCCAGGAAATTTGTCGTTGTCGGAGGCGGAGCGATCGGCCTCGAACTGGGCGCGGTTTGGGCTCGCCTGGGAAGCGAGGTCACCGTCGTAGAGTTTCTTCCGCGAATCGCCTCCACATTCGATGCGGATATCTCCAAAACGCTTGAACGCATATTGAAGAAACAGGGAATCCGGATCCAAACCGGAACCAAAGTGACGGGCGTCAAGAAGCAAAAGAACAAACTGATCGTCACCGCCGAATCAAACGGTTCCGCAAAGGAGTTCGAGGCAGACAAGGTCCTCGTCGCGGTCGGACGGAAACCCTATACAGAAGGGCTGGGACTTGAAGAGATCGGGATCGAACTCGACGACAAAAAACGGGTGAAGACCGACGAACATTTCCGCACCAACGTCGAGAACATCCACGCGATCGGCGATATTGTTTCGGGACCGATGCTCGCCCACAAAGCAGAGGAGGAGGGCGTTGCCGTGGCCGAAATCATCGCCGGCAAACCCGGCCACGTTAACTACGACGTGATCCCCAACGTGATCTACACCGACCCGGAGGTGGCAAGCGCCGGGATGGGCGAAGACGAAGCCGGGGAGAAACGGATCAAGGTCAACGTTGGGAAATTTCCCCTGGCCGCAAACGGGCGAGCACTGGCGATCGACGCGACCGACGGCATCGTCAAAGTGATCGCCTCGGCCGATACCGACCGGGTGCTTGGAGTCCAGATTATCGGCAGAAATGCCTCCGAATTCATCTCCGGAGCGGTCGCTCATATGGAATACGGCGGGAGCGCCGAGGACATCGCACGCACCGTACACGCTCACCCCACGGTATCCGAGTGCCTGAAGGAAGCCGCGCTGGCCGTGGACAAACGCGCCATTCATTCGATTTGATTCGCGTCGATCATTCACACGCCGCCAAGGCGGGCGCCGCGCCGGACAGGTGGGGAGGACGGGTGGAAAACGGCGTCGTTACCGCGCGTTGCTGAAGTTATTGACCGACGGCTTCCTTCTCGATGCGGTCGATGTATTCGCTGACGTTGCAGGTCAGCATGCGGCTGCCGTCGGGACGGACCTCAAGGACTTTGTTGACGACGGGGTCGAGGAAGTCGCGATCGTGACTGACCAGGATGACCGTGCCGTTGAACAGGTTGATCGCATCCTGAAGGACCGACTTGCTGCGGATGTCGAGGTGGTTGGTGGGCTCGTCGAGGATCACGCAGTTCGCCGGGCGCATGAGCATCTTGGCGAGGGCGACGCGGTTGCGTTCGCCGCCGGACAGCACCTCGACCGGTTTCTTCTGCTCGCCGCCGCTGAAGAGGAGAGCGCCCAGGGCGCCGCGCGGATTGGCGTCGGGGTGGTCGATCGCGGCCGCTTCAACTTCCTCAAGCACCGTTTTTCGAGGGTCGAGTTCCTCAGCCTGTTGCTGGGCGAAGTACCCGAAAACCGTATTCACGCCGCAATCACGCTCGCCTTCGTCGATGGGCTCGACTCCGGCCAGAATCCGCGCGAGCGTCGATTTACCCGCCCCGTTGACGCCCACCACCGCAATGCGGTCTCCCTTGTCGATACGCAGGTCGAGGCCGTTGAAAACCTTGATATCTCCGTAGGCTTTGTGGACGCCTTTCAACTCGACGACCTTCTTGCTGGCGGGCGGCGGTTCGGGAAAGCGGAAGAAGATTTTTTTCTCCTCGCGTTCGGGTTCGATGATTTCGATTTTATCCAGTTGCTTGATGCGGCTCTGCACCATGCTCGCCTTCTTCTGATTGGACCGGAACCGGTTGATGAATTCTTTCTGGCGGGCGAATTCTTTCTTTTGCTCGGCCGCTTTTCTGCGTTGGGTGGCGATGCGCTCGGCGCTTTCCTTTTCGTAGAAACCGTAATTGCCCGAGTAGGTGTTGAGTCTGCCGAGCTTGAGTTCGAATGTTCTGGTCGTGACCGTGTTGAGGAACGCCCTGTCGTGGGAAATGATCATCAGGGCGCCGCGGTAATTCTTCAAATACTGCTCCAGCCAATGCTGGGAGAGGATATCGAGGTGGTTGGTGGGCTCGTCCAGCAGCAGGAGCGACGGTGTTTGCAGCAGGAGCTTGCCCAGCGCGATCCGCATCTGCCAGCCGCCGGAGAATTCGCCGGTGTCCCTTTGCATGTCCTCGTGGGAAAACCCGAGCCCGTGCAGGATCCGTTCGATCCGTGATTTCATTTTTTCCGGTTCGTGGTCCTCAAGCTGGTGCTCCCATTCGCCGATGCTGTCGATCAGTTCGTAGTACTCTTCGCCGGACGGATCCAGTTCGTACATTCGTTCCGTGGCGGCGTCGATTTTATTCTGGAGTGTGAGCGCGTCGGCGAACGCCGATTCCGCTTCAGTGTACAGGGTTCCGCCCTTCGAGGAAATGCCGTCCTGCGGGAGGTAGCCGAGTGTGACAAAATCCGGCTTCTCAATCTCTCCGGCAGGCGGTTCCACTTCTCCGAGCAACATTTTGAAGAATGTGGATTTACCCGAGCCGTTCACGCCTACCAGGCCGATCCTGTCGTGCTGACCGATGGCGGCGGAGATTTCATTGAACAGCGCGCGCTCCCCGTAAGTGAGAGAAATTTTGTTAAGATTGATCATACTGCTGAAAACCGGGTGGAGCGTCCGTATTCCAAGAACCATCGCACCCATCCTTGAAACCGTCAAAGTGAACAAATCGCAGCGCTCGCGTCAACCCCCAGGGGTGGAAAGTCACGCGCCGTTCATGATGCCGATCGACCCCATGCGAATCCGTCGCGTGCCGGGCGGTCTTAATGGAAAAGACAAAAAGGAAGGGCCGGGCGCCGAAGATCACAGGATATAACTCAAAACCGTGACAATCAGGTAAGCGCCGACGAGAACCGCCCCCACGGCGCGCCCAAGGGACTCTCGAGAAAAAAAGAACCCTATGCGCAGGACAAAGAATATGAAGAGAATGGCGGGGAAATAGAGGACGAAAAATATTCCCGTCGTGGCGAGGCCTCCGGGGGTCAGAGCGGCCGCCGCGCCGGAGACCAAGAGGACATTGAGGATATCGGCTCCAATAACATTGCCGATGGCCAGGTCTCCGTGCCCTTTGCGCGCCGCGGTCAAGGCGGTCATGAGTTCCGGAAGAGACGTTCCCAAAGCGACGAGAGTCGCGCCGATGATGGCATCCGGCACGCCCAGGCGTCCGGCACTTTCCTCGATTGACGGAATCAGGATCTGGGCGGTGATCAGGACGAGCGCGATTCCGAGAGACATTTTGAGCAGAATACGATGCACGGTTTTGGAATCGGCCTGAAAGGCATCTTCATTCCCGGCTTTGGACCTCGCACTCGCCTGCCTTGTCCATTGCACGGAAAGGAACAAATAAGCTGCCAGCAGTACAAGAAAAAACATCCCGATTCCCCTCGGAAGCCGGCCGCCCTCGACAAAAACGCTTCCGAGATTGCTGAACGGAAGGCAGGCCAGAACGAGCAGAACACCGGCGCCCACCTGGATCCACCCCTGGCGGTTGACAACCGAACGGGTAATGGGCAGTGGAGCGACGAGAGCCGCAAGGCCAAGGATCAGGCCGGAATTACAGATGATCGAGCCGACACTGTTGCCCATGGCCAGACCCGGGTTCCCTTTTGCCGCTGCAAATACGGATACCGCCACCTCGGGAAGCGTGGTACCGATACTGACGATCGTGACCCCGATCACCATTTTCGATACCCCCCAATTCAACGAAAGACTAACCGCTTCACAAACAAGGATATCCGCACCTTTGGCCAGGTAATACAAACTGACCGCGACGATGATAAACAGGAAAGGAAGCGGCAATCCGTTTACCCATTGGCGAATCAGTTCTTCCATGATTAAGTTAAAGCCTATCCCTTCGTCAGTTCCAAGCTTTCAATCGCCTGCCGGGTATCGTCAAAGACCTTCAGCGTCAGGGACTGGTCGTCGATCATGATCGCGCCATTAATACATTGTCCGCGGACGGTCGTTCCCCTCCGCCAACCGGAGCCGCCTCCACAACGCAACATCGGGGAGAAGTTGAAGTTTTCCGACAACAACCTGGAAAAGGCGTTGTCTTACTGGCTTGACCGGAGTCAACTGCCGTTATGTTTATAATCAGCGCCGGCGTCAGAACTCAGGTTCTCCTCCGATGCGACTCGTCTATGAAAATGCAAGCTCACCTTATTTCAACGCACGTTTCGGCCTGGCACGCTTTCTCTGCCGATCCTCTTGCGGCCGACAGGGGATTCGACGGGTGGCGGAACGCCCGGGAATTCGAACGATCCGCTATCCTTCGATTGAAGAATTGAGGCGGCCGCATCCCGGCCGCACCCGCTTATGGGATCCGATTCCGTCCATTTTAGAAAAAGCGGCGTGACCGCGTCACGATTCGGACCTGTCGCCGCGCGGGGAATCGCTTTCGCGCTGTTCGTTTTGTCCCTCCTTGCCGGGGGATGCGCGAGCTATTCCCGTCAATCCTCATCCCTGAACAGCGCATGGGAATCCGCAAACGTGGACCGTGCGGCGCGTATCGCCACCAGCGCGGCGGAACGGAAACGAGGCTCGCGCGACAGGGTGCTCTGGCTGCTGGAGCAAGGCGCCGCCCTCCGGGCCGCCGGAGAATTCGAGGAAAGCAATCGGGCGTTTGAAGACGCGGCGGTCCGAATCAGCGAGTACGAAGAACGTGCGCAGGTTCGCGTCGGAGTCGCGGCGGCGGCGGCGGTCACCAACCTGAACGCCCTTCCCTACGAAGGCTACGCCTACGACCGCATCATGCTGCACACCTACAAGGCCCTGAATTACCTGGCTCTCGGGGAACCGGAAAACGCGCGGGTCGAACTGAACCGCGCCTATCAGCGCCAGCAGGATGCCGTGCAGCGTAACGCCCGCCGCATCGAACAAGCGCGCGAGGAGGCGGGCGAGCAGGTCGGCGACGACGGAATCGACGTGAATCGTACGATTAGCGACACCAGCCTGCAACGACAACTCGACGAACGTTACGCGCACCTTCAGGACCTGGCTTATTACGCCGACTACGTCAATCCGCTCGCCGTGTATCTCGACGGCCTTTACTTTCTGGGGCACCCCTGGAGCGACGCCTCCGACCTCGAACGCGCCCGAGTGTCGCTTGAACGCGTCGCGGGCATGATCCGGGACACCGATTACATCCGCGAGGACATCGACCGGATTCACGATCGGCTGCAGGGGGGTCGAATGTCGCCGACAACCTACGTTTTATTTGAGACCGGCCGCGGCCCCACCCGCGACGAAGTGCGCATCGATCTGCCCCTTTGGGGATTCTCCAGGGACGTCCCCTACATCGGCGCCGCCTTTCCGGACATGCGCTTCCGCGCCCGCCACGAACCCCGCCTGACAGTCCTTACGAACGAAGGAAATCATCAAACGGTTCGCCTGGCGAGCATGGACAGCATAGTGGCGCAGGAGTTTCGGAACGAAATGCCCGTGGTGATCGCCAAAACTCTCGCGGCGACCGCGACGAAGGCAACCGCCCAATACGCGCTCACCGAGGCGACCAAAGATGCGGGGTTTGCTGGCGCATTGATCCGGGTCGGAGGCATCGTTTACCAGATTGCGACGAATCAGGCCGATCTCCGCTCCTGGCACACCCTTCCAAAGGAGTTTCAGTTGTGCAGCTTTGCGACCCCCGAGAATCGCAGAATCACCGTCAGCACTCCTTACTCTGCCCGCAACATTGAAGTTGAGCTTGGGGAAGGAATCGTTAATGTAGTCTATGTAAAGTCAATCAGTCGCGGCACGCCTCTGATCGTTAATCAATTCACACTACAATGAAACGCATATCTCTCCTTCGTCCCCTTGCCGTCGCCTTCGCCGGCGCCCTCCTGCTGTTCGCGACCGGCTGCCGGACGTCGTCGGTCGACACAATCCAGCGGGCCGAACCCAGAGCTCAGCCCACGGTGGTCGAGGACGAGCGCATCGCCACCGACCGCAGTCTCGGCCGTATCGTCGAAGTCCGCAGTGTCAACGAAGCCATGGTCAACAACGACCTTCTTCGGGTCCAGGTCGAGCTGCGCAATACCCGCCGGGCCCTTCAACGCTTCAACTACCAGTTCGAATGGTTCGACGAAGAAGGGATGCTGATCCAACAGGCGACCACCCCCTGGCGGGCCCTCCAGGTGGAGGGGGGAGAGATCGTCACCATCAGCGGAGTCGCGCCCAATTCCCGGGTCGTCGATTTTCGCCTGAAGCTTATGACTTCGGTCCGTTAGCTGTCCGCTCGGCCTCGCGTACTTTCCTGAAAATATTTGCGAACCACAGTCCACCAATATGGGTCTCACACAACAACCAATTCCACAACCTTCCGTCTCCATGGAAACCAAATCCAATCGCAACTCCACACGATTCCTCCTCCGGCTCCTGACGCCTTTCGGGCTGGGTCTGCTGGTCCTGACCGCCTCCACCGGCTGTCGTTCGGCCGGCTACGTGGATCCGGGCGGACCCCGGACCATCGTCACGCTCGACGATATCAACATCCAGGACTGGAACGAAGCGGCCGACCGAATGATCGACTCGTTGCTCATCTCCGGCGTTCTGGACCGGGCTCCGGAACAACCGTCGGTGATGGCGGTCAGCCGAATCGTCAACAACACCAGCATCCAGGTGGACACGAATATGCTTACCGGAAAGATTCGGCGCGACCTGAACCAGAGCGGCAAAGTCCTCACTACCACGACCATCGGACTGGGCGGCGCCGAAGATCCACTCGCCGAGGACGAACGGATGTACCAGGAGTTCCTTGAGGACCGTCCCACCGAACAACGGCGCCCGTATTTCACCCTTTCCGGACGAATCATGGAGGACCAGGTTCGCGCGGGACGAACACGCCAGACGACCTACATTTTTCAACTGGCGATGACCGAAGTCAGTTCCGGCCTCGCCGTCTGGGAAGACGAAGTCCAGATCACCAAGCAGGGAACGAGATCGGCCATCGGCTGGTGACGCCGGCCGGCGATGCAGGCGCCACGTGACTCATGCCTGTTAACGGAGAGAGCGCCCGTGATCATCGGGTGATTTCACGATACGCCCCGGCGCTCAGGCCTTTTTCTTCCGTCCGGAATGCATTTGAGTTTTCGCCAGTTCTTTGCGGCGTTCCAGGTACGCCTTGCGACGACGGCGTTTGATCTCCTTGTTGTATTGTTTTCCCATGACCCAATCTTCCTAATGGATACCGGACGAAGGTCAACTCCGGTTTTCGGACGTCGCTTACGGGTATGCGACATGGGAGGTGGTGGAATCCGAGCACATTCCGGTGGTACAGGATTCCGGATTATACCCGTTCGCCCAGGAACGGGCGTATTTGAGGCACTCCGTCTTTGCCAAGCCGACGGCGTGACTTATCACGGCGGACACATTCCACCGACCGACGCACTGACGCACCGACGCACCGTGATGCAATCCGGACGAAACCGGACTTGCTCCGCGGGCTGCGGTCATCCACCCTCGAAATAATGAATAAACGCATTTTTCCTGAACGAACAGAGAAGACCGAAATCGAAGAGGGCGATCTACTGCGACCGAAGTTCGACGAAAACGGTTTGATTCCTTCCATCACGGTCGATGCGACTTCGGGCGACATCCTCATGGTCGCCTTCATGAACGAAGAAGCGCTGAGGCTCACCCTGGAAACACGCAAAGCGACCTACTACAGCCGGAGCCGGAAAAAACTCTGGATCAAGGGCGAGGAATCCGGCCTGGTCCAAAAAGTCAAAGAGGTTTACGTCGATTGCGATCAAGACGTCGTCATGATCAAAGTCGAGGTGACCGGTGAAGGCTGCTGTCACCAGGGCTTTCGCTCCTGTTTTTACCGAAAGGTATCCGATCCGAAGACCTTCCGCCTGGAGTTCACCCAGGATCGCGTTTTCGACCCGAAGGCGGTATATAAAAAGTAGGCGGCAGCCACCGCGATACCCCCTGCTGCCGGTCGTAATTGCGGCGTCAGAAAAGCCGCCGGAATCCAAACCGATACACTGTCCTCCGAATCAGGCGGGATCTCCGTAAAATTAATGTAAACTTTTGCTTGGAATCCTGCGCGGATTGGCTTAAGAATTCCGCAGAATCAACCTCTGTTCCTAATGACCCGTCCGATGGCGTTGGATGATGTTCATTATCCCAACCCGCACGGCGGGCCATTACCCGGCGGTCGCATCCCGGAAGCGTAATTCATCCCCCGGGGGTCCCGCAAAACACCTCTTTTTCTCCCCCACCCGTTCCCGACAATGCATCAAAAAAAGCCCATACCTTCAGCCGATTCCCGGCGGCGCGGGAAACCGAATCATCGCGACGTCACCGCCCGGAACGGTTTCACCCTCCTGGAAATCATGATCGCGGTACTCGTCATCGGTCTTCTCGCGGCGATCGCCATTCCCGTGGTTCGCAATGTTCGCCGGACGGCGATGGAAACGATCGTCGACAACGACGCACGGGTTCTGGCGATGGCGGCGCAGGACTGGTTTCTTTCGGCGGGCAATGCCGAGTTTGACTTCAACTATTTCCGGCGAACGGGCGATATTCGCTCCTCCCAGCACTGGTTCTCGGAAGAGCGAAGCGCATTCAATCCACTGGCCGACGGAATCAGCGCGAACTACACGAGCATCAACGGCGTATCCACCGAAGGCCAAAGCCATTGGTCGCGCCGGATCGTCCTCGAAGTCGATGAATACTTCTCCATGGACCACGAAGGACTTCGATACGACGACGGCGCACTGCGGTGGTACACCCCTGAAGGACAGTTCGCCGCGATCGCCGAGGACAATCCGGACGGGGATTGAGTAAGGCTGGCTGTTCGGTGCCCTATTCTATTCCAAATACAATCCGTCGCGAACCTCGGGTTTTCGGGGAAGCTTTTTCCAGGCCTCGCGGAAGGAATCTTCGTCCCGGGCGAAAAGCGGACTGATCTCGATCCGGATTGCGGGAACGCCGTTTTCATCAACCGGCATATCGATTCCGGCCGCGCGCATCCAGCGGGCGAACTGTTTGAGCTGGTCGCGGAGGCAGGTTTCGGCTGAGTCCTCCCCGGTGGCATTCTTGACCGGACTGAACTCGTCCTCGCGCCCGGTTTCGAGGATGAGAGGGTTTTCGGCCATTCGCACGGCGTCGAATACGAACATTTCGAACTTGATGGCGTTCGGTTCGGAAGGCGAGACCCTCTCGCCCGCATCGTCAAGATGCGGAACCTTCTTTTTCGCACGGTGAAAAGGAAGGGTTTCCCCGCTTCCGGCCACTCGCTCCACCAATGACGTCTCCAGCAAATGAACCGCGATATTTCCGGAATTGAACCGGATGCGTCCTTGCCCGTCGGTCGCGCGCGCGAGCTTTTCGGGAAGGTCACTGTATTCGACCACGTCGATCCGGCCGTTCCACGTGCAGAAAACGCCGACCTTTTCGTCCGGATGCGCTTTCGGAATCATTCTGCTAGACATTTCCGAACCCTGCGCGGAATGAAATCCGATGAACCATGGATCGATTACCCGGACGAGCGGATTGTCCACCTGAAAATAGCTGATCACTTCGATTCCGCGGGAACGCAGCGTTTCAAAGATCCCGCTCCGCACCATCGCACGCAGCGAGCCGCCGTGCCCGTCCGGGCTCATTGCGATCGACGATTTCGCTTCGAGAAGAATTTTTCCATCGAAGGTCACGGCCGGCATGCGTCCCTGGCGGAAGAACGAAACATTCTCCGCCGGCAAACCAAAAAACCCGTTTTTTTCGAGGAATGCGACGGTGGCGTCGTGATTGGCGTGACTGGTCATGATCAGCCAGGGAATCGATGTTCCGTAAACCCGCTCCGCGGCGCGAATCTTTTCGGCGAACACCCGAAACAGCGGTTTCCGTTTGACCGGTGTGACCGGGAAGGTCCCCTTGGGGCCGTCAAAGCCGAGACGCGTCCCCTGCCCCCCCGCAACCGTAAACGCGGCGACCTTCCCGGCTCGCAGGAGATCCTCTCCCCGCTCCCGCGCCGCCTTCCATCTCAAGTCGCCATGCAGGTCGTCGGGCAGCGCGATGTACGGTGCCGGCTCCAGGTCGGAAACAGAACCGCCGTCGCCGGTTTCCGCGCCGTCCAGCAGACCTTCCAGTTCGACCAGGTCGATTTCCGCGGCCTGCGACAACAAGCCGGCTTTCTCAATCTCCGGCAACTCGTCCCAATACCGAAAAACGTGTCCCTGGCCCGCTTGATCAAACCGTTGTTTGAGCTGCTCAAAGTCCATTCCCGGAATGAACGCAATCGAATCGGTCAAGTCGATATTATTAATGTATTAAGATTAAGGAAGAGCGCGCGGCTGTTTATCGGGCAAGGCCCGGATGCCGCCGAACGCGAGTCATGGAACGGCAAACACCCGCCGACCGTCCCCCTCGTATATCGGTTGTCTCAATGAAACCCGCAACGCGGCGCGGGATGTATCAATAACTCCGGCCTTCCTGTTTTTCGTAGTAATTGATGAAGGCATTGTTGACGACCTTGAAGCCGCCCGGTGTGGGAAAATCGCCTGTGAAATACCAGTCTCCATGATGGTCGGGAAGGGAGCGGTGCAGGTTTTCGATCGTCTGAAAAATAACCTGAATTTCGCCGTGCCAGTCATTGAGCCGGGGCCGGACCAATTCCGAAATCTTGCCTGAGATTTCGTCGGCCGAAAACGGGTCGTAGATTCCTTTCACCCTGTTCGTGATCTTCTTCATCGGCTTGGTCACTTCCGAAAGGCATTCGCGGTAAATTTCAGTCATCAGCTCGCCCATACCTCTTTCCTTGATGAGGGCGATCGCGGCTTCAAAGGCGATGAATTTTCCGAGTTCCGACATGTCTATACCGTAGCAGTCGGGATAGCGAATCTGAGGCGCGGTGGACGCGATCACGATCCTCTTCGGATTGAGCCGCGAGAGGATTTTCAGGATCGAGTACCTGAGGGTCGTGCCCCGCACGATCGAGTCGTCGATGCACACCAAGGTATCCTCCGGTCCCACCACTCCGTAACTGATATCGTAAACGTGCGAGGCCAAATCCCGGCGCCACTTTTCCTGGCTGATGAAGGTCCGGAGCTTGATGTCCTTGTGAGCGATTTTCTCGCTTCGCGGCCAGTTGGACATGATCAGTTCATCCAGAAGTTCGTCGGTCACCGCGTTTTGCCGCACGGCTTCGAGAATCCTCTGCTTCACGTCCTCCCGCCTGCGAGAGCGCAACTCCTCCATCACACCGTAGTACGCGGTCTCGGCCGTGTTGGGAATATAGCCGAAAACGGCACGGTCGAGATCGTAATCCACCGCATTGAGCAACTGGTCGGTCAACGCCCCGCCCAGCGCTTTCCGTTCCCGGTAAATATCCGGGTCGTTTCCGCGGGAAAAATAGATTCGTTCAAACGTGCACGAGGTCTGCCTGAGTGTTTCGGCGTAGGGTTTTTCGTAATGCGTTCCATCCTCTTTGATAACGAGCACGTGTCCCGGCTTTACCGCCCGGACCTCGTCCGCCCCCGCGCTGAATACCGTCATCAGCGGCGCCCGCTCCGATGCGACCGCAAAAACCTCGTCGTTGTGGTAATAATGACACGGACGGATTCCGCCCGGATCGCGCAGTGCAAATGTGTCGCCGTTTCCCACCATTCCGACGATCGAATAGCCTCCGTCCCATTCCCTCGAAGCCTCGGAAATGACCTGTGCCGGGTCCAGTTCCCTGCCGAGGGCTTCGACCGCTTCGACGCCGTTTTTTCCTTCGGAAATCAACTCCTGGTACAAGCGGTCGTGCTCGACATCGAGGTGATGCCCGACTTTTTCGAGTAGAGTCTGCGTATCCGAATCGTAGATCGGATGCTGGCCCATGTCGATGAGGCGGTCGTTCAGCTCGGGGGTATTGGTGAGGTTGAAGTTTCCGGCGATCACGAGGTTTTTCGCGGGCCAGTTGCTCTTGCGAAAATAGGGATGGCACGACCCGAGGCCGTATCCGCCGAAGGTGCCGTAGCGAAGGTGTCCGAGGTAGATCTCGGCGCCGAACTCGAAGTTATCCTTTACCGTGGACGCGAACTCCGGGTGGATTTCGCCGGTTTTGACGAGTTTTCCATACTCCTTGAGAAGCTTTCTGAAGATCCGGTCGAGGGGATTTGTTTTGATGTTCCGCGACCGGAAAATATAAGGCTTGCCGGCGGGCATGCCGAGCTTCATCGACGCCACCCCGGCGCCGTCCTGTCCCCGGTTGTGCTGTTTTTCCATCAGCAGGAAGAGCCGGTGAAATCCATACAGGGCGTTACCGTATTTGTCCTGGTAATACTGCAATGGCTTGAGCAGCCGTACTACGGCAATGCCGCACTCGTGTTTGATTTTATCGCTCATCGGTGATTCTGGAAACAGCGCGGGCCAACGGTCGAAGCCTCTCCCGAAACGTAGGGATCCTGCGGACAAGCCGGTTTCGGAAATTAGTGGTCATTGTCTCATGACGGGATTCCCGGCAAGCGCATCGCCTCGGGAATCGCGTTCTCCCAAAAGTCTCTCAGGTCGTTCACGGACCAACGCAATTTCTCCGTCCGTCCCTCGCACGAAACCGCCATGACCGGTTCCGCGAGAACGGTCCCGATCGCCGAGGCGGGAATGCCCGCAGCCCGCGCATCCGCAAGGATTCGATCGGAGTCGGCATGCGCGACCGTCAGAATGACCCGCCCCTGGCTCTCGCCGTAGAAGAGGGCATCCAGGCGGGCATTCGGATCCACATCCTTGAGAAGCAGTTCGGCGCCGAGCTTTTCTTCGCCGAAAAGCATTTCGGCGACGGCGACCAGGAATCCGCCCTCCGCGAGATCGTGGGCCGCTCCGGCACGGCCCTCGCGAATCTGTTTCCGGACAAAATCGTGCAAAGTCATTTCCCCGTCGAGATCGACCCCGGGTGCGTCGCCGGCCTTCTGTCCGTGACAGATCCCGAGATAAGCGCTGCCGCCGAGCTCGTCGGGATACCCGCCGAGCAGGACAAGCCGGTCGCCGGGATTCCGGCAGAACTGGCTGGTGATGTGCGCGGGATCCTCGATTAATCCCGCGACCGACACGACAGGGGTCGGATCGACCGCCCCGTTCCGGTTCTCGTTGTAGAGGCTGACATTGCCGCCGACGACCGGCACGTCGAACGCGCGGCACGCGTCGGCCAGGCCCCGGACGCTTTCCTCCATCGTATAAAAAACCTCCGGCTTGTAGGGATTGCCGAAGTTCAGGTTATCCGTCATGGCGAGGGGAACCGCGCCAGTGCAGGCCAGGTTACGCATGCATTCCACCATTGCGATTATTCCTCCGCGGTACGGATTAAGATAACAATAACGGCCGTTACAGTCGTTGGCAATCGCCACGTACTTTTCTTTGTCGCCCAGGCGCAACCGCACGACGGCGGCGTCGCTTCCCGGCGCAAGCACGGTTCCCGCCATGACCATGTGGTCGTACTGCCGGTAAACCCATCGTTTCGAAGCGATCGTCGGCATCGCCAGCAGGCGTCCGAGCGCGTCTTGAAGCATTTCCGGCGCGGGATCGCCGAGCGAATCCGCCGTCCACGCACGGGTCTCCTTGAGGTAGCCCGGCTCGGAGGACTCGCGGCGGTAAACCGGGCCCTCGTCGGTCAGAAGTTTCGCGGGTATGTCGGCCACCGTCACGCCGCGATGCTTCACCACCATCCGGTCTCCTTCGGTGACCTCGCCCACCTGTTCGGCATGGAGATCCCACTTGGCGAAAATCTCCTCCACCTCTGTTTCCCGTCCCTTCTGAACAATCACGAGCATCCGCTCCTGGCTTTCGGAGAGCATGATCTCGTAGGAGTTCATGCCGGTCTCGCGCTGCGGAACGCGATCGAGTTCGATCTCGATGCCCGCGTTCCCCCGGGCGGCCGTTTCGCAGCTCGAACAGGTCAGTCCCGCTGCGCCCATATCCTGAATGCCGACCACCAGTCCGGGAACGGCCATCATTTCGATGCACGCCTCCATCAGCAGTTTCTCCATAAACGGGTCGCCCTTCTGCACCGCCGGCCGGTCGGCCTGGCTTTCCTCGCTCAGTTCGCGCGAAGCGAAACTGGCGCCGCCGAGACCGTCACGCCCAGTGGAGGCCCCCACGTAGAAAACCGGATTGCCGACTCCCGAAGCCGCTCCCCGTTTGATCTGGTCGTGCCGGAGCACGCCGAGACACAGAGCGTTGACGAGGGGATTTCCTTCGTAGGAGGGGTCAAAGTACACGTCGCCGCCGACAGTGGGAATACCCATGCAGTTTCCATAATGCGCGATCCCTGCGACGACCCCGCGGAAAATGTGCCGGACGGTCTTTGATCCGAGGTCGCCAAAGCGAAGCGAGTTCGTCAGCAGAACCGGACGGGCGCCCATTGTGAAAATATCCCGGATTATGCCGCCGACTCCCGTCGCGGCCCCTTCGAACGGCTCCACGGCGCTGGGATGGTTGTGGGATTCGATTTTGAAGCAAATCGCCCACCCCTCCCCGATGTCGATCACCCCGGCGTTTTCCTCGCCGGCCTTGACGAGCACTTTTCCGTAAGGCGGATCCGTGCGATATTTTTCCGCGGGAAACTGTTTGAGGAGCGGGCGGGAGTTCTTGTACGAGCAATGCTCGGACCACATCACGCTGAAGATTCCCAACTCGGTCAGCGTCGGTTCGCGGCCGAGTTCACCGAGAATCTTCTCGTATTCCTCGGGCAGGATTCCGTGCTTATTCACGAGTTCCGGCGTGATCCTCACATTGAGAAGCGGATCGGGATTGGGCGAAAGTTTTTGCGATACCGTCATTTTAGAAATTCAACTGATGGGACGAAGCAAGAGCCGGAACGCGACAGGCGCCGTAAGATTCTTCATACGCCGACCCCGGCGCCGCTCTTCGCCGCCTCCAGAACCGCCTTGAGAACGGGAATCCCGTCGCGGCTCGGATGAAAGCTTTCCACCGCGCGCTCCGGATGCGGCATCATGCCGAAAACGTTGCCGCGGCGGTTTCGGATCCCCGCGATATTGTCCACCGAACCGTTGGGATTCTCCAGCCGGCGATCCGCTGCGGACCCGCGGGCCGCGTAGCGGAAAAGGATCTGCCCGTTCTTGCGCAACGAATCGAGCCCTTCGCCGTCGATCAAGTAATTCCCCTCGCCATGGGCGACGGGGATCATCAGCCTTTCGCCCAGTTTCTCCCGATTGAAGAACGGTCCGGCCTCTTCGACCCGGAGTTCGACCGTCGTGCAGCGAAACTCCAGGCATTCGTTGCGTATCAGCGCGCCCGGAAGGAGGCCCGCTTCGCAAAGGACCTGAAATCCGTTGCAGATCCCGAGAACGACGCCCCCGTTTTCGGCGAACCCGGTCACCGCGCGCATGATCGGAGAAAATCGCGCGATCGCCCCGCACCGCAGATAATCGCCGAACGAAAATCCTCCCGGCAGGACAACCAGCTCCGCGTCCCCGAGCGATTCGTCCTTGTGCCACACCATTCGCGCCGGGAGTCCCGGAACCGTCGCAAAGGCGTGAAAGGCGTCTTGGTCGCAATTCGAACCGGGAAATTGAATTACAGCCGTTTTCATCAACCCGCGTCTTCGATGCTCCACCGGTAATCCTCGATCACGGGATTACTCAGGAGGTCCCGGCAAACCCGGTCCATGGACGCCTCAAAATCCTCCCCGGGCTCGCCCTCGAGCTCCAGTTCGATTACCTTGCCCATGCGCGCGTTTTTCAGGTCTTTGAACCCAAGGCTCGTCATCGCGTGCGCGATAGCCGCGCCCTGCGGATCGAGAACGTTTTTCTTCGGTGTGACAAATACGTTGATCTTCACGTTAAGGAAGAATGACACCCGCCCATTGCCGACCGTCAAGGTAAATCCTTCAAGTACGCTTCGTAGCGCCGAGCATCGTCCGGCGTGTCTATGCCGATGGTCGGCTCGTCGGTCGGGGCGACGGCAATGCAATAACCGTTTTCCAGCACCCGGAGCTGTTCGAGACGTTCGATCCGCTCGAGCCTGCCCGGGGGAAGATGCGCCAAAATCTTCAGGAAATCGCGCTGATAGGCGTAAAGACCGAGATGGCGGCGGCAATCGTGTTCCCGAAACCAGGCCTCGTCGATGCCGTCGGCTTCGTCGCGCGGAAACGGAATCGGCGCCCGGGAAAAATAAAGCGCCCTGCCCTGTTCATCCAACACGACCTTCACTTGGTTCGGATCAAAAAAATCCTCCTTCCGCTCGAAGCGAACGGCCAGGGTCGCCATCGGCGCCTCTCCGCGCACCGCCGCGGCCAGCGCACGAATCTGTTTTCCCGTCACCAACGGCTCGTCGGCCTGGACGTTGACGACACAGCGCGCACCGATCGTCGCGTTGGCCTCGGCGATCCGGTCGGAACCGCTCGGGTGATCGGGCGATGTCATCACAAAAGAATAGCCCCGCTCCCGCAATGCCGCAGCCAGTTCGGGATCGTCGACCGCGAAATGCAGCGGAATCTCCGGAACCTCGCTCGCGATGCGATCCGCAACGTGAAGAATCAGCGGCTTTCCCTCGATTTCGTGAAGCAGTTTTCGGGGAAATCGCGTGGATCGCAAACGCGCCGGCACAATGATCGCTGTATCCTGCATCGACTCCATTCAAACGGCAGGACGAAGCACGTAAAGGTTTTCCACTCCCCGTCATCAAGTTCCTTCTCGGAAAACCCGACAAACGCGGAATCCATTCGCTTCGGGCGCGCGATTCGGCCAATCGATTCGGGCTATTGCCATTCGGGAATCTTTCCGCTCAAAATCGTTCTTTCGACGCCATGGAACCAATCCGATTCGAAGACTGGATTCGCTGGTCGGGAACCTTCAGCCGGTTGCCGCGCGTCGTCGCGTACCCGGGACAAAAGCTTCCGGAGTCGTGGCTGAACTTCTGGGACGAGGGACCCACGTTGCTGCTCGAAAGCGGAAAAGACGGGCGTTACACGATCCTCGCTATCAGGATCAAGGAAATCATCACCGGCTCCGAAACCGAAGGACGCGTCAATGCCGTCTCACCGGACGGAACCCTTGAGTTGAGCGAACGCCGCCCGGGCCGGCCCCTTGATGTGATCCGCGCCTGGCTCGCCCGGAATCCGGGCCCCTCGATCGCCGGATATCCGCCTTGTTGCGGCGGACTCGCGGGCATGTTCTCGTACGACCTCGTCCGCACTCTGGAACGGTTGCCCGAAACCGCACGAGCGGACATCGATATTCCGTTGTACGCGCTCGCGGTCTTCTCCGAGGGCTGCATTTACGACCATCGGGAGGCCATTCTCTACTCGGTTGCCTGGGACCGGCGCGAAGCGGGGAGTCCGGAAACCGACGCGGACCACGCCGCTCTGAAAGCCGCCTTCGACCGATGCGGGAAGACCGCCGAAAGCAATGCCGCCGCCTGGATTGAAGCGGCAAACGCGCCGTCGCCGACTCCGGGCCTCGCCGCGCCCCCGCCAACACCCTCCGTCGCTCCCCCCGCATTTTCCCTCGACCGCGGGGAGTTCATCGGCGCCGTTAAACGGATCCAGGAATACATCGCCGCCGGCGACACCTACCAGGTCAATCTCTCGCTTCGGGAAACCCGTCCGCTTTCGATTCCCGCCGAATCCGTTTACGAAGCGCTCCGCCGGATCAATCCCTCGCCGTACATGGGATTGCTCCGTTTCCCCGGATTCACCCTGGTCAGCGGTTCGCCCGAACTCCTGGTGCGCCTTCACGGCGATCGGCTTGAAGCCCGTCCGATCGCGGGAACCCGGCCCCGCGATCAAGAATCTCACCGCGACCACGAGCTCGCCGTCGAGCTGATGGCGCATCCCAAGGAGCGCGCCGAGCACCTCATGCTCGTCGACCTGATCCGCAACGACCTCGGACGGGTTTCGCGCTACGGGACGGTCAAAGTGCGCGACTTCATGGTACTGGAAGACTATTCTCACGTCCGCCACATCGTTTCGCACATCGAAGGCCGGCTGACGGAAGGCAGGGACGCCCTCGATGTGATCGCGGCGACCTTTCCCGGCGGCACCATTACCGGCGCTCCCAAAGTGAGGACGATGGAGATTATCGAGGAGTTCGAGCCGGTGCGCCGCGGTCCCTACACCGGCTCGATCGGCTGGATCGGTTTCGCCGGCGACATGGAGCTCAACATCGTCATCCGCACGCTCGTCGCTGAACACGGCCGGGCGCACGTGCAGGCGGGCGCGGGGATCGTGGCGGACTCGGTTCCCGAGAAGGAATACGAGGAATCGCTGAACAAGGCCAAAGCTCTTTGGGTGGCGGTGGAACACGCCGAAGCCGCCGCTCAGACCAGAACCGCGCAGTAGAAGCCGTCCCATGAAAATTTACCTGAACGGCCGAATTCTCCCCGAAGAAGAAGCCACTGTTTCCGCCACCGACCACGGATTTCTCTATGGCGCGGGTTTCTTTGAGACCTTTCGCACGTTCAACGGTCGCGCGTTTCTTATCGACGAACACCTCAAACGCCTCAAATCGGGCTGCGAGCAAATTCGTATCCGTTACGGAAATACATTCCTCGGAACAGAGCCCCGCATGGAGCCGGTTCTGACCGAACTCCTGAAAGCCAACGATCTGCCCGATGCCGCGTTCCGGTACACCGTCTCAGCCGGACCCACACCCGGAGGGCTGCCCCGTCAGGCATATACGGCTCCGACCGAACTGCTCGTGCCGCGCCCGCTTTCCGAAAACGACTCGCAGCCGGTCTCTCTTCATGTGCTGACGACGCGCCGCAACTCATCCGAGTTCGATCCACGTCCCAAGAGCGTGAACTATCTGAACTCGCTTGCCGGCCATTTCGAGCTGCTCGATCGGAAAACGGCGCCCGGCGACGAGGGAATCATGCTGTCCCCGGACGGTCGGCTTTGCGAAGGCGTCACAAGCAATCTCTTTCTCATTCGCGACGGGTGCGTTCACACTCCGCGGTGCACGGGACGCATCCTTCCGGGAGTCACCCGCCAGTTCCTCCTCGGCCTGGCCCGGTCGCGCCGGCTGCCTCACATTGAAGGCGATTACACCCTCGCGGATATGACCCCGTCCGACGCGGTTTTCCTGACCAACTCGGTACGCGGACTCATCCCGGTCTCGGCAGTGTTCGGCGCGGAGCGGGAACGCATCTGGGAGAACGACTCCTCCCTCGACCCGCACTTCAATAAGTTAAGCCGGATGTATTCGATGGAAACATTACAGAGGTGCGGAACGCCTCACGGGTAGTCGCCGGCTCGGCGTGGCTCCGCGAGGAGGCGGAATGTCAACCTTTCACCAAGGTCGCCCTGGAGTCGCAGTCCGACAGAATCGCGTTCGTGGAAAAATCCCTGCGCGCGCTGCTATCGACCTTCCAGCATCCCTTCCGGTAAACCGCGCAAACCTGCCCCGCTACGTTCTTCAGGTGTTTTTCTCCGGCCACTCGGTAGAGCCACACTGAAAACTCGGGATCCCGGCCGTGGTTAAGGCTGTTTTGCACCAAAGGCTCGTAATCGACCAGCAGGTCGAGGAACCAGATCCTCTGACCGTGACAAACCGAATGAAAATCATCCTGCGTATCCTCGTCCAGAAGATATTTGCCGAACCCCTCTCGCGGTGAGCCAACATCGAGATGCCTGTTGATTTCCGCGGTCACACGGTAAAGCTCCGCTGCGATGTGCCCGAATTCACGGGCGGCCAGGAACGCTTCCCGGAGCTCCTCCAATGCATAACGTGAAATTGAGAATCCGCGGTCGCCATCCACCCAGAGCCAGTACCACGCAAACAACTCCATTCGTGTGAATTCCTTGGCGGGAAGCAAAAAAGAAAACCATTCGGGATCGAACTCGAGGACCGGACCCGAATCCTCCTCTTCAAGTTTCGAACGCCAATCCGCCCACGCGCTGAGGTTCTGATTCAGGAGGAACTGAATGTCACTCAGGTAACGGGCATAAAAACGCTTTTCGTACTCACCTTCCGCACTGTACAAGATCGGGCAAACCCCATCCGGAAAACGGAGGAAAAGCTCCGTATCCAATGCGTGTTCCGGCTCTTCCTGGCCCGGTGCCAGCCCGGCGCAGGTGCCGGGAAAGGTTTCCACTGTATTCATCAACTCCTGACGACTTGCTTGGACCATTAAATGTTTGGCGTTGCATCCATATATGTGATCCCGAACCTCCTTATCAAACGCAAATCATTGCCGTTCAGTCATTTTACAATTTTATTAGTTCTCTATTACAGGTTTTTTACACATCGATCATCAAGCCCCCCTTTCGCTCTCCGGAAACGTGCCCGGGCAGCCTGTGACCGGCTCAATCAACATTGAGCGACGCGGCGTCCCGTCGGACGGAGCGGACGCGCACCATCAATTTCTATCGCCTTCGGGCCGTAACTTCACGCCGCAATCCCGCTGAACCGGCGCCGGAAATTGTATGGCTATAGAACCATCGCTCACGGTTCGGCGTCTATCCTGAACGGTTGCCTTCGAGCGGATTGAAACGATCCACAGCGCGAAGCGCGACGATTCCGAGTATTCTCCGCGGGTTCTCCCGGCAAGAGAGCTATTAACGTATTCAGACTCAGAGGTACAGACCGGGTGTTCGTCGGGCAAGGCACGATGCCGTCAATCGCGAGTCACGGTGCTTCCGACAGGAGGGGCTTACCGCTCTTGCTAATGCGCGATCGCGTACTGGCTTGCCGCGTTACGCGTGAGTTCGACCCACTCCTTCCAGGATGCCTGCAACTCTTTGCGATGCCGCCTGATTTCCGCGCGGAGCAATCGGCGCTGTTCGGTCGATGCCTTTTGAAATTCCCTGAGCGTCGCCATCAACGCGGACGCGTTCTCTTCGAACCTCGCGGCCAGAGTTTCAACGCGTTCACGCAATTCGGCGGCAAATTCGTCGAACTCCTGCCCGAGCCTGTCAAGGAGGAGCTCCTTATCCTTAAGCACGAGTTTCTTCTGGATTCTGACTTTATCGACCGTCCGCAATCCTTTGGCCACACCGAGCTTCGAGGCCGTCCAGACGAGCCACTTGGTCGGATCGAAATGGTACCAGCGAACCCCGTTTCGATAATCGCCGGCAAAAACATGGTGGTAGTTGTGATACCCCTCGCCAAAGGTCAACAGCGCCATGACGGCGTTATCAACGGCGCTGAGTTCACGCGCGTAGGTTTTCGACCCCCATGTGTGGGCGAGGGAATTGATAAACCAGGTGCAATGGTGGATGGCAAAGATCCGCGCGACGACACCGGCGTAAAAAGACGCCAAAGGGTGCATGAACAGGCAGCCGATTCCGAAGACAGCCCCGTTCACCAGAATCGCCAGCAGGATATAGTGGCGGTGCTGAAACATCACCCGCGGATTCTTCAGCAGGTCGGCAACCAGCCCCTCCTGAAAATCCCGTTTGTACGAAAACAGCCAGAGAAAATGGGCGTACCAGAACCCTTTGTTGATCGAATAAGGATCCTTGTCGCTATCGACGTGATTGTGGTGAAGGCGATGATCATGGGACCACATCAGCGCGGACCACTGAAACCCTAGCGTCGAGGTCAGCAGAACAGTCCATTCATAGATGGGATGGGCGTAGTAGGACCGGTGCGAAAACAGGCGGTGGTAGCCGGCGGTGATGGAAAGCCCGCCCACCATAAACGTGATCAGAAAGAAAAGTGCGGCCGGCCACGAAAACACTCCGACAAAGAACGGGAGGAGCGCCACTAGAAGAATGTGGTAGGCGGCAATAAAGATAAATGTGTCCCGGTTTCGAATACGCATAAATTAAAAGGGTTCCCGACAGGAACCTGGAAAGATCGTTCAGTCCATCACGCAGGTATGAGAATCAATACGCAAGCAGGAAAATTGGACAGAATGCAGGTGATTTCAGAATATTCAACAGGAAAACACACTTATTCCCCGCATGCAATCGTTCCTTGGCGATTTCCGGCCTGGATTCCGGGTGACTGGAGGAAACGTCAGCCCTATTTCTGTTCCACGATCCTTTCGATCCGTGCAACGACGTCCGGCGCGAGCTTATCGAACGGTTCCGCGGCACGGGAATCCGGGGCGGCCGGAATTTCGGCACACGCACCAGGGAACGGGCGGACTACGGGATCTCGTCGACCAGCGACTGAACGCGGTCGGACCAATACCCCATCTGGTCTTCGGCGTCGATCCGGTCGAAAAGGTCGCTCACCCGTTCGTAGTTTCCCTGCTCGAACGCAAGCAATGCCAATTGGGACTTGGCCTCCATGCGAACCGCCAGCAGCGCATCGGCATCGTCCGCCAGAGCGTTAAACACGCGTTCCGCATCGTCCGTCCGTCCGAGAAAAACATAGGACATCCCTTCCCCAAGGCGTGCCCGGCCGCCGAGCGGATGTCGGTCGAGAGCCGATGACGCCAAGGCATACATTTCCGCCGCCGGCTCGTATTCCTCCGCTTCAAAGCGGTTGTCACCCGCTTCCAGGGCCGCGGTTCCGCCGAGCAGGTGGCCCGGGTAATCCCGCGCAAATGCCTCCCTGGCTTCGACCGTTTCCGCGGCGGCATACTCATCGCGAATTGACGCTTCTCTCCGCTCCGCCATATACAGCATTGCAAAATACAGAATCGTCCCCGCAAATACGGCGATCACGGCGCCGACGATGAGCGTGCTGTACTTGTGCCAGATGAGGTACATCCGGTCTTCCAGACCCGCCTCTTTATAAGCCTCGTCGACCGCGACGATATTACGCTCGTCCGCTTCGATCTTCCTGTCAGGTTGAGTAGTCGCCTTTTTTTTCATGAATTGCTTACTGGCATTGTCCGCTGCAAAGCGACAATAAACGGGAAGTTATGGAATGGAGTCAACACATTCCCGCCATCCGTGCACACCCGCGTCCGAAACGTCCAAAAAAGCAAAGTTAATCGAATACGACTGTTTTTCGGCCGTATATCAGAATCCGGTGTTCGAGTTGCCAGGCGACTGCCTGGGAGAGAACGATCTTTTCCAGATCCCGGCCCTTTCGAATGAGATCCGAGACATCGTGCCGGTGAGACACGCGCACGACGTCCTGGTGAACGATCGGCCCGTCGTCGAGAATGGCCGTCGCGTAATGAGCGGTCGCGCCGATGAGCTTGACGCCGCGGGCGTGCGCCTGGTGATAGGGACGGGTCCCGACAAAAGCCGGCAGGAAGGAATGGTGAATGTTCATCACGGGACACCCCACCCGTTCCAGGAATTCCGCCGAAAGGATCTGCATGTACCGGGCGAGAACGACCAACTCCACGCCCTCTTCCTGGAACAGCGCCAACGCGCGGCTTTCGGCTTCGTTCTTCGTCCCGGGATCAACGGGAATGTGATGAAACCGAATACCGAAACGCTCGCAATCCGCACGGAGATCCTCGTGATTGGAAACGACACAGGCAATCCTGCAGCGAAACTCTCCCGTCTTCCAGCGCAAGACGAGATCGTGCAGGCAATGGGGAAAACGGGACACCAGGATCGCAATGGTCGGAACATGGCCGGGGAGCGCCACCGTCGCCCGCATCCCGTTCCCGGCGGCGAACGTTCCGAATGAAGCCGCCTCCTCTTGGAGCCGGCCGGAGGAACTGTCCCATTCGATCCGTTGAAAAAAAATCTCCTCTTCCCGGTCCCGGTGCTGATCCGCGTGAATGATGTTGCCGCCGTGCTCGTAAATCCACCCGGCCAGGCTGGCGACAATACCGCGGCGGTCCGGGCCGGAAAGCAAGGCGACGAGCCGTGGATTTTTGTCGCGCGTCATGCCGGTCAATTCGATTCGGCTTCTTCCACGTTCTTGTAGTAGGACTGAAGGGCGCGCACTTGCACGCCTTTTCCCCTGACCGCACGAATCCCGTCAAGAGCGGCGAACGCGCCGGTAATGGTGGTCATAATGCAGACATTGTGAGCCACCGCCACGGACCGAATCCTGTTCTCGTCCTGCAACGGGATCATTCCCGAAGGCGTGTTGATGATCATGGAAATCTCTCCGTTCTTGAGCATATCCACGACATTGGGACGACCCTCGCTCAGTTTGAACAGGCGGTTCACCTCGACACCGGAATCAGTCAGGAACTTCGCCGTGCCGGAGGTGGAATAAAGCACAAAGCCCAATTCACGCAGCCCCCGAGCGAGTTCAACCGCTTTTTCCTTGTGGCTATCCTTTACGCTCAAGAAGACGTTGCCGGAATCGGGAAGGGGCGGCTTTGCCGCCATCTGGATTTTCGCGAACGCGATTCCGAGATCTTCGTCGATCCCCATCACTTCGCCCGTGCTTCGCATTTCCGGGCCGAGCGCCACCGAAGCGCCGGGAAAACGAACGAACGGAAAGACGGATTCCTTGACGCACCAATGCCCGGGAATCAGCTCCTCGGTAAAGCCGAGATCCCCGAGTTTTCTTCCGGCCATGACCCGCGCCGCCACCTTGGCCATGGGAACACCAATGGCCTTACTGACAAACGGCACCGTGCGGGATGCGCGCGGATTGACTTCGAGCACGTAGAGCTCGTCGTCCTTGATCGCAAACTGGATATTCATCAGCCCGACAACTCTCAGCTCCCGCGCCAGGGCGTGAGTGGACTCCCTCACCCGATCAAGCATCGGTTCCTTCAGCGTGTGGGGTGGCATTACCATGGCGGCATCCCCGCTGTGGACGCCGGCGAATTCGATATGTTCAAGCATGCCCCCGATGACGGAAACCTCGCCGTCGGAAACGCAATCGACGTCGAGTTCGATCGCGTCTTCCAGGAATTGATCGATCAGAAGCGGTTTGTCCGGCGACGCGGCGACGGCCTCCCGAATCACCGATTCCAGTTCCTCTCTGGAATAAACGGTGAACATTCCGCGCCCTCCCAGCACAAACGAAGGCCGCAAAAGCACCGGGAAGCCGATTTCGTCGGCCAGCTTGAACGCCTCTTCTTCGTTCATCGCAATCGCGTTCTGAGGCTGCTTCAGGTCGATCTTCTTGAGCACCCTCGCGAATTGCTCGCGATCCTCGGCGAGATCGATCGACTCGGGCGTCGTCCCGATGATGTTCACCCCGTGTTTTTTCAGGTCGGTAGCGAGATTAAGCGGGGTCTGACCTCCGAACTGAACGATGGCGCCGTCACATTTCTCCTGACGGTAGATTTCGAGGACATCGTCAAGCGTCAACGGTTCAAAATAGAGACGATCGGACGTATCGTAGTCGGTCGAAACCGTCTCGGGATTGGAATTGACCATCACGGTCTCGAATCCGTCCTCCCGAAGGGCGAACGAGGCGTGCACGCAGCAGTAATCGAACTCAATTCCCTGTCCGATCCGATTCGGTCCGCCTCCGAGAATCATGATCTTTTTTCGGTCCGAGGGGATGATTTCATTTTCGTCGCCGTAGGACGAATAGTAATAGGGCGTGAACGCTTCAAACTCGGCCGCGCAGGTGTCGACCAGGCGGTAGGTTGTCTTGATATCCAGTTCAACGCGACGCTTTCGAACGTCTTCGAGTGCGGCCCCGATGAGCGAGGCGATCTGCTGGTCGGTAAATCCGAACTTCTTGGCGCGCAGGAAAAGCTCCGGGTCCAGGGAGGAAAGTTTCTCCTGCCTGAGCAGTTCCTCCATCTTGTGGATTTCGAAAAGCTGCATCAGGAACCAAATATCGATTTTCGTCAGCTCGCAGACGTCGTCGGGCGACATGCCGGCCTTGAAAGCGTACCGGATGTAAAAGATTCGCTCGGCGTTCGGCTTGATCAGCCGGCTGCGGATCGAAGACATGTCGGGCACATCGTCGCCGCCGTGCTTCCCGCCGCCCCCGAAACCCCGGGCGCCGATTTCGAGAGAGCGAAGCGCTTTCTGAATCGATTCCTTAAAGGTTCGCCCGATCGCCATCGCCTCGCCGACGGATTTCATGGACGAGGTCAACGTCGGATCGGCGCCGGGAAACTTTTCGAAGGTGAACCTCGGGATCTTTGTAACGATGTAATCGATTGTCGGCTCAAAACTTGCGGGGGTTTCGCGGGTGATGTCGTTCCTCAATTCGTCGAGCGTGTACCCGACGGCGAGTTTGGCCGCGATCTTGGCAATGGGAAAACCGGTCGCCTTCGACGCCAGTGCCGAGCTTCGCGACACTCTCGGATTCATCTCGATGACGACCATTCTCCCGGTAATCGGATCGACCGCGAACTGGATATTGCTCCCGCCGGTCTCGACTCCAATCTCCCGAATGACCGCAAAAGACGCGTCCCGCATAAGTTGGAATTCCTTGTCAGTCAGCGTCAAAGCGGGTGCGACAGTAATTGAATCGCCGGTGTGCACGCCCATCGGATCGAAGTTCTCGATCGAACAGATCACGACACACTGGTCCTTGTTATCGCGCATGACCTCCATTTCGAATTCCTTCCACCCGAGAAGGCACTCCTCGATCAGGACCTCGTGCACGGGGGAAATATCGAGTCCGTGAGCGACGATCTCCTCGTATTCCTCGCGGTTGTAGGCGATCCCGCCGCCGGCGCCGCCGAGGGTGTAACTCGGACGCACGATAAGCGGAAAACTGCCGAGCTCTTTGCTCGCGTCGAACGCTTCCTGCATGCTCCTCACGCGCGCGGATTGGGCGACGTCCAAACCGATTTTGAGCATGGCCTCCTTGAAAAGCTCGCGGTCCTCGCCCTTCTCGATCGCTTCGATGCGGGCGCCGATCAATTCCACGTTGTATTTGCTCAGGACCCCGGCTTTGTCGAGGTCGATGGAAAGGTTCAGTGCGGTCTGTCCCCCCAGGGTGGGCAACAGCGCGTCCGGACGTTCAGCCGCGATGATCTTTTCGAGCATTTCAACCGTAAGCGGCTCGATATAAGTCACATCGGCGAACTCGGGATCGGTCATGATAGTGGCGGGGTTACTGTTCACCAGAATGACCTTGTAGCCCTCTTCCCGCAAAGCCTTGCAGGCCTGGGTGCCGCTATAGTCGAATTCGCAGGCTTGCCCGATCACGATCGGACCGGACCCCACGATAAGAATCTTTTCTAAATCAGTACGTTTCGGCATGGATGCTGGATTCCATTCCATTTCCGGATAGAAAGAAGCCAGGAGCAAGCGAGAAAACCGAAGAAAACAAAACAACAGAAAATAACGGGCGGACCGCACGGAAATCCACGCAGCCCGAACAGCCGGCCCGGCAATCGATCGGGGTCAGGAATTGACCAGGGTGGAAATCCTGGACAGGTCGCAACCGAGAATCGCTGCGGCCTTTTCTTCATCGTTGCCGCACGCCGCCAGCACCGTCCTGACGTAGTGCCTCTCTTTCGGGGCGAGATACTCTTCGAGCGTCGGCCAGTCCTGGAAGGGACGAACCCTGAGCGGAAGCTGATCGATGTCGATAATGCGTGTTGACGTCGTCGAGACAACACTGGAAACCACCTGGGCCAGTTCGGTCATATTTCCCGGCCAGCCGTAGTGCGTCAGCGCGTCGAGCGCTTCATCGGTAAACTCGATCTGCCGGGCATCAAAATCAGAAATCGCCACCCGCGCCACTCTCGCCTTCACAATATCCGGGATGTCAGTGGAATGTTCCCGCAACGGGGGGATGTTCACCGGCAGGGTGGCAATCCGGTAAAACAACTCGTCACTGAATTCGCCCTCGTCGATCATATCCTCCAGGTCCACGTTTGCCGAACAGATGAGCCGGAAACGGTTGATATTGTTCTTGAGCACACTGACAAGAATCTCCTGCAGCTCGTCCGACAGGCACTCAACCTGCCCGAGAAACAGCGTGCCTCCCGCGGCGTCCCCGATCCATTGCCCCCCCTTGTTATCCGCTCCAAAGAGATTCTCGCGAAAATTTTCCTCCTGACTGAGCGTGCAATCGACAAAAACCATGGGCGCGTCGTTTCCGTTCCGGTTCCGGTGGAGAACATCGGCGATGAATTTCTTTCCCGTTCCGGTCTCTCCCTGGAGCAAGGCGGGGGTCTGGGAACCGACAAGCTTAAGAACCTGTTGTCGAAGGCGAACGATTTTCTCGCTGCGTCCGGGGAGGATCCCTTCGATTTCGCCCTGCTCTCCGGGCGAAGCCGGAATCTGCGCCGAAGGGTCGGGATTGTTTCCTTTCGAGCCCCTGAACTCGACCGCGTGGTCGAGGGTGGCGAGAAGCTCGTCCACCTTGAACGGTTTTTTGATGTAATCGAAGGCGCCGTACTTCAACGCTTTAATCGCGGTGTCCGTGCTGGCGTATCCGGTCATCATAATCACGACGCTCCGGGGATCGTAGGTTTTCAACTGTTTGAGCAGTGTGATCCCGTCCATCGGCTGCATTGAGATGTCAGCCAGCACAACGTCAAACGATGAGGACTTGTACAGGGACAACGCCTTCTCGCCGTCCTGGGCAAAAACGCATTTGTGGCCGGTGGGCTCAATGACCGCCTCCAGCATTTCGTGGATGGAGGACAGGTCATCAACAATAAGTATAGACGCCATAGATAAGGAACAGACTTCAGGTGACTCCCGGTAAAGACAGTTGTTCCTCATTTAAAGCCGTCGGAAACACAAAGGTCAACCCCCCACTACATTGGACAGCTCGAAAATCGGAAGGAACATGGCCATAACGATACCGCCCACGATTATCCCGATTATCACGATCATAATCGGCTCGAGAAGAGACGTCAGACCCGACACCGTCGCATCGACTTCGGTATCGTAAAAATCGGCCACTTTCAGCATCATTCCGTCCACGTTTCCGGTCTGTTCACCCGCGCGGACCATGTGTTTCATCATTGGAGGGAAGTACGGATCCTCGCGCAGGACATCGGAAACCTGCCCGCCCTGGCTGATGCTCTTTCCAATCTCCTTGGTGGCGTCCTCGACATAGGTGTTGTCGCTGGCGGACGAGACGATCTCAAGCGCCCGCAGAATCGGCACTCCGCTGCGCGCGAGAATCGCATAGGTCCGGCAGAAGCGCGAAAGCGAAATCTTCTGGCGCAGATTCCCGATGATCGGAAGCTTCATCAACCCTTGGTCCCGCATGCGCCTCCCTCGCTCGGTCGAAAGGAATTTTTTGAGGATATAGACCGCCACGCCGCCCGCGAGAATGATAAAAACAATGTTGCTCTTGAGGAAGTTGCTGAAGTCGATGAGCATCTGGGTCGGCGCGGGCAACGACTCTCCGAAGTCTTCGAACATTTCCGCGAAAACGGGAATGACGAAGATCAGCAGAACGTTGACCAGGATGATGGCGAGCCCGATAACGGCAATCGGATAAGTCAGGGCGGCCTTCACTTTCTTGGTCAGGGCGAGGGTGGCCTCGAAATAATCGGCCACCTTCATCAGAATCGGCGCGAGAGCGCCGCTGGCCTCACCGGCCGCGACCATCGACACAAACAGATTGTTGAACGCCCTCGGGTACTTGCGGGCGGCGGCCGACAACGGATTGCCAGCGGCCACCTCGTTGCGGACGTCACGAATGATAACGCGGAAAACCGGGTCCTCGGTCTGCTCCATCAGGGCCTCCAGCGAACTCACCATCGGGAGACCCGCCTCGAGCATGGAGCCGAGCTGCTGGGTAAACACGGTCAATTCCGAAAGCTTGAGCTTGTACCTGCCCGCCTTCTTTTCGTAGGCGCGCTGTTTCGCAAGCCTTTGAGACTCGGAAAAGCTCACCTTCTTCTTCGGCAGTCCCGGCGAAATCCCGGCAGCCGAACCGGCCGACGATGTTGATGACGATATAAAAGCCATATCCTTGATGAAGGTAGCCTCTGAAGCACATTATAAGCAACTTTTAATGTAGATAATAAATGGTAAAAAAAATCGTTGAACTTTCGGAGGAAACGGCTCCATTGTTTTCAGGGTACCGCGATCCACAGCCTTTTGAATGCGGGTATAGTTTAGTGGTAAAACTCCAGCCTTCCAAGCTGGCTACGTCGGTTCGATTCCGTCTACCCGCACCGGACGGCGCGCCCCCGAGATCCCGGGTCCGGGGCGTACGCCGGCGGCGCGGTCAATCGCCGCCATTCGACTCGCCCGCAGATGAACCTGATTCTTTTCAGTCCGGACGAAACGGAAAAACCGCTCCCCCTCGGCGATCCCCGTGCGGTCCACATTCTCGAACATCTCCGCCGTGAGGACGGCGAGTCATTCGACGCCGGATTGATCCACGGCCCCAGGGGAAAGGGGTGGATCGAAAAGCGCCTTCCCAAGGAGCTTCGCCTGCGATTCACCTGGGAAGGATCCGTCCCGGCATCCGAACCGGTCATTCTCGCGGCCGGGATCCCCCGCCCTCAAACCGCGCGCCGCATCCTGCGGGAAGCAAGCGCGCTCGGCGTGCAATCGATTCGTTTTTTCACAGCCGATAAAGGACCGGCATCCTACCGGGAGAGCCGCCTCTGGTCCACCGGCGAATACCGGCGCCACCTCATCGAGGGGGCCCAGCAGGCGTTCACGACGCGTATCCCGTCCGTGAGCCTGGACGCCGGCCTGAAAGCGTGCCTCGACGCCCTCCCCGGGTCATCCGTACGCGTTGCCCTGGACGTGTACGAAGGAACCGGCGCGCTCTCGGGTATTTCGTCCGGTGGACCGGATGCGATCCTTGCGGTCGGACCGGAACGCGGCTGGTCTCGGTCCGAACGCAATCTCTTGCGGGCGGCCGGGTTTACGCTTGTTCATCTCGGCGAACGCGTCCTGCGCTCCGACACCGCCTGTGTGAGCGGGCTCACCCTGGTGCTGGCTAAACTCGGCCGGTTGTGAGATTCGTGATGCGATTCAGCGAACACGCTAATAGGATATTCCCCGATTGCCGCGACGTTTCTTTCATGTTAGTGAATATGCGATTGTTATGGCATTCACACGATCAAACGACGACAGATGGCTGGGCGGAGTCTGCGGCGGGCTCGCCGAATATCTCGGCTGGGACAGCACGCTCGTACGGCTGATCTACGCCCTGCTCACGATTTTCAGCGCGGCGTTTCCCGGAGTCATCATCTACATCGTCCTCTGGCTGCTGATGCCGCCGGGCACAGGGCATCACCGTTTCTCGAACCTGGAATTGCAGTAGGCACCCGGCGCGCGGCCCTACGGCTCCTCCGCCCCTTCGATTCCGGCTTCCCACGACGGATTGATCCGGAAACCGGGACGGCCGGCCGGAACCCGTCCGCGGCGGTCGGTGTATGCCGCAAACGCGATCATGGCGGCGTTGTCGCCACAATGTTCCGGAAGCGCCACGAGCAACGGCTTCTTTTCTCCCGTTGCAAGCGCATTCATCCGGTCGCGCAGACGCCGGTTATTCGCCACGCCCCCCGACAGTCCAAGGCTCACGCAAGGGAAACCCTTGAGCGCGTGGACGGTTCTTGAAACCAGGGCGTCGATAACGGCCTCCTGGTAAGCCGCGCAAAGGTCGGCACGCCGTTCGGCGACCTCGCCTTTCTCCATCCCCTCCAACCGGTAACGGAGACTGGTCTTCAGGCCGGAAAAACTGAACTTCAGATCCCTCTTCCCCGAAAAAGCCCGGGGGAAATCAAAGCTCGCGGGATCTCCGCCGCGAGCCTCGGCTTCAACGTGCGGACCGCCCGGATACGGCAGGCCGAGCAACTTCGCTCCTTTGTCGAGCGCTTCACCCGCAGCATCGTCCACCGTCCCGCCAAGAACCTTCAGGTCAAACGAACGGCCGATGTGAAACAGGAGCGTATTCCCGCCGGAAACCAACAACCCGATGTGGGGAAGATGATCCCGGATCCTCTCCATGAAAGCCCCCGGCTCTTCCTGATGAACCGGTATGAATGGAGAAAAGGCGTGCGCGCGCAGGTGATTGATCCCGACAACCGGTGCGCCCGTTGACAGGTGAAGACTCCTGGCCAGCGCGACGCCAATGCCAAGACAACCTGCCAGTCCGGGCCCCAGGGTCACGGCTATCTCCGAAAACCGCGCGGCGCCGGCCGTCCCCTTCATCCGTTCGAGAAGCTCGGGAAAATTGGTCAGGTGCTCCCGGCTCGCAAGATCGGGAACCACGCCGCCGTATTCGCGGTGCAATGCTATCTGGCTGGCGACCCACTGCCCTTTGATCCCTTCGTCCCCGGAAAACAGGGCGAGCGCCGACTCGTCGCAGGAACTCTCAATACCGAGAATCATTCCCGGAGAATTTCCGCCTGTTCCTGGCGGGAACCGGCGTTTCGGAAGCTAAACCCCATCGGACCGATCGTTCAGTTCGGCGAAGAGAAACAATCCCTTCAGGACATCGATCGCCGTCCGCAACTGGCGATCCTCGATCGGTTCAAATCCGAAACGCTCCATGAACTCCGCAGGCTCCAGATCGGGCCGGCTGCGCTGTTGCAGCAACCGCGCCTCTTCCTCGATCGAAATGTCCACCACGATGTCCGGCACCACGCCTTTTTCGTGAATACTGACCCCCGC
Organism: Opitutales bacterium; assembly: GCA_007130045.1. Classification (GTDB taxonomy): domain Bacteria; phylum Verrucomicrobiota; class Verrucomicrobiia; order Opitutales; family T3Sed10-336; genus PXDC01. Next base: position 44,057 of record SLTG01000041.1, read on the forward strand.
CGGAGTATAGTACCGGGCGGAAGTGTAGCGCAGCGCGTCCCCGCCTCGCAAAGGCTCAATGCTCTGTACGGACCCTTTCCCGAATGACGTTTCACCGACGATTACCGCGCGTCGGCTGTCCCGAAGCGCGCCGGCAACGATTTCCGATGCGCTCGCGGATCCGGAATTGACCAGAATAACGATCGGATAGTCCCGGGGCCGTGCGGCATTGCGCGCCCGGATGTCCTGACGCCTTTCCTTGTCCCGGCCCTGCGTGTACACCACGAGTTCTCCTCGCTCGAAGAAGAGGCCGGCGACATCCACCGACGCCGAAAGCAATCCTCCCGGGTTGTTGCGGAGATCGAGAATGAGTCCGCGCATCTCCTCCGCCTCCAGGCTCTTGATCGCCGCTTCGAATTCCGCCCCTGTCCGTTCGCCGAACTGCGTCAGCCGAATGTATCCGACCCCGTCTTCAATCAGACCCACGTCGCGAACGCTCTCCAGTTCGATGATCTCGCGCACGACACGCACTTCGATCGTCTCCTCGGTCTTCGGCCTGAACAACGTCAGATCCACCGCGGCGCCGGGCTCTCCGCGCAACAACTCCACCATCTGATCGGTGGAGTGGTCCTCCGTGCTTGTCCCATCGACGCGAACAATCTGATCCCCTGGGAGAATTCCCGCCGCTTCGCCCGGCGTATTCGCGATCGGCGCTACGACGGTCACCCTGTTGTCGCGCATCTCGATCTGGATGCCGATTCCGCCGTACTGCTGCTGGGTTTCCTCCTGAAGCTTGGTGAACCGTTCCTTCGAAAGGTACTGCGAATACGGATCCAGAGAGCCGAGCATGCCGTCCAGGGCCGCCTGCATCAGCTTGTCGTAGGAAGCGGCGTTTTCGTCCACATAGTTTTCATGGATAATGCGCATGACCTGCCCGAAGTGGGAAATACTGGAATAATATTCTCCGCTGAACGAAGTTGTCCGCCGCTGTGAAAGCTGATAGGCTCCGAAAATCAGATTCGCCAGCACGAGAAAGAGAACGAAGAAGAACAGATTGCGTTTGATCATAATCGTTAACGTAATGAAATTGAAGCGCAGTGAAGCGCCCGGATTTGCGGGATGCAAGTTCACATCGAGGGCGGTTCCGGCATCGGTTGTCCATTTAACGAATAAACTTTATACATACTGAGAATGCGCGCGCTGTCAAAGCTATGAAACGCGGTCACGTCAGATCGGATCGCGCCGGACCGGGCGCGGCCGGAGCGTCGCCACTGGAAAGAGCCTTGGCCGGAGGGATACGCGAACGGGGTCCGATCTCCCTGGCTGAGTTCATGGAAACCGCACTGTACCATCCCGAGCACGGATACTACCAAGCCGAACGCCAACGGATCGGACTGAACGCATCCTCGGATTTTTTCACCGCTTACGCAGCGGGCGACGTCTTCGCCGAGCTCGTTACGACCGCCGCTCTCCGTTTGCTCGAAGAGGCGCCCCCCGAACTTCTTGAATGGGTCGAGATTGGCGCCGAACGCGGCCGCTCTCTCTGGAAAACCGCTCCAAAACCGTTTCGAAGCCTCCGTTCCCTCGCGCTGGGCGACAATTTGAGAATCCCTCCGGAAGCGGTGGTTTTCTCAAACGAACTCTTCGACGCCCGCCCTTTTCACCGGGTACGTTTCACTCACGGAGGATGGAAGGAGACCGGGGTCGGGATCGAGGGAAGCCGATTCGTCGAAACCGTTTTGGAGGAACCCACCGCGGCTGTCGAAGCGCTGAGGGACCGGCTGCCCCCGGCGCCGCCGCCGAACTCCGTTCTCGACCTGCCTGCCGGCGCCGTTTCGCTGCTCGAACGGATCGTATCGCAGCGCTGGCAAGGGCTGTTCGTCGCCTTCGATTACGGCAAGCGGTGGGAGGAACTCATTCACGAACATCCTCACGGCACCCTTCGCGCGTATTCGCGGCACCGGCAGAACCCGGATATTCTCGCCCGGCCCGGACAACAGGATATCACCGGACATATCTGCTGGGACTGGATGGTCGATGTCCTGTCCGCCCACGGTTTTCATCACATCAACCTCGACAGTCAGGAGTCCTTTTTCGTCAAATACGCCGCGCCGGCAATCGAAAGAATCATTCAACGCCGTCCCGGGCTCCCCGATCCGGCTCGTCAACGCCTTCAGCAGTTGATTCATCCGGCAAACATGGGCCGAAAATTTCAGGTGCTTTCGGCCCGCAGGAATTCAGGGGGAATGGCACTCGATTGATGTGCTGGATCGAAGTAGCTTAGGCTTCCAGCCCGAGACAACACTCCGGAAGCGTTTTCCACTTTGGGCTTGGAATAGGTCGCGGAATGCGCTCTGTCTTGGACCTCGTGGCACGGGTCGCCTCAAACACGATCGCGCCCTGCCGGACGACCGTCCGGTTGAGCATCCGTGCGGCCCTTCCAAACTCCCCGGAAAAAAACTTGCGCTCCCTCATACGGGGGTTTAATTCTTGCCCTTTTAAATCGTTTCAGAACCATGGCCAGAATTTGTCAGATCACCGGAAAGCGCCCGACAAGGGGCAGTATTATCCACCGCAAGGGACAGAGCAAGAAAAGCGGCGGAATCGGCACCCACATTACGAAGGTGACCAAACGCACGTTTCGTCCGAATCTTCAGCGTGTCCGCGTCCGCCTGCCCAACGGTCAGGTGAAACGGATGCTGGTCTCGGTTAAAGCGATCAAGGCGGGCAAAATCACCAAAGCGTAGAACGAAGCCGTTTTCGTGCGGATCCACCCCGAACTTCACAACGGGCTATCGGTCCTCCCTGTCGTCGTCGGTGTCCGCACCGGCGAATCGCCGGATCATGGCTTCGACATCCTCCCGCCCTTCCACTCTCAGGATCCAAACGAGCACCCCGTAAATCCCGACCGACGCGGGTATTACCAGAGCGATCGCCAGGATTTCGGGCAGGCGGCCGTCGAGCCCGATCGAATTCAACAGGTGCATCGCGAGAATCACAGCCAGACTCATTCCGGCGGCGGCGGCGCAGATTTTCACCAGAGTCCGCCACTGACCGAAAAACGCCACCCCGTGTATCCTCCGGGCAAACCTGACCTGGAGGAGGTTGGTCTGGACAATGACGGACAGCAGGTTCGCCAGTGCCAGCCCCAGAATCCCCAGGACCTGCATCAATGTCAGGCTGAGGATCAGATTCACGAGGAACCCGATGCCCGCGATCTTTACGGGTGTGCGAATATCCTTAAGGGAATAGAATCCGCGCGTCAGGTGCGCGGCGAGAGAATAGAAAGGCAGGCTGAGTGCGAACACGGTCAGAACCGGCAGGGTTTCCGCGGTATCTTTCGCCCCGAACGCGCCCCATTGGAAAAGACAGACCAGGATCGGTTCGCGCATCAGGATGATTCCGGCCGACGCGGGGATCGTAATCACGAGAATCAGTCCGACGCCCTTCCTGTAAGCCGCGGCAAGGTTTTCGTAGTCCCCACGAACGGCGTACCGGGACATCAATGGAAACACAACGGTCGTCACCGCGATCGTGAAAATTCCCAACGGCAACTCCATGAGCCGGTTCGCCAGGTAGAGAATCGCCACCGCCGACTCGTCGAGTGTGAACGCCAGCACGCGCGAAACCACGACGTTAACCTGAAAAATCGCCGCTCCCGCCAGGCCCGGCACCATAAGCGCCGAAATTTCGCGCACCCGCGGCGACAACGCCGTGTCGGGCCTGGGCGCCCACCCTTCGCGGATCAATGCCCAGGCGGGGATTGCCACCTGGAGCATGCCCCCCACCAGCACCCCGGAGCATAAGAAGTACATTTTTCCCTCGGGGGTATCCGAAAGAAAACCGCCCGCAAGACCGAGAAAACCGATCATCGAAAGGTTCAGCCACACGGCCGACAGGGCAGGCACCGCGAAATGGTCGAGCACGTTCAGCGCCGCCGCCAGGGCCGCCGCCAGGCAGATGAAAAGCATGTATGGAAATAGAATCCGGCTCAGCTCGGCACCGAGATACCACCGTTCGGTCAGTCCGGGTATCCGGTCGACTCCATAAAACAGTCCGATCCCGATCCCCACCAGAATCGCGGAGACCAGCATGAGCCAGGTGAGCACTTTGTTCAGCAGTTCGAATCCGCCCCGTTTCTGATTCTGCTCCAACTCCTCGCTGAGAACCGGCACGAGAGCTGCTGTTAACGCACCCTCGCCGAGCAAACGGCGAAAGAGATTGGGAAGCGTGAATGCAAAGATGAACGCCGAATTCAGAACCGATGTTCCAAAAACCGCAAAGATCAGGATATCGCGTCCGAGACCGAGAATCCGGGAAAGGATTGTGGCCGCCGAAACGATGCCGATTCGCTCAAGACTTTTGGACATAAGGCATTTACCCGGGCTCCTTTATGGCAGTGGATTTTCAATTAACAAACCTTTCTTGAGGGTTGCGGTTCGCCAGTATCGAGCTCAATAATGCTGACTCGCAACGACTGAAATATCAGAATTTTCACCAAGATGGCACTCATAGAACGACTTAGCGCAAAACTCCAAAGGCATCCGAAACGGATTGTCTTCGCCGAAGGGGCCGATCCGAGGATACTTCAGGCCGCACGGCTATTCACCAGCAGGAAGATGGGTGTTCCCGTCCTTCTTGGCGACCGGACCGCGATCAAGGAGAACGCGGCGATGCTGGACATCAACCTTGACGGAATTCGCATCATCGAACCGGAACGAAGCGAGGATTTCGAGGATTTCATCAAGCGGCTGGAAGCGTTCCACCGCTATAAACAACTGAAAATCGACGAGGCGCGCGAGGCGGTCAAGGATCCGAGCACCTTCGCGACGTTGATGCTGGCGACGAACCGGGTGGATGCGCTGGTCTCCGGCGCGACCGCCACCGCGTCGAGCGCCCTTCGCCCGCTTTTTCGCATCATTTCCCGGCAGTATGCGGTCAAGACGGCTTCGTCGATGCTCATCCTCGACCAGGCTGAAAAGAAAATCGGGATCGACGGGGTGCTCTTCCTCGCCGATTGCGGCGTGATTCCCGAACCCGACGCCGATCAGTTGAGCGACATCGCGATCACCACGGCAAAGATCGCGTACCACCTGACCAACGAAACCCCGCGAATCGCCATGTTGAGCTTTTCCAGCAAGAACTCAAACGCCTACCACACGACCATTATCAAGGTGCGCGCGGCGACCGAGCTTGCCCGCCTGAAGGCGAAGTCCGTGGATATCCCGATGGAGATCGACGGTGAAATGCAGGTTGACGCCGCGCTCGACGCGGAAGCGGCAAAGACCAAGAACATAGGCGGCTCGGTTTCCGGACGCGCCAACGTGCTGATCTTCCCCGACCTCAACAGCGGAAACATCGCCTCCAAGCTCGTCCAGATCATCGCTCAAACGAATATGTACGGCCAGATCCTCACCGGATTGACCAAGCCGGCGGCGGAGATCAGTCGAGGATCGAGCGCTCATGACGTATTCGGGGCGGCCGCCATCGTCGGCTGCCAGGCGATCGATCACCGGCTTCTTTACGGAGATCGGGAAGGTGCATGATGCCCGAGTCGAAGAATTCCACTCAGGTCCCGGCGGAAGACGGATCCCGCGTTTTGTCGAAACCGGTCAACCGGCAAACCAAGCGAATTTATGTTGCGGCCACGCGGCAGAACGCCGGGAAAACCACAACCTGCCTCGGTCTCTACTCCGCCCTTCAAAACATTTACCCGCGCATCGGTTTTATCAAACCCATCGGCCAGCGGTTCGTCGAAGTTCACGGTCACAGAGTCGATGAGGATTCCTTTCTTCTCGACGCGGTGTACCACGTGCAGGTGCCGATCGATTCAATGAGTCCGATCGCAATCGACAACAAGTTTACGCGCCGGTACCTCAAGGATCCCCAACGAAGCAACCCTCTTCTCGTGGACAGGATCTGCCGGGCGTTCGACCGGGTCTCCTGGGAAAAGGACGCGACCATTATCGAAGGCACGGGCCACGCCGGAGTCGGATCGGTCTTCGACCTGTCCAACGCGAAAGTCGCGCGACTGCTCGACGCCAAAGTCATCATTGTCTCCCGGGGAGGAATCGGCAATCCCGTCGATGAGATTTCCATGAACAAGGCGCTCTTCGACAAGGAAGGCGTCGAGATCGTCGGCGCCATCCTTAACAAGGTGAATCCTGAGAAGATCGACACCGTCAGGGAGTACGCGGGCCTGGGACTCAAACGCCTGGGCGTGCCGCTTATCGGTGTTTTACCCGTGCAGAAAACCCTTGCCGCCCCCAACCTTTCACAGGTGGCCGAAGAGATCGACGGGCGCTGGCTCAACGGAAAATCCTTTGGCGCGGGCGAACGCATCTTCCGTTTCATTGTGGCCACAATGGCCGCCAAGAGCATGTTCGGGTACCTGAGTCCCGGCACCATCATCATCACCGCCGCGGACCGCGACGACATCCTTCTGGCGGCCATCGCGCAGGCGGCGATCTCGGGCGACCGCGTCATTTCCGGAATCATTCTTCCTCGGGATGTGATGCCACATCCCAAGCTGATGGAGTTGCTCGTTCAAACCAACATTCCGGTTATCGTATCGAGTGAGGGAAGTTTCGATATCGCCTCCAAGATCAACGGAATGACGATCAAGACCCAGCCCCAGGATCACGACAAAATTCCGTTGATCGAGCAATTGATCCGTGAGCACATCGACATCGAAAGCCTCGCCCGCAACTTCTGATCCGAAGCGCGGGGCCGGTTTGAAGATTTCCGGACGGGGTCGAAAGGGAATGTTGACAGGGTGCGGCTTCGATCGATTAATGTTCGGATTTTCATTATGGCGAAAGCAACCGAACTCAGAAAAGGCAAGGTAATCAATTACAACGGCGCCCCTCACCAGGTGATGGAGATGCAGCATCGAACGCAGGGCCGCGGGCAGGGCTGGGTTCAGGCGACCATGCGGAATCTCGACACGCGGGCGAGCACCGTTGTGAAATTCGGGTCCACCGACACCGTCGAATTTCTGATGACGGAGAACCAACGGCTGGAATTCAGCTACGAGGACGGAGACCGGTACGTTTTCATGGACCCTGAAAGCTTCGAAAGCACCGAGATTTCCAGCGACATCATTACCCCAGACGTTCGAAAGTACCTCGTTCCGAACAAAGAGTACGATTTTCTCCTTATCGAAGGAAAACCGGTCGAGCTTGTTCTTCCCGCATCGATCGACCTGAAAGTGGTGGAGTCGCCGGAAGGCGTTCGCGGGGACACCGCGACGAACGTACAGAAACCCGCGACCACCGAGACCGGACTCACCGTCCAGGTGCCCCTCTTCATCAAGGAAGGCGAAGTCATCAAGGTCGGCACCGCAGACGGCTCCTATATGGGCCGGGCGTAGGGAGCTACGCCACGCGTTCGACGACCAGCGGCGAAGGATTCGGGCGCTTTGGCGCCAGGCGGTAGGCGGTCTTGAAGTATTCGAGCGCCTGTTCGAGCTTTGCTTCGCTGTTGTAATGAATCATCATGAGCGGCTCACCCTGCTTGACCTGGGTCCCGACCTTCCGAATCTCGGAAACCCCGACGGAATGGTCGATCTTCTTCGTCTTGGCGTCTTTTCCCGCGCCGAGCAGGCTCACTCCCCGCGCGACCATCGCCGCGTTGATCGTGTGCACGTATCCGCGCTTTGGAGCCGGGAGCTTCCGCACGTGACTGGCCTCGGGGAACTTATCCGGGTTGTCGATATAACTCGCGTCCCCGCCCTGAGCGACGACCATTTCCTTGAATTTCTCCAACGCCGAGCCGTCCATGATGTGCCGTTGAACCGCCTGCTTGGCCGAAAGGGTCGAACCGGCCACCCCCGCAAGCCGAACGACTTCCATGCCAAGCTTGAGCACCAACTCCTTCAAATCCGCGGGGCCTTCCCCTTTCAAGAGTTCGATAGCCTCTTTCACTTCAAGGGCGGTGCCGACCGTATTGCCAAGCGGTTGGTTCATGTCCGTCACCAGCGCCACGCAACGCCGCTTCATTGAACGGCCGACGCGGGTCATCGTTCTGGCGAGTTGTTTGGCCTGTTCGACATCCTGGACGAACGCCCCGTTGCCCCATTTAACATCGATGATCAGCCCCTCCGCGCCCTCGGCAAGTTTCTTGCTGAGCACCCCGGCGGCAATGAGCGGCAGACTCGGAACCGTCCCCGTGGACTGGCGCAGCTCGTAAAGCGTTCTGTCAACCGGAGATATCTCGTCGGATTGCGCGACGAGGCCGCAGTGGACCTTGCCCAGCTGCTTGACGAATTTATCGATCGAAATATCGCTCCTGAATCCCGGAATCGCACTCATCTTGTCGAGCGTTCCAATGACGAATTCCTCGTCCGTGCCGACCATCATCGGTACAACGACGCCGCTGGCCGCCGCCAGGGCAACGAGGACCATGGATGTCTTGTCTCCCACACCGCCGGTCGAATACTTGTCGATCTTCGGCCGCGTCAGCTTCGAAAGGTCGATCACTTCTCCGGAAAGCATCATCTCTTCAGTGAGAACGGCGGTTTCCGACGCGGACATTCCCTGGAAGTAAATGGCCATCGCCAACGCCGCCAATTGGTGCTTCGGCATTTCACCGTCCAGCACCGAGTCGATGATGTAGCGAATCTCTTCCTGATTAAACTCTCCTCCGTCTCTTTTCTTCTCGATAAGGTAAGAAAACGAAGGTCTTACAAAACGACGGTTTGCCAGAGTTTTTTTTCTCATAAGTCTTGTTTGGTGGGAGGGCACTCCGAAGACAGGATGCCGCAAACCGTTAAGGATAAAGTTATTAAAGAAGCGATGTCGAGCCTTTTTTTTGGAAATTTTAACACCGCCGCCGGACGTGATCGATGGGCCTCAAGCTGCTTTCACCGGCATTTTCCAAATTCAGAACTTGCTCTTAAGGATAGGGTTTCTTCGATTGCATTGATGGAAATCGGATTCAATATGGCCGAAGCGCTGGAACGCCGGTTCGCCGCCGTCGCAGCCGAGATCGAAGAATTCGGTGAAGGATTCATCCCCGACGTCAGGCCGGCCGACCCCCGTTTCGGGGATTTTCAGGCGAACGGCGTCCTGCCCTTCGCCAAACGAACCGGACGGAATCCACGCAACCTCGCGGAGATCCTGGTTGGACGCATCAAGGGGTCATCCGCCGGTCGATTCGACGTCACCGTAGCCGGACCGGGTTTCATCAACGTCACCCTCCGTCCGGCCGTTCTGCTCGAATGGCTGCTCGCTTACGGAACGGAACGCGACCTGCGGACGGGTGCTTCCGATCTGTACCGCAACAGGATTGTGGTCGTCGATTACAGTTCTCCGAACACCGCCAAACAAATGCACGTCGCCCATGTCCGTTCGATGGTCGTCGGCGAAGCGATCAGCCGCCTGTTCGAGTTCGCCGGCGCCCGCGTCACGCGCGACAACCATATCGGCGATTGGGGAACACAGTATGGCAAGCTGATTTACGCCTACAAGAACCACCTCGACCAAGAGGCACTGAAGAGCGACGCCCTTGAAGAACTCGAACGCCTGTACAAGAAAGGCGACGCTCTCTGCAAGGAGGATCCGGCCCACTTGGAGCAGGCGCGCGCGGAACTTGTCAAACTTCAACGCGGCGATCCCGGAAACCTGAAACTCTGGGAGGAAATCAAACGTTTGAGCGAAGACGCGTTCGAAGAAATCTACGGAAAACTGGGCATCCGTTTCGATTTCCATCTCGGCGAGAGTTTCTACCGGGACAAGGTTGACGAAGTGTACGCCGAACTGCTCGAACACGGGATCGCCGAGGAAAGCGAGGGCGCGCTGGTCGTTTTCCATCCCGACCACCCGCGCTTCAGAAAGCAGCCGTTCATAATTCGCAAATCCGACGGCGCCAGCAACTACGCGTCCACCGACCTCGCGACCGTCCTGTACCGGGTCCGCGAATGGAAGGCGAATAAACTCGTCTACGTCACCGACAGCCGCCAGCAGGACCACTTTCAACAGCTTTTCCTCACCGTCGAGCGATGGTTCGCCGCGACCGCGCGCCCGGTTCCCGAACTCGATCACGTCTGCTTCGGAACGATCCTGGGAGACGACGGCAAAGCGATCAAGACACGCTCCGGGGATCCGGTCAAACTCAAGGACCTTCTTAACGAAGCCGAGGAACGCGCCCGCGCAATCGTCCAGGAAAAGAACCCCGGGCTCCCCGACGACGAAAAGGACGATATCGCCCGGGCGATCGGTATCGGAGCGATTCGCTATGCCGACCTCGCCCAGAATCGAACGAGCGATTACGTGTTTTCCTGGGACAAGGTCCTGAGCTTTGAGGGCAACACGGCTCCGTATTTGCTGTACGCCGTCGCGCGTATCCACAGTATCTTTACACGAATGGGCGATACGGCGGAAATCGACGAACGCCAGGCCACTCCGTTTGAAACGGAGCAGGAACAGAATCTGGCACGCAAGCTCCTTGACTTCGCGGAAGTGCTCAAAATGACCGTCGGAGACCTCCGTCCGCATGTCCTTTGCACCTACCTCTACGAACTCGCCGGCGATTTCAGCGGATTTTACAACGCGGACAAGGTTCTGGTGGACGCGGCGGGTACACGCGCCCGCCGCATTCTCCTTTGCAGGCGAACGCTCCTCGTGCTCGAAAAAGGTTTGCACCTCCTGGGAATCAGAACCCTGAAACGCATGTGAGGCGCAAGGTCCCACGCGGCACGCAGGAAACAATCTTCCGAATCCGCTGAAATCCCGGCATTATCGGTGCACGGATTGATTCCCGCTCGCTTTTCTCCATGTTTTATTCGGCAATGCGCCACTAGAAATGTATCTTCAATCGCTGACAACCGCCGTTCCTCCTCACCGGTTCACCCAGAACGAGTGCTGGGATATTCTGAATGGTTCCGAGTATACCCGGCGCCTTGGAAACCGCTCCCTGGCACTTCTCCGCAAGGTCCTGACCACCGACAACGGAATCGCGTGCCGGCACTTTGCGACCCCGGACGTTGAAAGGATATTCGACCAGTGCGTCGACCAACTTAACGAGACCTTCCGACGCGAGGCCCCCTCCCTGGCCGTCCGGGCTTTGCGTGAGGCCCTGGACCACGCGTCCCTCCGTCCGGCGGATCTGGATGCATTGATGATCTGCACGTGCACCGGATACCTTTGTCCGGGACTGAGCAGCTACGTTTCCGAAAGCCTGGGAATCCGTTCGAACGCGTTCCTTCAGGACATGGTCGGCCTCGGATGCGGTGCGGCGATTCCCACCCTGCGCGCGGCCGGCAACTTCCTCGCCGCAAACCCCGGCGCCCGGGTTGGCGTGGTCGCGGTTGAAATCTGTTCGGCGGCATTCTACCTCGACGACGATCCGGGCGTTCTGATCAGCGCCTGCCTGTTCTCCGACGGCGCTGCGGCTTCAATATGGGCGGGGCGGCCGGCGGATCCCTCCTCGTTGCGGATACATGGGTTCGACACCGTCCACATTCCCGAAGACCGGGAATTGCTCCGATTCGAGACCAGGCAGGGCAAACTGCGCAACAAGCTCGCAAAAGCGGTTCCTCTGAAAGCGGCCCGGGCGGTCGGCGCCCTCTTTCTGCGGAACGGAGGTCTGCGGATCGACCGGATCCTCGCCCATCCCGGAGGCCGGGATGTGCTGCTTGCCATTCAGGAACGGCTGCCGGGATTCGCGCTGGCCGAAAGCTACGACGTGCTCAGGAATTTCGGGAACATGAGCAGTCCGAGCGTTCTTTTCACCCTGCGAGAGGCAATGAAAAACCCTGCCGATTGCGAACAGTGGCTGGTGGCGTTCGGAGCGGGGTTTTCCTGCCACAGTTGCCGCGTCAGTCCTCCCGAATGAGACGCGTATCCCCGCTGTTCCGGTTTCGATACCTGCCGCAATCCACGAAAAGGTTGCGCGCCCCCTGCGATTTCCGAGCACCGCGGGATTCGCAGGAATGACCTTTATCCCCTCCCCGCGCCGGCCGGCGACTCATTCCGGGTGCAGCGGCTCAGTCTTCTGCTTCGTCTTCGTCTTCGAATTCAACGGCACCCTCGCCGAATCCGGTTGCGCCCGCTCTGGCCTCGCGAACCAGCCCGGCAATCAGCGCGACCGGAATCTCCATTTGGGCACGGGCTCCATTTTCTTTCATCGAAACTTCCCCCCTGATCGGCGGAAGGTCCAAATCCGTCGTCCCGGCTCCGGGCAAAAATCCCTGTACCGCACCCGATAAGAGACTCGGATTGATGATCCACTGACCCGCCAATCCCGGTTCCTCGCGAAATCCGTCTCCCTCGCGCCCGACCGGCCTTTCGCCCGCGTCGATGGCGTTCACCACACCCCTCGAATCCTCCAGGTGGGAAGCGGTGACCAGGTAATCCTTCACCTGAACATAATACACAAGCTGCTCCTGCATTTGCTGGAAGAACGCCCGTTGCTCTTCCGACATTTCCTCGTCGTCCTTCCCATACTCCATGCGGGTACGGAGAATGTGAACCGGGTAATCTCCAATCCCCTCCTCAGCTTCCACAACCTCCGTTTCGGTTGTCGCGTCACCGAACGGACTCCCGCCCGTCAGTCCCTGAACCATCCCTTGACTCAGGGACATCATGCTTGCGGTGAGCCTGAGAGACTCGCGCAATGCTTCGTCGTCGAACCGGCTTTCGGAAACCTGCACGGTCCTCGCGCTCATCCCTTCGAATCGGACCGCCCCGGCCGCGTTTCCATCGGAGTATTCCGAATAAAGCGCGATCAGCTCGCGAATCGCCTGCAATGCCCCCTCCAAAATCTCGCCTTCGGAAACCACGGTCTTGTTCGAGAAGTAGTCGACGTAGTCAAGGATGGCGCCGGGATTGGCTCTGCCCACGTAGACCATCGGATGATCGAATCCGATCCAATCGACAATGCCGGTGGACGCGGTGTGATCTGCCGAAAGAAACCGACCGAGCGCCGTATCCGCCGCCGCACCCAGGTAAGCGCGCTGGGTAATCTTATCGGACTCCAAACCGATCGCGAAACCGACCGAAGACAGCACTCTGAACTCGCCGGCCAGCGTGCGCAGCACCGCCCAAACGGCGTCCTCGTGCCCGGCCCCATTCATGCCGGTGCCCTCGCGGATCGCAGCCCGGATTTCATCTTCCCTTTCCAGCACAAACCGGGAAATCTCCGGGCCGTTTAATTCAACTTCGATGTCATGGGTCCGGGGGATTTGCACCCACTCCAACAAAGGGTCGCGCAAATTCTCCACCGCCGCCGGATCCATTTCTCCCATCGTCCCGAACGTCCATCCTTCGTGATCCGCAAGCCTCAGGCCGTAACCTTGAAGCGACTGACGGTACGGGCTCGATTCCGACAACTTTGCCAACAACACCGGATGATAGTCACCCTCGTATTTCACGAAAGCCATCCCGATATTCCGCCCGGCTTCAACGCCTTGCAACATTGGATCGCCAATCATCGCGCCAAGCATGAATGGCATTGATTCGACCTGCGGCCCGGGCTCAATCTGGCGGGCAATGTCCACGATCTTCTCGGAAAGCTCTTTCAGCGAACCGGTCTTGACGACGGCCACGACGCCCCGCGGGAGCACCGAATCATCACTCGCCGTCGTTTCGGCCGCAACGGGCACAGCAGCAAAAAGAACCAACGCGGCCGGAATGGAAAGTAAGGGAAAAAGGTGTTTTCGCATGGTATGAAACTCGAATATATCTATACATCGTACCACTCTCAGCGAAAAGGGCAATTCGAAAATCGGGCGGACGCCCCGGCAGGTCCCCCCGGCCGGAGCCCTGCAACCCTCAAACACCAAAGTATGAGCCGCCAACTCAAGCGAAAAGTTCAACCGGAGATCCTGGACTCTCTTCCCGAAAATCATCCCGAAGCCGTTCACAACCGCCGTGACCTGCGACTGATCAACTTCCTGATGGGCAACTTCCGCTGGTTCCAGCGGATCCTGCCCCAGCACGTTCGCCGCGGCGAGACCGGGCTCGAACTCGGCGCCGGCGACGGCAGTCTCGGACGGAGGCTTTTCGAAAGCGGTCGGCTTCCCGACAAGGTTCAGGTTGACGGGTTGGACTTGTGGACCCGCCCCGATTGCTGGCCCGAGCGATGGCGCTGGCGCCGCGAAGACCTGCTTTCCTTTTCCAGTTTCGATCAATACGATTTCATCCTGGGCAATTTCATTTTCCACCAGTTCACCGATGAAGACCTCGCCCGGCTTGGCGCGCGCCTCCGGCGCCGCGCGCGGGTAATCGTCGCGTGCGAGACCGTCCGCCGCACAATTCATCTGCGACAGATCTGGCTCCTGCGGCCGCTGGGGATCAACCGCGTAAGCTGGCACGACGGGCGGGTCAGTATTCGCGCCGGTTTCCTCGACGAAGAACTGCCCGACCGGCTCGGTCTGTCACGGGAAACGTGGGACGTCCAATGCCACACGAGCCCGCTCGGCGCCTACCGAATGATCGCGGTGCGCAGATAGCTTTTGTTTGCTCTTTGGGCGGAATGCCGAATGATATTTTGACGGATGAATCCCATCACCATCATCGGAGGCGGCCTCGCCGGCCTATCGCTGGGAATCGGACTCCGGCGCCACAATGTGCCGGTCACCGTACGCGAGGCCGCGTATTATCCGCGACACCGGGTGTGCGGCGAATTCATCTGCGGCGTCTCCGATCGAACCCTGGACACCCTCGGCGTCGCCGACGCGCTTCGCGGCGCCGCGATCAACCGCTCGACGGGGTGGTACCAATTTGGAAAGCGAGTGTTTCAAAAGGAGTTGCCGGTCCCGGCACGGGGTATCTCGCGCCTGCGTCTCGACGCGCGCCTCGCGGATCGTTTTGAGGATTCCGGAGGGGAACTTCGAACCGGAGACCGGGTTGCTCCCGCCCAATCCCACCCTGAAGGGACCGTCTGCTCCACCGGCAAAGAAAGCGGTCAATCGGACTGGCTGGGACTGAAGATACACCTCAAAGGGTTTCCCGGGATGGATGAGGACCTTCAAATGCACTTGGGGGATAATGCTTACGTGGGTGTCTCCCGTATCGAAGAAGGGAGATTCAACCTCTGCGGACTGTTTCGCCGGCGTCCCGGGATCAAGGTGCCTCGTTCCGAACTCTTTCGGACCTACCTCGAGCACTCGGGTCTGGAAGAACTCTCAAGCCTGACACGGAAGGGAGAGCCGCTGGAGCACACCTTCGCGGCTGTATCCGGTTTCACTTTTCTTGCGGGTTCCCGAAATTCGTGCGACACGATCCGCCTGGGGGACGCCGCGGGTATGATTCCTCCTTTCACTGGAAACGGCATGTCGGTAGCGCTCGAAAGCGCCGAAACCGCCCTTCCCTACATTCTCGCCTATTCAAAAGGCGAAATCGACTGGACAACGTCCTGCCGAAAGGTTTCCGGCGCCGCGTACCGCCGCTTCCGAACCCGCCTGAGCACCGCCGCCCTCGTGCATGCGTTCCTCTTTAAGGAAAAACGACGCCAAATGGCGCTGATCCTCGGATCATCAAACCTCCTGCCGTTTAATACCCTGTTCCGGCTTATGCACTAGGACTAGTGTAGCCCACCCGAAATAATGAAACTTAACGGCAGTTCCTGACGGGCTGCGTTTCGCCCCTGCTTCTCTTACTTGATCCCTTTCTGCTGTGATCTTCTTGAATTGTGTCTCTTCGTTGGGCAGGGTGGAACACGATTTTAAACAAGAAGGTTTCGTATGGAAACAATCAAGGCCATCATGACGCGCCGGAGCATCCGCGTGTTTAAGGAGACGCCCGTTCCCGAGGCACAGATCAAGACTCTGCTGGAGGCGGCGATGAATGCCCCCAGCGCGGGCGACGGACGTCCGTGGTATTTTGTCGTGACCACCGACCGGACCAAACTCGACGCACTGGCCGATGCCGTTGACGAGGGCAATCC
This sequence comes from Opitutales bacterium, assembly GCA_007130045.1. Taxonomy (GTDB): domain Bacteria; phylum Verrucomicrobiota; class Verrucomicrobiia; order Opitutales; family T3Sed10-336; genus PXDC01. The sequence continues at coordinate 59,924 of SLTG01000041.1, forward strand.
GATGTTTAAGCAGGCGCAGGCCGCCGTGCTGATCTGTCTGGATCGATCGCTGGAAGGCTTTCAGGGGTTCGGCGAGCAGGATTGCTCCTGTGCGGCGCAAAATCTGCAACTGGCTGCGCACAACCTCGGCCTGGGAACGGTCTGGATTGCGGTCATCAACGTCCCGCCGCGCACGACGGGGTGTCGCAAGGTGCTGGAGGTTCCGGAGGAGTTGATCCCGTTTGCGCTTTTTCCGATCGGCGTTCCCGGCGAAACCGTGGAACCGGAGATCCGATATGACGCTGCCCGCGTAAGGCGGACATAACCCGATCAGCTTCCAATCAAATTGGTTTCCCCATAGAAAAGATTCGCGCGGATCCGCGTGATTCGCAGTTCCCCTGCCGTTGTGGCGACCGTCCCGCACTCGCGGGACCGGCAGTTCCCGTGTCCGCGATTTCCACGCTCTCGCCTTCGATCACCGGCCTCCGCGAAAATATGCGGCGAGTATTCGTCGGAAACCAGTCCATTCATTCCTTTATCCGCTGAGGATTCTTCGCAGGTGTCGCAACTCTTCATCGAACTGATCCGGGGTTACCGTCTCGGCCAATTCCTCGCGGATCAGCTCGCGAAAACGGCGTCTGAATCGATGAACAGTCACGCGCGCGGCGCCCCTGCTCAAACAAAGCTTTCCAACCAGGTCGGCATAAGACGATTCCTCTGCTTCGATCAAAAAGCCCTTCAACAGCTCAAACTCCACCTCCCGGCCGCTCGGTTCGTTCGGATCGCACGCGGCAACCACCATCGTCCAGCGTGTGGTGTGGAAGCGGGATGAAAGAGTAATACTGGCTGATTCCCGGTGCATCATTCGTTAAACTCGCGCCATCCTTGGGCATCTTGACGGCGGCGATCGAACATTCGACGGAGTTCCTCGGCCGTACCTACACGCCGGAATTCAAGCAATTGGTTCGCTGAATCAGGATCCCGTTCTGAAACGAAATCCATCGAGCGCCGTTCGCCCACGGGCTCCCGGAGGCAAACCATCAAGCGATCACCCTCAATTTTGTAGATCCCTTTTAAGACATGATCCCCATCGATTATATCGATCCACGCCGGATCAACCTCCGGGTTCACCACATAGGAGACAACCTCAACGATCTTATTCCCCGAATATGTCACCACGCTTCCATCGGCCAGGAAATGATAGGTCCGAGCGAATTCCGGGCTGAGCTCGGACACCGCCTCACCATTCTCATATGCCGAGACAAATTGCCACTGGCCGTGTATGGAAGATTCCGACGCTTCGGGGGTCGCAGACTCCGAATCGGGCACAGATTCATCGAGAAACTCGAGCTGAGATTGTGAGTCATGAACGGCATCCTCCTCCATGCGCACGAGTTCGCTCAAGAATTCCCAGGGACCATTGTTTAGAGCAATTTCACCGGCCGGTGGCGCATGAACAACTTCCACGCGGGTCGGATGTCCGGGTTCGAGGGACACATTTCTGAATTCCGCCCAGGCGTAAGGACGCACCTGAAACTCGAACCTGACGATCTGGGCCAGGGGCAATCCGGAAAAAGTGGCGTTCAGGGAAGAGAAGTGAGAGGTCCCACGGCTGGAAGAATGACTGGAGATATGAGTCTCATCGTTCAGATCCACCGCGACCATGCGAAGGGAATGCACCTCGATGTTATGCGCTACCGTTACGCTCGCCGATCCGTCGATCTCGGTTTGGGAAGCGAACGCTACGGACCAGTCTCCCTCTGTTGTGACCGACGCCCCGCTGCCGGCCCTCGTCTCCGAAATCGTCCTCCATGGACCGCTCCCCGCTCCCACTCTTATGGTAACGGCATCGGTCACGGCGGGCACCGATGCCGAAAGCGCCATGAGTTCGTAATCCGGGACGCCGGGTTTGAACCCCGCCATGTTTCCGGCTTGGCCGGAGGCGGGATCGAAAGCAACACGGAGATCCGAGCCGTCGGGGACATCGTCCCGTCGAAAAACGAATTCTCGGGGACGCTCATCGCCGTAAGGGTGCGAGCTGCCTCCCCAGGTAAAAACCGGCGGTCCATCGTACTCCGATCCATCCGGCCGCCACCAGGGTTGATCGTCCGAGGGGTGATACGATACCGCAACCAACTCAATCGATCCTTGCGGAAGCCGGGCGATGAACGGCGCCTCGGCCAGCACCTCTCCTTTCCGGTCATTATCAAAGAGAGCGGCATTCAGCCTGGCGTCATCTACGTTTTCCCCCGAGCCTGCCAGGTAGAACGCGATCAGGATAATCAATGGAAGGCCTATGATGATGCCAACCAGCCACGCCACACCGCCCGGACGACCAAGATTAATGGTCCAGCCCAACCCCGTCATTTGTTTCGGCACCCACACCCGCGAGTCGCGTTTGCTGAAATAGACGGATAACCACTTCGGACCCGTCCAATTGTTTGGATTCCTCCACTCAGCCTGATCCGTGTCGCTCCCGGCAGCGGAAGGCGTTGAAAGCATGGTCACCGCTGTTTCCACCTCGCTCGCCTGCTGGTAGCGCCGTTCCGGCTCCTTTTCCAGCGCTTTTAAAACCACTTGGTCCAACCGAACATCGATCCGAACCCGGCTTGACGGATGGGGAAACTTCCCCAGCGGCAGCTCCCCGGTCAGCATCTCGTAAAACACCACCCCGAGCGCGTAGATGTCCGCCCGATGATCGACCTCCGCCGGACGCTCCACCTGTTCCGGGGCCATGTAGTGGGCGGTGCCCACCCGCTCCGCGTCGCCGGTCAGGTGCTCCTCCGTCTCCTTCACCTCCATCAAGCGGGCGATCCCGAAATCAGCCACTTTCACCCGTCCCTCCTTATCGATCAAAATATTCTCCGGCTTGATATCCCGGTGGATCACTTGTTTGTCGTGCGCGTACTGGAGGGCCTCGCAGATCGGCGGCACAATCGCCAAAGCCTGCTGCGGCGGTATTTTCCCCGCCCGCAACAGACTCCGCAAAGTCACCCCGTCGACCAGTTCCATGATCAAAAAGGGGAGGCCTTCGCGTTCCCCGAACTCATACACCGTGACAATGTTCGGCTGACTCAACCTGGCCAGCGTCTTTGCCTCGCGCGTGAAGCGCTCGACGAACCGCGGGTCGCCGTCGTGACGATCGAGAATTTTAAGCGCCACCAGCCGGTCCAGCTTCGGCTGACGCGCCTTATAGACGGCGCCCATCCCGCCCGAACCGAGCACCCCCAGGATCTCCAGTTCCGGAAAGAGGCCGGCGACCTCCTCCACCGCCATCGGCTCGACCCGGCCGGGCGAAAGGGCCCCGGTTTGCATATAGAGGCTCGCCAGGCAGGCGGGGCAAATTCCCTCAGGGGCATCGGCGGGGAGTTCTTTTCCGCAACGCGGGCATTCTTTACTCTGGGTCATGATTATCCTCCACCCCTTTCTTACGGAAATCCGTCATCATGTTACCGAAACCGCGAAGAAAATGTTCCGGGCTGGGCCGACACAATTATGATTCCCGCATCACCCGTCGAACAGACATAAAAGACCATTCGTTTCACGCAGTAGCCCCTCTTGCGGGGGTATCGTGAATCTTCTTATACCATTCGTGTCTTGAAGCGCCTCGCAGCCTCCGGGGCACCGGCCAGACACCGGCAAAAAAAAGCCCATCCACGATTTCCCCCCATGTAACTTTCGGCACCCATTAGTGTAAGGAACGGTTATGAAAGGCAAGACCGAACCATGGGCGCCAAAGTGCTCCCAATGCCGTAGACACGCTTCCGCCCACTCTCAAGACTTGACCTGCGCGGCGTGCCGGGCAGCGGCCTACGTGGCGGGATTGCATAGGCCATCGACAGCCCACCGAGACCGGCCATGGACCTACGTTTTCGGCACGCTCACGGGATTGGCAGGCGGTCTCGTGATCGCCTTGACCGTCAGCACAAAAATCTCGCTCGCCAACACGGTCGGGTTGGGACTCCTGGCAGGTGAGGCGATCGGATGTATCGTTGCAGCGATTGACAAATCCCTCCTTCGCAACTGAGCCATACGGCCGTACTCCTACCGGAAGCCGAAGGGGGCTTAGGTAGAATGGCACTTACCCCGGGAGTTCCTGTGTCCCCGAATTCCGCTCTCTCTCCTCCGATCACCGCCCTCCGCCTCGGCCTCCCGATGCCCGTAACTGGCTATTTCATCCGCCCAATATTCATCCCCCGCCTATCTCGCCTGCTGGATCTGCACGCCACGCTGCACGTTGCGGCGCATCTGGTCGTAGGCCTCGTAGTTTAGCATTTGGATCGACTGCTGGCCTTCCCGCAAGCTGCGCTGGTAGTCGAGTTTGGCCGGTTCCGCGGGCTCCGGAGTCGGGGGCGCCCGGTCCTCCGGAGCCGCCCCCAACCACTGCTCGCCCCGATAAAAGGCATAGCGCGCATGGTCGTCCCGAGCGATCACCGTCGCCCGGCCGCGAATGGCATCGGCGATGAACAACCCGCGAAGATCGGTGTCGCCCTCGCGGAATCGCCCTCCTTCACTGCCGATCGCCTTGACATGCACATTGGCCACCGGCCGCCTTAAGATCTCATCCCGCAAATAGACCCGCACCCGCCCGCTGACGGCGTCTTCCTGCACGTCGATGGCCAGGGGCGTCACCAATACCATGCCGCTGGCGAAAAGGTCGTCTCCGCGCACGATCAGCAGGTAGGCCCCCTCGTCGTCGAGATCGAGGTTCAGGGTGCGGGTCTTGTCCACGTAATCGAGCCCGTCGCCCAAGGCGAAGGTCTCGCTGTACTCGGGCTGAATGCCGGCCAGGTTCACGTCGGCCATCTTCGCCAGGCTTTTTTCCCGCAGGTAGAGCTTCATCAGATCAACGCGATAGACCTGCACGGCGGCCTCGGCTATGTTGCGGTAGCGCAGAGTCACCTCGACGGCTTCGCCCGGCTGAAAGAGGGCCACCTCGTCCAAGCCGATGTGCTGGCGCTCAAAGTAGCGGATCGATTCGGCGGCATCGGCGTAGTGCTCCCTCACCCGGCGGTACCACTCGATCGCCTCGGCGGGTTTTTCCTGGGCGTGGTAAATCTGCCCGACGATGTAGGTAGCGAAATCGCGGTCGCGGCTGTCGCCCCCGGCAACCTGCTTGGCCGCCGCCAAGGCGGGCTCGTATTCCAACCGCCAGAAGTGACCCAGGGCGCGCATGTACTCAAAACCCGAAGCGTATTCGCTGTCGCCGTACCACTGCCGGTATCGTTGGCTCAGTTCGATCACCTTCTCATACAGCGTCAGATCCAGATAGGCGTTGGCCATGCTGAAGGCCGCGTCGTCGGCCAGGGGATTGGCCGGATAAAGCGTCATAAACGATTCGAGCAACCGGATCGCCTCCTCCAGCAGGTCGATGCGCGTCGGCGGGATTTCGAGGGCGGCCCGGGCGTGGCCGGGGAGTTGAATCGGGCGCTGCGGGGTCTTGGCCAGTTCGTGTGCCGTCGGCGCCTTGCGGTAGAGCGCCTGGCTGAGCCCGAAGTAGGCCGTGCTCACCTCCGCCGTATCCGGATATTCACGCCACAGGGCGCGCATGTAATCGATGGAGCCGAGGAACTGCCCCTCGTCTTCCAGCAGTGCGCTGAGATGGGCGTCGTTGAGAAAACTCACGTCGATGGTCGCCCGGTAAACCAATGCGGCACGCTCGAACTCGTCCAGGTCGTGATAGGCCCGGCCGACGATAAGGATCCGGTCGAAGGGAATCTCCAATTGCGGGTAGCGCTCACGGAGGATTTCAAACACCTGCACGATCCGCCGGGCGTCGTAAAAACCGTCAGCGGTGTGAATCCAAAGCAGCATCCGCGCCAAATCGCGTTCCTGGTAGTCCGGTTGTTCGCGGAACAGGTGTCCCAGGTAACGCAAAGCCCCGGCGTATTCGCCATCCTCGAAATGCAATCGTCCCAGCGCGAAATACTCGGGCCGATTCATTTTATAGGGATCATCGGACGCCGCCCCGGGATCGAGTACGGTCAGTTCGGCAACCGAGCCGATGCGCATCTTCACCGGGTCCATGACGTCGCGTATGACGGTCGGAGGCACGCGGTAGGACCCACCGGCGTGGCCGATCACTTCGTAACCAATCCGACCGTCCAACCGCCTCGGCTCGTAATAGAACAGCAGGCGGTCGGCTTCGATCCGTACATGAGCGGCACTGGACTGAATGGAACCGGGAACGAGCACCATGCCCGCAGGCAACGGCTCCTCCACAACCAGATAGTCAACGTAGTAATGGTTGAAAAAATTCACCTGCACGCGCACCCGCTGACCGACCTCGATTTTTTCCACCAACGAAGTGCTGGGCGCCCCGATCGACCGCCCTTTGTACCTCAGAGTGTCGTGAAAATATTGGCGGCTGCCGACACCCGGTCGAATAGTCCCGGGGTCGGTCATAACCACGCTAAAACCGCTGAGCGTGACGCCGTAGGCATACTCGTCCCGACCCTGCATGGCGAAACGCACGATGTTCTCCCCGGAACGCAGGTGCGCGTCGGGCACCGGAATGGCGAGCGTTTCCCCCGGCCCAACCACCTGCAACGTGCGCAGGTCGTGATCGTTTACGGCTATGGCCAAGCGATAATCCTGACCGGCCTGGCGTGCCCGCTGGAAATACCCGGCCACCGCAGCGACCACCGGCCCGCGCGCCTTGGCCGGGCGCACCGCCCCGGCACCGCGCCGATCCAACAGCCAATCGACGGATGGGCGCACCAGAGTCGTATCCGGACGAATCCGCGAAAACGCCAGGGAAGCCATCGCCGTCGCCTCCATGTCATCGCCCAGCCAAGGATGATGCGCCGAACCTTCCCAATACACCATTGGTACCCGGCCCAACACCTCCTTCGCCCGCCCGGCCAACACATCCAGCAGTTCCCCGGCCATGTCCGTGCGGCCCATGTTGGCCAGTGTCAGGGCGGTGTAAGCCAGCGCCGGGTTACTCAGCGTGTTGCGCTCGCGGTAGAGACGATTGACGTGGGCGAACTCGGCCGAACCCGTCAGGGAAAGCGCATGCAGTATCACCGCCTTGGGGTCGTTGTCCGCCGCCCCCGCGGACAGGAACGCCCGCTGCAGGAACATCGCCGCCCGGGTCTCCGTGCCCTCCTCCACAGCCAGACCCAAGTCGCGCGCCCGGCGCAGCGCCCAGCAGGAGGTCGCCGTCGGTCCCCAAGACCGCTGGCTGTCGATGGCGACCCATGAACCGTCACTCCGCTGGCCGGCGGTCACGGCGCCGATCAACCGCCGGGCGCGGTCCTCCAAGCGCCGGAGGTCGGCCACCGACGCCTCGGTGGCTCGGCCGTATTCGATGGCCTCGGTGACGGCCAGCAGATCGCTGCCGGGATACCCTCCCCACGGCGGCAGCACGGCCCGGGGGCGCGGAATCGCCCCCGGATCCATGGCCAAATCGATCACCGTTCGCTGCAAGCTCGTCCCGACCGTGATGGTCATCCAAGGGACGATCTTCGGACAAGGCCAGATGGACGCTGGCGTCGCCTGCCGCCGTCCCGCCCCGATGAACGCCATACTCGAGGCCCCAGGGGCGGCCTTCGATTCGGCGCGACAAGGCGTCCCGATGATCGCCGGCGACGGCGTAAACCTCGATTCCCACCTGCCGGGCGGCGGGCATCTCAAAACCGTCAAACACCGCCTCCACCGTTTTCCGGGCGCTCAGGGTCACCGTCCTGGCGCGCTGTATGATCGGCCTGGATTCGGCTTCTCCGCCTCCGCTGAGATCGTTCACGATCAGGGTCAACCGTGCATCCCCGGCGTAGTCGGTCAGGTTGTGTATCCGCGTGGCAATACGAAGTTCATCGCCCTCGCGCGCCACGGCGGGGGACTTGATCTCGACGAAGAAGTCACGCCGGGTGCGCACTTCGGCGGTGGCCTCGCCGACCAAGGTTTCGACGCTCCCCCCGCGCGCCGTCAAACGCCACTGCGCGGTGCGTTCAGGCATATCGAATTCGACCTCGGCCTCGCCGTCTTCGTCCGTCGTAATAGCCGGCAGCCAAACTCCCTCATCGGGCAATTCGCGCCGGACCTGATCTGGAGCAACCAGTCGGCCGTCGGATTCCGCCCGAAATCCAGCCTGCGAATGCCTTATTGACGCCTCCCCTGCCCGCACTTCGGGCGCGGGGATAAACTGACCCCTGATGAAACCCTCATCAATGTCTCCTATCTCCGGTTCAGTAGCCGCCACTTCGCGACCCAACATCCGCTCCCGCAATTCCCTTACTCCTTCCGCTTCCCAACGCACCCGTTCCAGACGTTCCCCCTCGGCGAGGATCGCCTCGTCCACCGCCTCGGTTTGCGCCGTGTAATGAAATCCGATCGTGCTGATGGTGCGGAATTCGGCATGCCTGCGGGCTTGAGCCTGGAAGAAATCCAACATCGCGGGCGTCAGGTCCGGGTAGAGCGCGAACAGCGCCTCGTTCACCAGCGCCAGGGAGAACTCGGCGCGCACCGGCCGACCCAATTGATCGGTCACTATCAAGCGCACCCGCGCCCGCTCCCCGGGCTGATAGGTTTCCTGTTCCGGCTCGACGGCCACTTGCAGGCGACGCTCCACCGTGAAGGGTAGAGCCGCTTCCCGCAGCCGCCCGGCCCCCCGCTCTTCCCCCGCATTCTCATCCATCACCGCCACCGACACGCGGAAGTTGGGAAAATGCTCATGACCCACATTCAGGTCCAAATCGTTGAAACCTTGCTCGACCGGCATGACCCGGTGGCCGAGAATCCGCTCCCCCTCGATGGTGACCAGCGCCAGCGCCCCCTCCAGACGACTGTGAACGCGCACCACCGCCTGGCCGCCGACCTGGAGGGTGGCGGTCTCGGCGAAAAGACGCAGGCGCGTCGCGTCCTCCTCATCGCTGACCATAATCTCCGCCCCCCCGGTCACGGTCCGGCCAAAGCGGTCGGCCCCGGTGGCGCGCAAAACATGCCGTCCGCCGCCGTCCAGCGTCAGCGTGACCGTGCCGCGACCGGTTTCCTCATCGGTCGCCACCGCATGCTCGCTCACGGTGATTTCGGCCTCCCCCTTCCGTTCCCGCGGCAGCCATGGAACGGCCGCGAGCACCGGATCCAGCGGACGATCCTCGAAACGCAGTACGCGCAGCGTCAGCGCCCGCCCCACCGGCTCGCCGTCGGCGCCGCGCGTGGTCACCGTCACATCGACAGGCCGCCGGCCAAAACCACTTCGCGCGACGGTTCCACCGTGATGCCAAACCCTTGCGTGGCCAGCGACACGCGGTGCGAAGCGCGCACGTTTTCGCCTTCGATTTCGGCGCGGAACTCGAGCGTGGCTCCCGGCTGCATCGCCGTGGTGTCGAAGGTGATGGTGAGCGTGCCTTCGTCGCCGGTCGATTCGACCAACTCCCGGCCGTCCGGCAACCGGTAACGGACCGGACGGTGGGCGATAGGCTGATCCCAATAATAGGCGACTTCAATGGTCAACTCGATGTCTTCGCCCCGGAAATAGACCGGTTCCGGGGTGGTCAGGGTCAGTCGCATCTGCTGCAACTGGAATTGTTCGACCTGGAAAGCGACGGAAAAGGTCGGGGCACGGTCGTTGTTCGCTTCCCGCACGCGCAGAGCGTATTGGCCGACCGATGCCGCTTCGTCGATGGTAAAGCGGGTGTGGATCGTGCCGAACTCCCCGGCAGTCAGATCCTCCTGCCATATCAGCCGGCCCTCCGGATCGAGTACGGAAAGGGTGAACAGGCGGTCGACGGGAGAGTGGTATTCCCCGTCGACCAGCTCGCGCAACACCCCGCGCAGGGAAACCGCCTGACCCGGCTGATACGCCGGCCGATCCGTGTAAAGGTAGCCCTTGGGGGTCAGCCCGGTCGACAAACCCAGAGAGGCGACGTTCACCGCATTGCCGGCAACCGAGCCGTCACGCCAGGCGAAAACGCGCACATCCTCCGCCTTATGCAAATCGTCGCTTTGGGCCAACCAAGTCCCGTCTTCCCCGGTGCGCCCGGTGGCGATAATGCGCCGGCCGTCGCTGAGGAGCACCCGCACCCCGTCCGCCGCGGCGCCACTGCGCATGTCCTGGGCGAAGACCAAGGCTTCCCGCCGCGAGCTTTTTATGATCAAGTCCAAGTCGCTGCGCACCACCAGGGTCGTCGCCTCCCACTGCTCCGTGCTGACATTGACCAGATAGACGCCGCCTTCGCCGTCCTCGAAGGGGATCTCGATGCGCTGTTCCACCGGCAAGCAGGGGGCGTAGCCGTCGATTTCCACCTCCCAGGTGCGGTCCGGTTGAATCAGGGCTATGTCCAAATCCTCGATACGCTCCATCGCATGGGTGTTGCGGAAAAACGCTTCCATGTTGAGCCGGTACTGCCGCACCGTCACCGTCTCGATATTGCGCGTGCTCAGCTTGACAACCGGCTGTTCGTCGGTGCGGAAGGTCCGCTCGGTGGCGAGGGTAAGCTGGCGCCGGGTCATTTCGGCGATGCGCTGTTGGGCGGCGGGGCGATGGCTGCCCCAGGTAAGTTGGCGATAGGCCTCCAGAGCACGATCCAAGTCGCCCATTTTTTCCTCGTAAACCCGCCCGATGCGGTAGAGCGCCAGCGAGGATTCCTCGGTGTTGGGGTATTTTCCCACGAGTTGACGCCAGGCGTCAATGGCCCGTTGCCATGAAGCCCGCTGTTCGGCTTCTTCGGCCCCATCGGCGACGGACTGCTCCGCCCGTTGATATTCGATTTGGCCAAAGAGAAACAGAACCTGGGGACTACGCGCGTCCAGCGGGTGGTCGGCCATGAACGCGGTCAACCTCTCCCGCCCCTGTTCGTATTCCCGGCGCGAGATATGATCGACTCCGCTCTGGAACCGAGCGTTGAGGATCCCACTCTGGGCGTCGGCCCAATGCGGTCCGTCCGTGTGGCGGGCGACGTAGTGACGCCAGGCTTCGATGGCCCGCTCGTACTGGTTCTGCCGGAAACGCAGTTGGCCGATCCGATAGAGCGCCTCGCGCGCCCAGATTTCCTGCAACTCGGCTGGAGATTGATCATATCCTTCCAGCACCTGGGTCCGGGCTTCTCCCTCGGGCAGACGGTGGTTTTCACCGTCAATCAGCGCCCGGCAGGCGGCAATGGCGTCGGCGGCTCGGCCGTGGTTGCGGTAGGTTTCGGCAATATGCCAGGCCGCCACCACACTCCGGGCGTCGCCCGGGTGCCCGGCGAGGAAACGCCGCAACGCATCGATGGCCGCGTCCAGTTCATGCCCCGCCGGCTGGGGCGGGTTGTAGCTGCGCACGATCAGCCAGCGGTAGTCGGCCAAACGCCGCTCCTGTTCGGCCTCCTCCCCGCCCGCCGGTGTCGGGGCGCGCCTGATCCAGTCATCGGCGATCCGCCGCGCAGAAACCCGGTCGTTCGCCCCCAAATATGCTTCGGCCAAGTGATAGCGGGCGGATTCGATATGTTCCCCGGCCCGAGCCGTGTCCTCACCCCGCGTATCATCGGCGGAACTCGGGGCGCCCGACGGTCCCGTCCAAGCGGGGTCGAATTCCGACAAATACGCCTCGAAATCCCTGATTGCTTGGCGATGATTTCCCTGCCGCTGGATGGCCCGCGCCCGCCGGAATAAAACGGTATCGCGCAATTCCCGCCCAATTTCCATTTCCAGCGCCTTGCCGTAGAGTTGGTAAGCCTTGGCGAAATCGGCCGGCGGAGCGTCCAAGTCGTTGGGGTCCGGCTCGGTCTCCAGCGCATCGGCGAAAGAAACGATCACCCCCGCGATTTCGTGTTTGCGCGCCCCCGAAAGCAGCCGGTGCGTCTCTTCCCGGTAAATCCGTTCCGCCTCCTGAAAACGGCGTAAATGCATCAGAGTCGCGGCCTGGAGAAACCGCGCCTTGTGATCCCAGGCCGACTCCGGATGGGCTTCCAGCAACTGAGCGACCCCGGTCAGCGATTGCCCGTGCTCGCCGGCATGGAACAGCGCCAGGGCACGAAGGTACATCGCCTCATCGACCCGGGCCCCTTCGGCCGGAGGATCCGCCCGGTAGCGGCTGAATGCCTCCGCCGCCGACTGGAAATCCTTCGCCCGCATCGCCTCCCTCCCCTCCTGCAGAGCGTCCGCCGCCCCGGCCCAAGACGCCGCCACGCAACTCACAAGGACCATCGTCCCCCACAACCCCATCTTCCCAGTCATAAACAGATCTCCTCTAATTTTATTTTTCCACATCCACCGAATAAACAACATTCCATGGAAGAATATGTCAGGCGGCGGCAAAATCTTTGTCAGAACTTTGTCAGGTCTCTGAAATCCTTGAATTCGGAAATCCACGGTTGTTTATCCCCAGCGTTTAAATCCGCTGTGGACCTTAAATTAAATTTTAAGGGCTTCTCTGAAAGATGGATGTGGACTCCAATCCGGCGGAAAAGGGTTGCCAGGCGCAAATGGTTGACCCCAATATCCTGTAAATGGAGCCCACTGGCTTCATGCCGGCATTCGGTCAAGCCATGCACCGTAAAATCGCGGTTGAACGATCAAAAAAGGCGTAATTCCACATGAACCTTGCCAATGGAGTTAAAACCGCCGGAGTAGTGGGTGCAGGCGGCGGCGGATTCCCCACCCACGTCAAATTATCCGCCCGGGCCGAGTATGTCATTGCCAATGGCGCCGAATGCGAACCTCTACTGCACAAGGACGCCGCCATGATGGAGCATTTCGCAGCCGAGGTGGTGCGCGGTATCGAACTGAGCGCGGCGGCGGTGGGGGCAAAGCATGCGGTCATTGGCATTAAGGAAAAAAAGCAGGCAGCCATGGCAGCCATCCGCGAGGCCTGCCGGGGCACGACTGTGCGGGTGCATCCATTGGACGACTACTACCCGGCGGGGGATGAATACGACTTGGTTTACGAAGTCACCGGCCGCTTGATCCCGCCCGCCGGTATTCCTCCGGATGTGGGTGTCGTTGTTTGCAACGTGGAAACCTTTGCGAATATTTCCGCGGCGGAACGCGGTCATCCCGTGACCAGTAAGACCCTCACCCTCGCGGGGGCCGTGCGCCAACCGACCACCTTTACCGTCCCGCTCGGCACGAGTTTCCGCGACTGCCTGGAGCAGGGTGGCGGCGCGACCATTGAGAACCCGGTGTTATTCGTTGGCGGCCTGATGATGGGTGAAATCACCGCCGACCTCAATCTTCCAGTCATCAAGACCACGGCCGGTATCGTGGTCCTGCCACGCACGCATCCTGTCGCACAACGCAAGCTCAAGCCCCCATCCCAACAGAATGCCATTGGCAAAAGCGCGTGCGACCAATGCCGCTATTGCACCGAATACTGTCCCCGTTTCCTCCTCGGCTACGCCGTTGAGCCGCACCAAGTCATGCGCAGTCTCGCCTTCACCGCCACCGGCGCCGATTACTGGAACCAGTGGGCTTCGTTGTGCTGCGCCTGCGGCCTTTGCACGCTGTACGCCTGTCCGGAGGATCTGTATCCCAAGGAAGCCTGCGACCAGGCAAAAGAAACGATGCGCCAAGCCGGCGTGGACCGGCCGGGTCCCGCCGAGGTGAAACCGCACCCCATGCGCGACGGCCGGCAGGTCCCCATCCCCACGCTGATGCGCAAACTGAACATCGAACGGTACGATCACGCGGCCGCCTACACCGCCACAACCGTGGAACCGTTGCAAGTTCGACTGCCGCTCAAACAAAACGCCGGCGCGCCCAGCCGGCCGGCAGTCCGGTCCGGCGACCGCGTAAAGGCCGGCCAACCCGTGGGGAACGCGCCCGACAAATCCCTGGGGGCCATGATTCACGCTCCGTTTGACGCCACCGTAACGGAAGCAAATGACAACCACGTCATCCTGACGAGATAATACACATGCCCGAAAAAACCATAGGACTCATTGAACTTTCCAGCATCGCGGCCGGATTTCATGTCGCCGATACCATGCTCAAGGCAGGCAACGTAAGGTTACTGTTGTCGCGCTCCATTTGTTCCGGCAAATACATGGTGCTCATCGGCGGTGACACCGCCGCCGTCGAAGCAGCGGTCGCAGCGGGAAGCGGGGCCGCCAACGGATGCCTGATCGACCAGACCCTTATACCCAACCTGCATCCCGACGTATTTGCCGCACTGGCCCGCACACAACTCCCCAAAACCAACGGCGCCTTGGGCATCCTGGAATCATTCAACGTGGCCACCCTTATACGTGCCGCCGACGCCTGCGCCAAAGCGGCCGATGTATCATTGCTGGAATTACGCGTGGCAATGGCCCTCGGCGGCAAGGCATTCGTCACACTGACCGGCAATATCGATGCGGTTCAGGCCGCCATCGCCAGCGGCCGCAAGGTGATTGCCGAAGCGGGCATGCTGGTCAATGCCGTCGTCATTTCACGTCCGCACCCGGATGTGTACCGCGAGGTGATCTGAAGGTGTAACTAAGTTTCATCCCAAATCGATCTTTGATCAGAACAATGATCAGAGGCACCGTCCACAATGCGAATTCAACCTTCATTTGGAAGGGATTCTCAATCGTGAGGGTGTTGTAAAGCCAGCGAAGGTCCCGACCTTTAAGCTTCGATGCCCGCCCCCACTCTCTTGCGCGCATCCAATGCGTCCCACCCACCACGTCGATACAAAGCGAGCCAGTCGTAAACGGGGCAAAATCCCAAACTCTGTTAAAATTTAAGGGTGGTTTCCCCTTGTTCGGTCAAGTATGACCGGATCTTGGAAGAAACAACAAAAAGGAAACCACCGTTGAAAACAGATACCTACAAGA
>SLTG01000097.1 GCA_007130045.1 Opitutales bacterium
ATGGGTAATCCGGCCTACGAAGCGTGGAAACACTTTCTCGACGCCGCTTACTGGAACGTTGAGCTGAAGGAAGATTGAGTTGTTTGTGAGAACGCTGTCACGTTACCTCACCGGACAGGCTGCCGTTCATCCGAAAAAATGAAAGAGCGAACCTTAGGTTGTCCGACAACCAAGGCCCGGCCGCTCTGTCAGGATTCCATACTGTTTTTATCACCGGGTGGGCGCTTGCGGGTCATTCTCTGATCCAGAGGCCGCAATCGAGCGGGCCGAGATCGAGTCGGCCTTCCTGCTCGTTCAGGCGTCCGTTGAAGACGCCGTGGAAATTGAAGTTGTGCCGGTCCGCAATTTCCAGCCATTGCGCCGCGTCGAAGTCGTTCATCGGAAGGCTGACCGGGTCGGGGTGAGGGTTGACGGCAAAAAGAATCCGACGGGTGCCCCGGCTGTGGTCCGCGTTGAAGACGACAGCGGCGGCCGAAACGTCGTCGACCGAAAACAGGCGCACGTAGTCGTCGCCCGGCCGGTCTGAAAGGCGCAGCAGTTCCCCCCATTTGGAATTCCGGAAAGCGATCCATTGTTTGAAATAAAAGTGAGACATGCCGAAACGCTCCAGTCTGCTGTAGTCGAGCGCGTTGATTTCTCCTTCAAGATAGGTGTTGTTCCGGCCTCCCTTTGAACGCAGGAAATCCTGCCCCGCCGACAGCATCGGAATGCCGATCGAACACATGAGGATCGCCGCCATAATGTGGGTGCGGTGAATGTCGTCGGGGGTCGGGTCCACTCCGTTGTATTCCGGATTCTCGGTGATCTTGTCCAGCCAGCACCGGTCGTCGTGCGATTCGACGTAATTGATGCTCTGGGAGGGCCAGGCGGACAGGTGATCGAGGCAACCCTTCATGTAGTACGCCAGGCCGCCGGCATCGCCTTCGCCCCGGAGATAGGCCGGGATGAATTCCCGGAACTGGTCGTTCCAGAAAGAGAATGACGTGTTGCGCAGTTCCCAGGCGATGTTCCCCCGGAAGCTCCACGGTTCGGCGATAAGAATGATCGACGGCTTGATCTCCTTGAGGGCGTTCTGGATTTCCGTGAGTGTTTCCAGGGTGAGGAGTTCGGCAAGGTCGAAGCGGAATCCATCGACATTATACGTTTCCACAAGGTGTACCAGGCTCTCGATCATCAGCCGGCGCGCCATGGCCGACTCCGCCCGAACCGTATTCCCGGTGCCGCTCCAGTTCGTAAGCGAACCGTCGTCTTCGACGTGGAAGTAATATTGCTTGTCGATGAAAAGTGGAAACGGCGGTTCGCCGACGTGGTTGTAAACGACGTCGATGATGACTGCCAGCCCCTCGCGGTGGCAGGTCGAAACGAGGTCCCGAAGTTCTTCAACCTGTGAACCCTTCTCGGGGTGTTTCGCATAGTGACAGCACGGTGAAAAGAAGTTCGTCGTCATGTAGCCCCAGTGGTATTCCTCCCGCGTGGCGCTGTCGAACTGGTGGATCGGCTGGAGTTCCAGGGCGTTGATTCCGAGATGACGAACGTAGCTGTTCTCGGCTTCAATCCATTTCTTTAAACCGCGGAAGCCATCACGCTCGTCGTCGGGAAGCGCGATCGGCGCATGGGTGGTCAGGTCGCGCACATGGGCTTCGAGAATGACCAGGTCTTGGTAGGTCGGAGGTTGAAACACCGGAAGCTCTTCGCGGTGCGGAAGGCGGTCGGTGTCGATGACGATTCCAGGGCCGTACGGACCCGCGGCGACCAATGCCCACGGATCGAGAAGGCGACGTTTCTCATCGAAGCCGGTGGTCAGGCCGTCGTTCTCTCCTTCGACCGCCAGGTAGTAGTAGGCGCCGTGAAGTTTTCCCGGAAGTCGCTTTTCCCATGTGAGTTGGTCGTCGGCCAGGCGCATCGCGTGACGTTTTCCCGTCTTGGAATCCGCAGCATCGACCAGTTCAACCCAGACCTTGCGCGCGCGTGGAGCAAAGACACGGAAAACCGTTTCTTTACTTTCAATCCGCGCGCCCAGGGGAAGATCGGTGGCGAGGTCGTAAAATGAGAGTCCGGGGATGATCAGTACTTTCGGGTGTCCGCCCGGTTGTTCGCAAGTCAGAAAATGCTTCCCGTCCAATCCCCGTCCGTGTTCGACGCCGAAAAAGAAGGCATGGTCCTGGCTTCGATTGGGATCGAAATGATAGTTGGTGATCCCGGCTTCGTCATTGACCAGGTTCGGCGCGCACGCAAGCGGTCGAAGCCAATGCCAGTCCGAGGAAACAAAGCGGAACTGCGCGTTGTCTTCCCCCAGGCGTTCAGGGGGTACCGCCCGTTCCCAGAGAATCCGGCCTTCGTCTGTTTCCCTCGGCTCAAGGAGCCATTGTTTCTCGGACCCGTCCCGTCCCCAGTCGTTGAAAGATCCTGCAACGCGTATGGGAGTGCGTTCGAAATCGATCTGAGGATGGCGTTCGGCCTCCTGGCAGAAAACGACCGCGCCGTCGTCGCGCTGGTAGTAGCCGCAGAACCGTCCGATAAAATTCTGGGGCGCCGGGCGAAGATCCCGGATGCGGAGATCGTCTGAAGCGGGAACGATCGGCGGCAGCACCTTCTTCGTCCAATCCTGGTGAAGAAAGGCGCACCCCAGGCCGGGACCGAGCCAGTACGCATGTGTGATTTCCGTTTGATCTTTAGCCATGACTTTACGGCGAACCTTCTTGGCACGGTCGCGCATTCTTGACGAGTACGAAATATATGTCGTTGCGCCGCTCTTACTTTGGGGACAACTAAGACATCTGAAATACGAGGGACAGTCGTAGAGATTGCCGTACCTTGAGTCGCGTTTCGTAGCGCCCTCGCTCCCCCGATGAACATCCAACCGGTCACTCTCAATCTGAATGCATCAACAAAAGTCGAATTTCGCTTTCGATCACGAGTGTTGGGTTGGATTTGTTTCATTTGTCCTTTCGGTTAACCAATGACGTTTCGCTGCAGGTTGCGCGCGCTGTAAAGATCCTTCAACGCCCCCGCCCGCATTCGGCTGGCTCCGCTTTTCCTGCCGCTTCCGAAATAATCCGCGTTGCCTTTAATCACCCCTTCCACGTACAGCTTCGTCCCGATCACCGCCCCGGCACTGAAATAA
>SLTG01000127.1 GCA_007130045.1 Opitutales bacterium
CGGTCTTGAAAACCGCTGTACCGCAAGGTACCGGGGGTTCGAATCCCTCCCTCTCCGCCCCCTACACATAGGCGTGCAGCACCCACCCATACCGTGCGCACGTCTCGTAGAGCGCATCCACAAACTTCTTACCAGTACGATGCACCCGGAACAGCTCTCGCCTGTAATTCCCGCGGTTGATCACATGATAGCGCGCTCCCTCAAATTCAACTCTCGGACTTCTCGGCACACATCCCTTCTTCTACGGTTCTTTCAGCCGGACAATATCCAACTATTCAGCCTTCTCTGACCCCAAATCCGTTCCATCAACAAAGCAGAATTCAAAATAAATCCTTCCAATTGCGTTGGTCCTCCCGTGGAAACCATTCATTGTGAAAAAGTATGTCGACTTTTCTGCTGGCTTCATTGCCGATCATTTTTTTGATCATTGTCATGACCATGCCCCGGCCCTGGCCCTCGCCAGTGGCCTTCGTCTCCGCCTGTGTCATCGCGTCCTTGATGCAGATTTTTGCCTTTGCGGCCCCTCTGCCCCTCCTCGGGGCAACCATCTTTACCGGGTTGCTGAATGCCCTGACCCCGATCTCCATCGTCATTGGAGCCATCCTGTTTTTTGTCGCCCTGGAACATTCCGGGGCGATGGCTCGCATCAAGGATTGGCTACATGGCGTTTCCCCCCATCCCGTCGCCCAACTGATGATTGTCGGCTGGTCCTTCATGTTTCTGCTGGAAGGAGCCAGTGGATTTGGAACCCCCGCCGCCCTGGCCGCTCCGATTCTGGTGGGTCTCGGCTTCCCCGCCCTGCGGGTTGCCGTCCTCTGCCTGGTTTTCAACGCCACGCCAACCCCTTTTGGCGCGGTGGGAACCCCTCTTTGGTTTGGCTTTGAGGAGATTGGTCTGGGGGAAGAAGAGCTGCTCATGGTCGGTCTGCAAACCGCCCTCTGGCAGGGTATTGTCGCCCTGTTCCTTCCTATAGCAGCACTGCTGTTGGTGGTGGATTGGTCGGTATGGCGGCGCAATCTGGGCTTCGCCCTCCTCTCCGTCGCCGCTTGTACCTTCCCCATGATGTTGCTGGCATGGGTGAATTATGAATTCCCCACCGTGATTGGGGGCAGCATCGGACTCACTCTCAGCATCCTGGCCGCGCGGTGGGGCATCGGGCTGGAGAAAACCGGGCCGAAGGCCGCAAAGAAGACCGCGGGGGAAGGCTCCAACACCAGCTTAGTCCGTGCCCTCCTCCCGGTCGGCGCCACCGTTCTGCTCCTTTTGGTTACCCGCATTCCCGGCCTCGGTTTGCGCCGCTGGCTGACCTCTCCGGAAGGTGGTTTCACGATTCATCTCGGATGGGCGGGAGATCTGGCGATAAGCTCCTCCCTGGTGCTGCGATGGACGGATATCCTGGGAGAGGACCTCCGGTGGAGTCACGCCGCCCTCTACGTTCCCTCCCTGCTGCCATTTTTCCTGACCGCCACGCTCGCTCTACTGCTCTTTGGCAAGGGGTGGCCCGAAGCCCGGCAGGTCATTGCCGGGACCGGACAGAAAATCGCCAAGCCCCTGCTCGCCCTTTTCGGAGCCCTGGTTTTCGTCAACTTGCTGAGCATGGGCGGGGAGCAATCCCCCACCATGGTCATCGGTCAATTCTTTGCCCGGGCGGCAGGAGATGGCTGGGTCTATTTCGCACCCTTTCTCGGTGCTTTGGGGAGCTTTTTCTCCGGTTCCACCACCATTTCCAATCTAACCTTCGGTCCGATTCAGCATTCCATCGCCCAGGAAACCGGAATCTCACCCACGCTGCTTCTGGCCCTCCAATGCGCCGGGGGGTCCATGGGAAACATGATTTGCATACACAACATTGTCGCCGTATGCGCGGTGCTGGGTCTGACCAACAAGGAAGGAACCATCCTTAAAATGATTTTTCCCTTCCTTCTCCTCCACGGCGCCCTCCTCGCCCTCCTTACCCTTGCCATGAATCTTTGGTAGCAATCCCCGGCAGAGTCCCCATCCCAACACCCCGGCATCACCCCCACATCACATGATAAACCACCCGCACCCCTTGGTTGAACTCCTCTGGGTCAGAGAAGCCCTTGAATTAAAAATTAACAGATTCCTTATCAGGGTGGTTTCCGTTCTGCTTTCATTTTCATCAGGGAACGTTCAAACTTTCCGGTCAGCTTACGCAGCATTGGGTCCGCTTCGAGCCACTCTTCATAGCGCCTTGCCTGGACGCTCACAGCCGCCCCGGCGGCCAGGCAATCTCCCTTTGCCTCATTCCCGCTTATCCAACAACCAAACCATAAGACCAACTATTAGAGAATCCGCTGTCTATCAAATCCAGGCCACCTCACTTATAACCCGCATGAAAAGGGCACATTTCAAGATTTCCTCCCTCAGATCCTGAGAGTTCTACGCTTATTTGAGGGCTAACTGCTCAGCCTTCTCCTTCTTGACCCCATATCCGTTTCGGGCTGGTTTCCCGGTCAGTCGGGATGTTTGACTTACGCCTTGATCGCGTTTGAAATCAAATTTGACATCAGCCAGCCCGATTTGAGTTTTTTCCCATACGAGCACATCCTCATACCGATCGCGGCGGGCGTGTGCCACCACCCCCTTAATAGAGATTTCATATCAAAATAAAAATGAGCGGAATACACGTGGAAACCACGAATCGGACGGACGGCTTTACGCGCCGTCATTTTTTCAAGAGCACGGCGGCGCTGGGAGCGCTCGCCTTGTTGACTCCGACTTCGCCGGCACTGGGCGCAGACGCCCGTTTGCGCGTCGGTGCCCACGGGCTTCGCGGCCGGGGGAATAATGCCCCCGGGCGTACATGGAGGGAAAAGCGCGAGATCTGGTTCACCCGACCCGCCGCCGAGTGGAAGCTCGGGTTGCCGGTGGGTAATGGACGACTCGGAGCGATGGTCGCGGGCACCTATCCCAGGGAACGTATCCAGCTCAATGATGACAGCATCTGGGCCAAGGAGCCGATGCTGCGCCACCCGGCCACAACCAAGGACCGGATCGCCGAGGTGCAAAAGCTGGTGAATGCCGGGAAATACAAGGAGGCGCATGATTTGTATGAATCCGAGATTATCATGGGCGACGCCCCGGAGATCGGTTCCTACCAGACTATGGGCGACCTCTGGATCGAGCACATCGGGGATGCGAAGCCGGTAGCCCAAGGCTATCGCCGCAGCCTCGACATGGCCACCGGCCTGGTGACGATCACCCAGCCTCTCTCCGATGGATCGGTGATCACTCAGGAAACGATCAGCTCGGCGGTGGATGACTGTATCGCCATCCGGATTTCCACGACTGCGGAAAACGGACTCAACTTCGACGTGAACCTCACGCACCCGATCGAAACCATCCGTTCGGTCGCGCAGGGTGCCGACGCACTCCTTTTCGAAGGGCAGGCGCAGTATGACAGAGACAGGGACCGCTATTTGGGCACGAAATTCTCCACCGTGCTCAAGGCGCTGCCCGAAGGCGGCAAGGTCACCGGCGGCGACGGTGTGTTGCAGGTCCGCTCCGCCAACGCAGTGACGCTGCTGCTCACCTGCTCGACGGATTTCAACAAAGCCCAACCGCAGGTCCCGCTGGCCGACGGATGGCAGAAGAAGGCCGCCGACACACTCGTCAAGGCACAGGCGAAACCTTGGGAAAAAATCAAGCAGGACTCGATGGACGACGTCGCCTCACTGATGTGGCGCTGCGACATCGATCTCGGCCAAAGCGCTCCGGAACTGCGCGCGCTGCCCAACGACGAGCGCCTCGCCCGCTTCGAGGGCACCGCATCCGATCCGGACATGATGGAGCTGTATTTCCAGTTCGGACGCTACCTGCTGGTGTCCTCGTCGCGTCCGGGATCGCTGCCCGCCAACCTGCAAGGGATCTGGGCGGACCAGTTGCAGAACCCGTGGCAGAGCGACTACCACCTCAACATCAACATGCAGATGAACTACTGGCCGGCCGTGACGACGGATCTCGCCGAGTGCCACGAACCGATCTTCTGGCTGCTCGACATGCTGCGCGCCGAAGGCCGGGAGATGGCGAAAAGCTACGGAGCCGAAGGTTTCGCCACCCCGCATGCCCTGAATCCCTGGGGCAGGACCATCAATAAGGCCTGGCGGGCCAGGTGGGGCGGGTCGGTCATCTCCGCCCACTGGCAGGCCATGGACATCATGGAATACCACCGCTTCACCGGCGACACCGCATTCCTCCGTGAAACCGGCTGGCCGATCCTCAAGGAAAGCTGCGAGTTCGTCCGCAGTTGGGTAATCCGCGATCATCAGACCGGCAAGTGGGTGCCAAAGGCATCCGCCTCCCACGAAATCGGTTTCTATTACACGGATGAAAACAGTGAAGAACAACACTCGGAAATCGGGCCGGTAACCGCCTACGACCAGAGTATCATCTGGCAGATCATGAGCGACTACCTCGAGGCTGCGTCCATTCTCGGGGTCGATGATGATTTCACGGAATCCGTTAAGGAAACCTTGGCCGAATTGGAATTTCCGCGCATTGGCGAGGACGGTTCCATTCTCGAATGGGGCATCGAGGGGCTGAGGGAAGCCGATCCCACCCATCGCCATCTTTCCCATTTGGTCGGGCTGCACCCCGGCTTGCAGATATCCCCGCGCAAGACGCCGGATTTGTTCGAAGCGGCGAAAAAATCCCTCGTAAAGCGCGGTCTCCGGGGTGCGGGCTGGGGGATGGCCTGGCGCTCCTGCCTATATTCGCGCCTGGCCGACGGCGACACCGCCCTCAAGTTGCTCGACATGCTGGCCGCCCGGCCTTCGCCGAACTTTTTCGGCGACCACCGAACCCAGTTGGATCAGAATTTCGGCCTCACCGCGGCCGTGGTCGAGATGTTGCTGCAAAGCCACGACGATGCCCTGGACTTGTTGCCGGCTTTGCCGGCGGCGTTGCAGAAGGGGTCGGCGCGCGGGCTGATCGCCCGTGGCGGCTTTGAGGTTGAAATGGAGTGGAAGGACGGAAAACTCATCAAGGCCGGCATCCTGTCGCGCCTCGGCGGCCCACTTGCCATCCGCTATGCAGGGACAGAATATACCCATGCGACTGAAAAGGGCGAGAAGATCGTGTTCGAACCATAACCGCGGGCAAGGCTCGCCGTCAAAAATGCCGATCCTCAAAACCTATGAAAAGCCCCGCCCGAATGGTACAAAAAGCACAACTACCCGGCAAACGACAATCAGCCCATCGAACTCTACAACCTCAAGGAAGACATCGGTCAGCGCATCAACCTCGCGGCCCAGCACCCGGAGAAAGTGAAGGCAATGCAGAACCTGCTCAAGAAGATCCGCGAGTCCCGTTATCCCGGGCTGTAATAACCACTGAAAAAGACGGCAGAACGTGGGCAGAAGAATGAAAGATAGGTCAGCCCATGATTTTTCTCATGAAATTCTTCTGTTTCAATTCTTCTATTCCGCAATCTCGCCGCCGAGCGGCCGGATTTGTTGGAGAAATTCCGCACCGCCCGCCACCAACACCTCATCGACTCCAAAAACCTCGGTCTGCTCCCGGAATCGACCACGCACGAACTCTCCCGCAAGCACCAACTCACTCCCGGCGACTTCGCCCGCTCGCCCCATTCCGCCCCGCCACCCTCGTGCCGCTCGCCACCGCAGCCAGCCCGGAGGACTGCCTGCCGCTCCGCCTTGATGATCCGCAGGCGCTCGCCGTCCAGCTCCGCGCCCTCGTCGTGCACGCTCCGGAGATTCTGGAGAAACAAACGCTCCTTCGCACCGGGCTGGGATCCCTCCTTGCCAATGGTTCCGCCCTCCGCGCCAACCCACCCGGTACAGAGCATTCGATCCACACTCCAGAACGTAATTACAATAACAAAAGCGTTGATTCCCCAATTCATCCGGCTGCATGAAAATGTGCCTAATCAAAACATCTGTAATTCAAAAGCTCTCTTATAGACCACTGTTTACAATCCCGCACACATTCGAGATATTTCTGCGCAATTAAAATATTTCCGATTCCGGACGCCGTACGGATAACAGTGCACGCACAATCCCCTGCCTGAATCAGCTTTCTGGAAACTTGATCTTCCACAGCACCCGGTAGAATCTCTCTTCCAGACTTAAGCCAACAATTGGGTTTATCGTCGCAGCATTCTTCTGGTTCAACGATCTCTATTTCTATGTTTGGTTCGGGACGATCAGGATGCGTTGGGCCCGCAGGTCCACAACCATCTGGGCAAATAACGCGCGGCGGCATACATGCTAAAAGAATCGCCGCCTTAATATGAGGCGGCAAAGCCTTAAACTCTGGAGAGCCAATGAAGCTATCGCAGTCGATCGTATCAGCAAGCCCGAGATAATCCCATTTGTTGACCGAGTCGTTGCCAACGAAATGAGCTTCGGCCGCGTCGTGATCGCCGACAAGGAGCAGGCCGCCTACGCCGCCGGCCTCCCTGCCGATCGAACTCCAGCCGCCGGTGTTGCGGTGGTCGGTCCTTTCGGCCTGGTCCAGCCGCTTTTCCAGCACCTGCCACTGGTCCGAGCAGTAGTATCGGGTCGAGCTGTCGGTGAGCGAAAAAGGGCGCGGAGTTTTGGTCATGTTTCCGACCGCATGCCGCACGTTCTCGGCACAAGCGCTTCCAGCCACCGTGTAATCTGTGTTCAAGGAAACCATGATTAGTTTTGATAAGCTTGACAACTTCGCTGGAAAAATCAATCGCCATCGCTCTCGAACAAAACCGTCACACTTTTCGGACGAAAGCCTTGAAATCCGTAGCTTGTTCCGAAAATCGAATTGAAAAGTGTAACTTTGCAGTGGAGACCTTCAATCGTTTATCGATGACCTACGTTAATATAGACCCCGGTTGAAAAAGTCGGGCTAGCGTTTTTCAAGCGTGACCGCGCATTCGAGGTGTTTGGTTTGCGGAAACAGGTCGAAGGGTTGGACCCTCCTGATCGCGTAGGCGTTTTCCTCAAAGCGCTTCAAATCCCGTATCTGGGTAGCGGGATTGCAGGAAACGTACACGACGCGAGCGGGGCCGTATTCAAATAGCTGTTGCAGAAAACGTTCATCGGATCCCTTGCGCGGCGGATCGATCACGACGCATGTCTTACCGGGAGGAAATTCGACCCCGGCGAATATGGAAGCCGCGTCGCCAACCAGGAAGCGACAATTTTCGATCCCGTTGCGACGGGCGTTTTCGGCCGCCGCATTGATGGCGTTGTCGCTGATCTCAATTCCGGCCAGTCGCTCGAACTTTGACGAAAGGCCAAGGCAAAACAGTCCGGACCCGCAATAAGCGTCGATCAGGAAACGAATCCCGGCTCCTCCGGCTTCGATGCGAACGTGGTCGATCAGCCGCTCCAGGATGAACGGGTTGTTCTGGAAAAACTCGCCGGCCTGAAACCGGAAGTTCAAGGCGCCCACGGTCTCGGTAATCGTCGCGTTCGGATCGGTCGCCACGCCGTCCGCCCCCTCCCGCAGCAGGAGCGTGGCCCCCTTTCTGTACCGATCGATGTTCGCGAGCACGCGGCCCCGGACCTCGGGCAACGCGCGGTTTATGCCGTCCATCGCGATCGGACACGTCTCCACATCGACGATCCGCCGTCGCGCGCCGCATGCGAGAAACCCGATTGACGGCTTCTCGCCCCGTGCCGGCTTGCGAAAATGCGGCGTGAGCTTGGACCGGTAACCGTAGATGCGGGGCGAAGGGATCACCGGCTCCACCGTCGCGGCGATCCCGACCATGCGTTCGAGAAGCTCCGCCACCTGGCGCCGTTTCCACTCCAGTTGTTCACGGTAATCGAGATTCTGATACTGGCATCCTCCACAGGTCCCGAACAACGGACAGACCGGCTCGAACCTGTGCGGCGACGGGCGCAGGATCTCGATCAGGTCGGCCTCGGAATAGTTGCTGTGATTGCGAAAGACCCTCGCCCGAATCCTTTCGCCCGGAAGCGCGAACGCCACCATCACCACCCATCCGTCCGAGCGCCCCACCCCCTGTCCCATGTTCGTGAGGGAGGTGATCTCCAGTTCCATCTCATGATGGTACGGAAACGGATGGTCGTTAAACTTCTTCCGGCGCATGGAAAACCACGATAACATATTGACCGCCGGGAAAAAGGCTGGAAAACGCCGGAATCGACCGCGCCATTCTTTTCCCTTCCTTTTCAGGCGCGTTTGTGGTTTTCGTGAAACCTTGCCATTATGCCGATCGAAACGATCACCAGCCTGCGGAATGCGCGCGTCAAGAATCTGGTCAAGCTTCGCGACCGTCGCCATCGCGACAATCAGGGCCTGTTCCTGATCGAAGGCTACCGGGAGCTGTCGCGTGCGCTGGAGAAGAAGATCGCTGTGGCCGAGGTCTTCTTCTCGCCCGAATGGTTCCTGGGAGAAAACGAAGACGCGCTTCTTCGCCGCGCCGAGGAAAGCGGCTCCCGGCTTTTCCGCCTCTCCCGCGACGCCTTTTTGAAGTGCGCGTACCGGGACCGCCCGGACGGACTGCTGGGAGTGGCGCCGCAATGGACGCGCAGCCTGGATGATCTCCGCCTTCCCGAGGACCCCTTTCTCCTGGTCGCCGAATCGATCGAAAAACCCGGCAACCTGGGCACACTCCTGCGCGGCGCCGACGCCGCCGGCGCCGACGCGGTCCTTCTCTGCGATCCGGTGACCGACCTCTTCAATCCCAACGTCGTGCGCGCCTCGACCGGGGTCCTCTTTTCAGTGCCGGTGATTGCGGCCGACACGAAGACGATTCTTGAATTCCTGAACAGGCACGCAATTCGAACCGTCGCAACGACCCCCGCCGCAACCCTGCTCTACACGGAAGCCGACCTGTCCGGCCCGCTGGCAATCCTGATGGGAAGCGAGCAGTACGGTCTTAGCGAGACCTGGCTGGAACAGGCGGATCAGAAAGTCAGGATTCCGATGGCCGGTCAGGCCGACTCGCTCAACGTCGCCATGGCCACCATCATCACGTTGTTTGAAGCCGTCCGCCAGCGGAGACAGCAATAGCCCGAGCTTACTCGAAAAGGTATTTCGAGTGCGGATTTGTGTATTCAAGCCCTTCAGCGACACACCCCACCCCGCAGGCGCGGGGTCCCTTCCTCTCAAGAGGGGAATATTAAAAAGTCCCCTCGAGAGTCCTGAAACCGCGAAAGTTGATGCAAATGAGTCAAGTTTCAGAAATCCTTTATACCAATCAAACCGCCCACCGACGCACTGCCGCACTGTCCCACCGACAAACCGTTGTACCCTTTCGCCGGCCATTCCTCCATCTTTCGGTCTGAGGCTTTGCCTCTCTAAGAAGAGGAGGGAAGCGCGGCGGCTCAGAAATTTCGCCGCACGTCAACCTCGTCGTCGAGGGATCGCCCCTGTTCGAGGCAGGTCACAAATTGCCTCGCGTAATAAGGCGCGATCATCACACCCTTCGACCCGAGCCCGTTAAAAACACCGATCGAATCGTACCCCGGATGCAGACCGGCAACCGGTTTCGTATCCTTCAATATAGAGCGCACTCCGGCACGATGGTCGAGCACTTCCGCCGGAAGATCGACCAGCGACCTGAACGCTTCGAGGAGTTTGCGGCGACCGGATTCCGTCGGCCGCTCATCGAGCCGTGCCCATTCGTAAGTCGCCCCGACCCGGACCTCGTCCCCGCCTGCGGGCAGCAACCATTTCCCGTTGTTGAGGATCCGGTCCCGGGGAATTCCCGGCAGCCTGAGGCCAAGGATCTCGCCTTTTGCCGGCGTGAACGGCAGCCAGTCGAAGAACGGATTCCCCGCCGCCCTGTATCCCTCGCAGAAAATCACCCTGCCGGCGCGAACCCGTCCCCAGGTCACTCCGGATTTCCCGATTCGCAACGCGTCGCAGTGAAAATCCTCATTGCACACTGCATCCTGACCGGCAAGGACATTTCGGCTGACCTCCAGGAACACCCGGGTGTCCACGAATCCCGCCGGCCCGAATTCAACGGGCTCGCCTTCGGCACACAGGCCGGGAAACGACCCCGAATCCCGGGCGGGCGGCTGTACGAGAAAGTCGTTCAGTTCTCCCGAAGCGCGCCGCCGCGGCCAGTACCGCCGCCGCTGATCTTCGTTCAGAAACCTGCGAACCGTGCGCGGATGAAATACGGTCGCCCCGTACTCGCGCTCCCATTGGCTGTAATATTCCATCGCCGAAGGGAGGAGAACGTCGATCTTCCAGCTTCGCGCCAACCGCTTGCCGGTCACCGGGTTGATGATTCCCGCGGCGGCGGTTGAAGCCGCCGACCTGTGGCCGTTGTCCACCACAAGCACCCGTTTTCCCGCCCTGATCAATTCCAACGCAAGGACAGTCCCGGCGAGTCCCTGGCCGATAATCAGATAATCCACACGCATAAGAATCCCGACATCATAGCGCCCCGGCTCCGCTCCGGAAAGCCCGAACGGGGTTTTTGTCCGCGCTTCGGAAACAGCGCGGGGCAAAACGGAATCTTTTCCTTTGCCAAGGTCCGCCGATTCAGTCAATTCAGCCCAAGATGATTTCGATTCCCCCCATTCGGTTGATCGTTCTCTCCGGCCTTCTAGCCGGGCTTCTGGCGGGCTGCGGAACGACACAGGATCACCGGATCCGCGTGTACCCGCGCGATTTCAGGGCTCTTGAGGAGGACACGCAACAAATGATCCGAACGGGCCGCATCGAGAAGGGATTCACCAGCCGCATGGTCTACATGGCGCTCGGGAATCCTGCGAGAGTCGAGCAACCGGATGGGGACGCGGGCGAATCGTTTACCTGGGTTTACAAGGGTCGTATCCAGACCGAATCAGGTGAAGAAGACCGCTTCAAGACCACGAACGACTTCATTTGGGGATCTCCCTTCGTCCGGCAGGCCTACGACCGATTGCGGGTTGAATTCCTGCAAAACGAAGTCGTCACGATACAAACGATTCCCAGGCCGGAGTGAGGTTGAGAATGACTGTCTTATTATGGTGTCTCCGGGTCGTCAAAACGCGGACGCGGCAGAAGCAGAGCGATCCCGAGTGGAATAATAAGAATCGCGGCGCCGAGCGCATAGGAAACGGCGGACCCGTACCACCAGAACACGAAGCTTGCGAGGAACGGACCGATCGCGCGTCCAAGCGAGCCGAGTGAGCGGAACACGCCCATCGCCTCCCCCTGCTTCTCGGCCGGCGAATATAGCGAGACGAGCGCCGACAAAGCCGGATTGACCAACCCCGACCCGACAGCCATGAAACCGAGTCCGCCGTAAAGCCAGCCGGGCGTCTGCGCGATTCCCACAATGAAGAGGCCCACCATAACAAGAAACAGTCCCCACAGCGCAACCGCCTTCTCACCGATCGCGGGCACCGCCTTGCGCACCACAAACCCCTGCGTGAGCACGATCAACAGTCCCACATAAATGAAAATATAGGCCAATTCCATGTGCCCGTAATCGAACCGCTGGCTTGCCAGGAAGGTTAACGTGAATTCCATCCCGCTGAACGCCAGAACATAAACGAAAAAGACCCAGTTGGTCTTTCTGACATTCGACTTAAACCGCGCGCTGAACAGCTTCCGCGGAGACCGATCGGCGAAATATTCGGCCCGGCGGTCCGGCGGGAGGGTCTCATAAAAACGAAAATACACCCATCCCAAGTTGATCGCGGACAGCACCAGGGCCACCAGGGCGGGTCCGGAGAAAGGATTCACTCCCCACGAAGCGAGCGCGGGGGCCAGTGCCAGGATATCGATGTTGGCACTGAGACCGCCGATAGCCGGTCCCATGATGAAACCAAGACCGAACGCGATTCCCACCAGCGCCATCCCCCGTGCCCGGTGTTCGGGCGGGGTCACATCGGCGATCGCCGCCGAAGCGACCGAAAGGTTTCCACCCATCGCGCCCCCGAGCAGACGGGCCAGAATGAACACCAGAAACGAACCGCTGAAAAACCACAGCAGGTAACTCAGCACCGTTCCGCTGACCGTGTAGAG
>SLTG01000070.1 GCA_007130045.1 Opitutales bacterium
CCCTTGCGCAACGACAATATGCGGGTTGGCACCCGATTCAGAGCGATTTTGACCGGGTTTTCTTCTTCACCGAAATCCGCAAGTCGTTGATTCTCGCAAGAGGTGTCGAACTTGGGTTAAGGAGCATCCGGCGGGAATGCGCGTCGTCCGGCGCCGTCGAACGCAATGGAGCGCAGGGTCACGGTATTCATCGTGACGATAAGCGAATAGACTTTCCGCCGTCATGGTAAGAATCCGCACAATGTCGGACAAACCGCGCCGAGCCGATTGGGGACGATCTGTTATCTTCTTGCTCGGGCAAACTGAAACGGCTATCGTCCGAATGTTGGCAAAACCGGGGCCGCGATCCGGCGAGCCCAGGCAACATTCAACGTCATCGACGTCGTATCACGGAACCCGCAGGTTTCACAGGAGGAACAACATCCAACGATCGATTTTTTCGTCAACACTCACAACCACAGTACGTTACAAGGAGACGCCCAATGGCCGAGACAGAGAAAACACAATCCACAGAACCGGCATCCGCCGCCAACGACCGCAAGCGGATTCCGCCCGATCCTGCTTTCGCGGCGAAGGCGCACGTCAAGTCGTTCGAGGAATACGACCGAATGTACCGCCGATCGATCGATGATCCCGAAGGATTCTGGGGGGACATCGCCGAGACGTTTGAGTGGAAACGGAAATGGTCGAAAGTCCGCGAATCCACATTTGATGCGCCGGTATCGATCAAGTGGTTCATCGACGGAAAAACGAACGTTTCGGTGAATTGCCTGGACCGCCACCTCGAAACGCGAGGGGACCAGACTGCTATCATCTGGGAGGGGAATACTCCCGGCGAAGACTCGAAGCTTACCTATCGCGAACTTCATGAAAAGGTTTGCAAACTCGCCAATGCGTTGAAGTCGATCGGCATCACTAAAGGCGACCGGGTCAGCATCTATCTTCAGATGATTCCCGAAGCGGCTGTCGCCTGCCTGGCCTGCGCCCGCATCGGGGCGATCCATTCGGTGGTTTTCGGCGCTTTCAGTCCCGACGCGTTGCGCGACCGCATCCAGGACTCCGAGTGCAAGGTCCTGATTACCCAGGACACCGCCCTGCGCGGCGCGAAGACGGATATTCCGATGAAGGCCGGTGCCGACAAGGCGGTCGCACAATGCCCGAGCATCGAGAATGTCATCGTCGTCAAACGGACCGGCCACGAAGTGCCGATGACCGAGGGGCGGGACCACTGGTACGACGATCTGATCAAAGACGCGCCGGCGGAATGCGAGCCGGAATGGATGGACGCCGAGGATCCTTTGTTTATTCTTTACACCTCGGGATCGACGGGCAAGCCGAAGGGAGTCGTGCACACCACCGGCGGGTATATGGTGTACACCGCCAGCACCTTCAAATACATATTCGACTACCACGAAGGCGACATCTGGTGGTGCACCGCCGACATCGGCTGGATCACCGGCCACAGCTACATCGTTTACGGTCCCCTTGCCAACGGAGCGATCTCGGTCATGTTCGAAGGAGTGCCGACCTATCCCGACGCAGGCCGCTTCTGGGACGTGGTGGACAAGCACAAAGTCACCCAGTTCTACACTGCGCCGACCGCCATTCGCTCGCTGATGCGGGAGGGAGAGGAACCGGTCAAAAAGCGCGACCTTTCAAGTCTGAAGGTCCTCGGAACGGTCGGCGAGCCGATCAATCCGGAGGTCTGGCTGTGGTACCGCGACAACGTAGGCCGCGGGCGTATTCCCGTCGTCGATACATGGTGGCAAACCGAATCCGGCGGCATTCTGATTACGCCTCTCCCCGGCGCCCACGCGCTTAAACCGGGCAGCGCGTCACGCCCGTTCTTCGGAGTCGAACCGGTCATTCTCGACGACAACGGCAAAGAGGTTCCGCGCGAATCATCCGGCAAGCTGTGCATCAAGAAAGCCTGGCCCGGAATCATGCGGACGACGTGGGGCGATCACGAACGCTTTGTTCAGACGTACTTCAGCACCTACAAGGGCCTGTATTTCACCGGCGATGGATGTCGCCGGGACGCCGACGGGGACTACTGGCTGCTCGGGCGCGTCGATGACGTCATCAACATCTCCGGGCACCGCCTCGGTACCGCCGAGGTTGAGAGCGCGCTTCTGACCCATCCTTCCGTCGCGGAAGCGGCCGTCGTCGGGTTTCCCCACGACATCAAGGGGCAGGGAATCTACGCCTACGTGACGCTGAAAGCGGGAGTGGAAGCGACCCCCGAACTGAAGAAGGAACTCGTGAAACAAGTCCGCAGCGAGATCGGTCCGATCGCGAGCCCGGATGTGATTCAATGGGCGCCGGGACTCCCGAAGACCCGTTCCGGCAAGATCATGCGCCGAATCCTTCGCAAGATCGCCGAAGGCGAAGCCGACAAGGTTGGAGACACCTCCACTCTCGCGGATCCCTCCGTGGTCGAAAGCCTGATCTCGGAGGCGGTGAATCGAAACGGATAGACGAGCGGGTTCAGTCAAATCCCCGGTGCTCACGCACCGGCCTCCGCGAGGACGGGCTTCAATGCGGGCCCGTCCGTCGCGTCCCGCAACCGTGTACCGATCGCTCAACGACCGAAGCGGAAATCTCATTGAGCGAAGCGGGGTGAAGGACAGGGGGAAACCGCGCGGAGATCACCCGATTACTTTAAGCGGTCAACATTCTGGAAAATCCAAATCTGGAATGGCTCTTCACGAACGACCACATGGACGAACTGGTCTACCTGCGAGGAACCGCGCACGTCCTGGACGACATGGACCGCATCGAAGAGGCATGGAACCGGATGCCGGACAAGAGCCGGGCCTATTTTCTCCCCTGCCAGACCTGTGGAATCAAGTTTCTGATCGTTGAGACGCGCATTGAATCCATCGAGTACCGCGTTCCCTGCGAAGAAGGCTATTTCCACTTCGCGGGAAAAGACATCGCCAGAGCGGCTTCGGCGAAGCGAGAACGACTTTCAGGTGTCGGCGGGGGAGCTGAAGCGTACGCCAAGATCCTGGAGAAGACCGTCGCTAATGTCGTAAATCCACCCGTACACATTAAGTTCTTGCGCCCGCCGCCAGGCGTCCTGCACGACTGAAGTCTGCGTAACGTTGTAGGCCTGCTCGACCACATTCAGCTCGCAAAGCCGATCGACGACCGATTCTGGAGAATCGAGGCTTTTCAGATTCTCGCGCTCGCGGCGGTAGATGTCAGTCATGTGGCGCAGCCAGTTATCGATCATCCCGTTCGGGGTGCCGTCCACTGCCGCCTTGACTCCTCCGCAACCGTAATGCCCGCAGACGATTACGTGACGAACTTTCAGGACTTCGATAGCGAACTGGAGAACCGAAAGGCAATTCATATCGCTGTGAACGACAAGATTGCCCACGTTTCGATGAACGAAGAGCTCTCCGGGAAGCAGTCCGACAATCTCGTTGGCGGGAACGCGACTGTCCGCGCAGCCGATCCACAGGTATTCGGGTTTCTGCTGGGCGGCGAGTTTGCGGAAAAACCCGGGATCCTCCCGTTCGATTCGCGCGGCCCATTTCCGGTTGTTCTCTATAAGGTGTGGCAGTGAACTCATTGGTCGTTGCAGGGGACGTTACAGGAATCCCCCGTTGAAGTCGATACGAAGAACGGAGTTGTTTCCGCCCGCGCAGCCCCGGGATTACCCCGCCTCACTTCGAGGCGCGCCAGTCCATCATCTCAAGCTGCGGATACTGCCTTCCGCCGTGGTCATTTCGATAGACGCGAAAGATAAAATCCAACGGTTTATTCAATGGCGGCATGTCATGGGCCTTCTTCCAGGCCACGCCGAAAAGTCGTCTGCCCTGTCGATTCTCAATTTCGAAACGGAAATGACACTCCTGGAAAACGCGCGGCGGCCGCCGCAGCTCCACCTTCCGGACACCGAACAACGGTTCGGGATTCCCCTGACCGAAGGGACACAGGAGGTCCAGTTCGCATAGAAAGGCGTCGTTGACGTCCTCCAGCTCGATCCATGCCGCCACCGTAAGTTCGGGCGAGGGGATCGCTCCGGAGAAAAACTCCTCGACCGTCCGTGCGAACCGCTTCTGAAACTCAGGCACGTTTTTACAAGGCAGAGAAACTCCAACCGCCAGCGGATGCCCGCCCCAATTGTCGAGAATGTCGTCGCATTGTTCGAGGACCCGCACC
Source organism: Opitutales bacterium (assembly GCA_007130045.1). GTDB lineage: Bacteria > Verrucomicrobiota > Verrucomicrobiia > Opitutales > T3Sed10-336 > PXDC01. The sequence goes on from SLTG01000070.1 coordinate 4,174, forward strand.
AGGTTCAGCCCCTTGATACCGCGGCCCGACCCCTTCGCCAACTCGCCTTCCTTGCCCAGGACGATCGCCGGCCGGTTGTACTTGCGGGAGATTCGGCTCGCCACAATTCCAACCACTCCCGGATGCCAGCCGCCGTTGTAAAGGACGATGCCGGTCAGCGGAGCATCGAACTCCTCGACGATTCGGTCGGCCTCCTCGACAATTCCGCGCTCAATTTCCTGGCGCTCCCTGTTGTAATCGTCGAGTTGTCGGGCGATCTTGACACACGACGCAAAATTCCCGCTCAGCAGCATCTTGACGGGGAGGGCGGCGTCGGCGAGGCGCCCGCACGCGTTGATACGCGGCCCCAGCCGGAATGAAATCTCCACCGGCCCGATCCGGTCGCCATCCTTCATCCCGGCAACCTGCGACAGCGCCCGCACTCCATGTCTGCGGTTCTCGTTCAACACGGCGAGCCCGTGGCGGGCGAGAATGCGGTTCTCGTCGCGCAACGGTACAAGGTCAGCGATCGTCCCCATGGCGACCAGGTCGAGGTAATCCTTGAGTTCGATATCCCATCCGCCCGAATCCTTGCGCTCCCTCAGGCATTTGAGGATCCCGTGCACGAGCTTGAACGCGAGACCGACGGCGCTGAGATTCGTCCACGGCCGGATGGTATCCGCTTCAATGTGCGGGTTCACGACGATACAATCATCGGGAATCCCCTCCACCGCACGATGGTGGTCCACGATGATGACATCGACTCCTCGGGAACAAAGCACCTTGACCTCGCTGCGCGAGTTCGTTCCGCAATCGACGGCCAGCAGAAGATCCGGTTGAAAATCCGTCAACACCCGCTCCACCGCCTGAGCGCTCAGCCCGTATCCTTCTTCCATCCGGCGCGGCACCACGAATTCGGGTTTCATGCCCAACCGGCCGAACGCGGACACGAGCAAAACCACGCTTGTGACCCCGTCGACATCGTAATCCCCGAAAACAACCACCTTCTCGCTCCGATCCCTGGCATCCACAATTCGCTCGCCCGCGGCTTTTAAATTCGGAATCCGGAAGGGATCCCCGAGTTCCTGCAGCCTGGGCTTCAGATATTCGCGCACGCCCTCAACGTCCTGAATCCCAAGACGGGCGATCACTTCGGCGAGGGTGGCGCTTACCCCGAGTTCCCGGCTCAGGGTTTTGATACGTTCCTCCTCCACGGGAACGTATTTCCAGCGCATGCTTTGCTTTGACGAAATGGGCGGCTCCAATAGTTAAATTCCTATTTGAAATATCGATTATCGTATTCACTTATAGCGCTGGTGACGGAAAACCCGGCTCTCGGGACCGGAAAGGGGCGGTCCGATCATTTCAGCGGGAAGCCTCAGTGCGGATCTGCGCCAGCAAAATCGCGGCAGCATCGACAGCCAAGGAAAGCACTTTCCCATGGCTTATCGGATTCGGTCCAGTTTGACAAACAAAAATTGTCATTCTCGAACCGGAAACGGCCGGGAAAGCATCAGAAGGGGATTCATCCGTCAGAGCCGGGACAATGAAGGAGGACTCGCTTCCCCGCGCACTCCTACTTTGCGGCCTTCGTCGCGGACGACCATTCGTAGTTGGGCAGGACATCCTTGCGCTCCTCGACGTGACGACGGTCTCCCTTGTGCCACCAGAAGAAGATCGGGCTGGCGATAAAGATCGACGAGAATGTTCCGGTCAGGATGCCGACGATAAAGGTAAACGAAAAGTCGTTGATGACGCCGCCTCCGAAAACAAAGAGTGACGTCGTCGCGAGCAACGTCGTGACACTCGTGATGATCGTTCGCGGCAGGACGCGGTTGATCGACTTGTTGACGATATCCTTGAGTGAGGAATTCGGGTCCAGCCCGAGTTCCTCCCGTATTCGGTCAAACGCCACAATGGTATCGTTGATCGAATAACCGGCGACCATGAGAATGGCCGCGACCATGGGCGCCGAGAGCTGGCGTCCGCTCAGGACAAAGATCCCGATCACCATGAGCAAGTCGTGAATCACGGCGACGACCGCGCCCACGCCGTACCCCATCTCGAAACGCAAAGCAACGTAGAGGAGGATGCCGATCAGGGCGACGCCGATCGCGATGAAGGCATTGCGCATGATCTCCGCGCCGACCGCCGGCCCGATGCGCGTTTCCCCGATCACCGTCAGACCCGCCTCCGGGAAGGCTTCCGTCAGGGCGGCGAAGACCGCGTTTCCCTGTTCAGGCCCCGTCTGAAGGCGGAGGGTTTCCCTTTCTTCCCCAATCATGCTCTGGTAGACCGGAAGGACTTCACCCAGGTTGTTCTCGGCCGCAATCCGTTCGATATCCGCCGTGCCCAACCTCTCTTCAAATTGAATCAGCAACTGGTCGCCGCCGGCGAAATCGATGCCGTAAATGCGATCGCCCTTGTAGGCGATGACGGCGATACCGATGGCAACGATCGTCCAGGACGCCGCAAACGCCGGCTTCCGGTACTTGAGAAAATCGATCTTCGAGTCGTGCAGAACGGATAGCATCGACAGCTTTTTCAGGAAACCGGAGTTCACCAGAAGCTCGAGAAAGAGCCGGGTGATGACCAGGGCGCCGAACATGGAGGTAAAGACACCGATGGCCAGTGTTACCCCGAAACCCTTGACCGGACCGCTGCCGAAATAAATGAGTATCCCCGCGGTCAGGAGGGTCGTGATATTGGCGTCGATAATCGCCGACAGCGCCTTCTCGTAACCCGATGTGAGCGCGGTGGACAGTTTCTTGCCGAGTTTCAGTTCCTCCCGTATTCGCTCGAACACCAGGATGTTCGCGTCCACGGCGATCCCCATCGTCAGAACGATACCGGCGATTCCCGGGAGGGTAAGCGTGGCGCCGATGCTCGAGAGAACGCCGAGAATGATCACGAGGTTCAGACCCAGCGTCACACAGGCAATAATCCCGGCGAACATGTAATAAACGATCATGAACGCAATCACCAGAAGCGCGCCATACAGGGCGGCGTTCATGCCCTGACGAATCGAGTCCTCGGCGAGCGTGGGCCCGACCTCGTACATTTCCTCCAGCTCCAGGGGCAGGTCGAGCGGATTGTTGAGAACGTTGGCGAGTTCCTCAGCCTCCCGCTGGGTGAAGCGTCCGGTAATCTGTGCACGGCCCCCGCGAATTTCCTGCCGGACCGTCGGTGCCGAATAAAGCTCCCCGTCTAGAACAATCGCGAGCTGCCCGATCGTTCCGGTTCGCTGGTTCTCCTCTGCGATCTCGCGGGTGAGGTCCGCAAACAACCGTCCGCCCTCCTGGGTGAACTCCAGGTTAACCTGGTAGCCTCCGGTCATTTCCCCCATCGACGCTCGCGCGTTCGTCACGGATTCCCCGGTGAGCCGGGGAATCCGGTGAACAAAGTGAGGGATTTCCTGCCGCCGGCCATCATCGTCAAAGCGCTCCAGGGTGAGCACCCGGTAATTCGGCGGGTACTCATCTTCGGGAGTCGTCCGCGGATCGAGTTCGCGGTGAACGACGCTGAATTCGAGGAGAGCCGGTTTCTGGAGCTGCTCGGCGGCGTCGGGATTGTCGCGGGTCGTCAGACCCGGCAGCTGCACCTCAATGCGGTTGTCGCCGACCGGACGAATCACGGGCTCGGCCACACCGAGTCCGTCGGCGCGGCTGCGGATGATTTCGATCGCCTTCTTCAATTGGTCTTCCCGGCGCCACGGCTCGATGTCGTCGTCCGGTTCCGGCGCGCGCAGAGTGAACGCCACGCCCCCGCGGAGGTCGAGACCGGGCTGAAGCTTCGGCTGCGACCGCTTCAGCAGCTCCGCCATGAGAATGTCGTTGCGGCGTTCGATATTGACCAGTCCTCTTTCCAGCGGAATGTGCGGAAAGAAACGCGATATATCAATGTCCTCCTCCGCGGCGATCCGCTTCATTGCCATGAATACGCTGGGTTGCTCGCCCGCTTCCACCCTTTCATGAGCGCGGGAAATGAGCTCGTCGAACTCCTCGATGTGCGCGGAGGCTTCCGCCTGGATGTAATCCTCGAACGGGGTATCGCGGAAAGGGATCAGATTGACGATCGCCCACGTGACCACAAGAGAGGAAACGATGAGCTTCCAGTAGATACTGCCTGTCATATACTTCTAAATAAAAAGGGGTTAGGTTGCTTTCTTTTCCACGCTCTGGATGAAACTCTTATTCACCTCGACCTTCGTGTTGTCGGCGACCTTGACGACAAAACGGTCGTCCTTGACATTCGTCACCACGCCGTAAACTCCGCCCGTGGTCATGACCTCGTCACCGGTCCCGACCCGGGAGACCATAGTCTGGTGATCCTTCTGCCGCTTCCTGTGCGGCGCGACGATCAAGAACCACATCGCGGCGAAAATCAGGCCCCAGATCAGGATAACGGGCCCGATTCCGCCACCGCCGGGACCGCCCGGTGAGGCGAAAATCAAATAAATTGCAGTTTCGTTCGACAAATTCTCCATTGCTCAGATGCTTTCGTTCCGGAAATCCAAAGGGCCAATCAACTTGAGCCGGTGTCAAAAAGCAAGCCCATTCATCCTAAATTCACTTCCGGTTTCGCGGCCTCGATTCCGGGTAACGGAATCCCGGGAGCGACAGGCGATGGGCGCCTGCCCGCACTGCGCGACCGGAACCGAACGGGCTCCGCATTTTTTGGGCTCGCTTCAAATCGCTTCGCCCCTCAAGTATAGCCGGTTCTGTCAAACTGCGCACCGATGAACGCCAATTGATTATGAAACAGACCGTGAACGCATCGCACGCCCGCCAGGGGACTCCGGCTTGCCGCGCGGATCCCGAAGGCTCCACCCTTTTCCCAAGATGGTAAAAAAGAAGACCGCGAGAAACTGGAGCATCCAGAAATCCCAGGAACTCTATGGCTTCGAGCGCTGGGGCAACGGCAACTTTTCGGTGGATTCACGGGGATGCGTGCAGGTGAAGCCGTTGGGCGACCAACGGTGTATTCGCGTTCTGGACGTAATCCAGGAGGCCCGCGGCAAGGGCCTGCGCGCGCCCCTCCTGATCCGCTTCCAGGACCTCCTGCGGCAGCGGGTCGAGCAAATCAATAAGGCGTTTGAGACGGCGATAAAGGAAGAGAAGTATGACGGGGTGTATCGAGGGGTGTTCCCCATCAAGGTGAATCAGATGCGGGAAGTCGTCGAGGAAATCATCGACGCCGGCGAGCCGTTCGGGTTCGGCCTCGAAGCGGGCAGCAAACCGGAGCTCATGATCGCCCTGGCGATCCACTACGACCCGAACTCGCTCCTGATCTGCAACGGCTACAAGGACGAGGAGTACATCCGCCTCGCAATGCTCGGTTCGAAGTTGGGCAAGAAGATCATTCTAGTCATCGAGCAGGTCTCCGAAGTCGAACCGATCATTCGCCTCGCCCGAGAGTACGATACCGTTCCCATCATCGGGATCCGCGTCAAACTCTTGAGCCGGGGGGAAGGCAAGTGGGCGACCTCCACCGGCGATCAATCCAAGTTCGGCCTGAACACAACGCAGATCCTCAGCACCTGCCACAAATTGCGCGAAGCCGGAATGGAGAACGCCCTTCAACTCCTTCACTTTCACATCGGCTCCCAGGTCCCGAACATCATCACGATCAAGAACGCGGTCGTCGAAGCCGGCCGCTTTTACTGCCAACTCGTGAAGCTCGGGTTTCCGATGGGCTTCATCGACGTCGGCGGCGGCCTGGGAATCGACTACGACGGCAGTCGTTCGAATTTCGAGAGTTCGATGAACTACTCGATGGAGGAATACGCGCGCGACATTGTCTTCAACATCCGGGAAGTCTGCGCCTCCGCCGAAGTTCCAGTTCCGGACATCGTCTCCGAAAGCGGACGAGCGATTGTCGCGCCCCACTCCATGCTCGTGGTGGAAGTCTTCGAGCGGATCACCAAGACCGATGACTCGCTCGCACGAAAACCGGCGGGGCAGTCTCACCCGATTATCGACGAACTCGAACACATCCTTAAGAGCAAACGCCGCTACAGCCAGTTGGAGCGCTTCCACGACGCGCTCCAGAAGAAAGAGGAAGCCTACTCGCTTTTCAATCACGGTTATCTCGATCTGGAAAACCGCGCGTACGCGGAGAACCTCTTCTGGAAAATCTGCCAGACGATCGACGCCGAATTGACGGAAACCGCCTACCATCCGGAGGAATTGTTCGAGCTCAAGAAAATGCTGGCCGATCAGTACGTCTGCAACTTCTCCGTTTTTCAGTCCCTGCTCGACCACTGGGCGTTCAACCAGCTCTTTCCGATCACGCCCCTGCACCGCCTCAAGGAACGCCCCGACGTCAACGCGGTGCTCGTCGATATCACCTGCGACAGCGACGGGAAGATTTCGCACTTCATCGACCTGGAGGACGTCAAGGAGTACCTTCCACTCCACTCCCTCAATGACAAGCCCTACTACATCGGCGTGTTTCTTACCGGAGCCTACCAGGACATCATGGGCGATCTTCACAACCTGTTCGGACGCGTCAACGAGGTCCATGTCTTCCTCGAGGACGACGAAGAGGACGGTTATTACATCGAACAGACCATCCGCGGCAACCCGATCTCGGAAATTCTCGAGCTCATCCAGTACAAGGAGAACGACCTGCTTCGTTCCATGAAGCGCCAGATCGACCGGGCGACGCGCAAGAACCAGGTCAAGCCTCGGCAGGGAACCCGTCTGCTCGACTTCTACGAGGACCTCATCCGAAGCAAGACATACCTCAACATCGAACAGGAACCGAAGAAGAAATCGACGCGACGCGCCCGTACCGGGAAATGAGTTCGGACCGGGTCGCCGCGGCATGTCATCGGCGAAGCGCCGATGCCGCGAATCCCGCACCCGTATTGTTTTCCGAAAACCTGGCGACGGGGAGTATATTCCGAAGGTCCGGGGGAAGACGGTCGCTCCAGGGCGTGTCTCTCGGAAAAACCGCGCCTGAACGACCGGGCGCGTTCTCATACGGACGGGATTGCATCCCCAGTCGAATTCACATAGAGTCACTCAAAATAAAGGCGTTCCACCGGTCCGGTGGAACGCCTTCAACTCACCGGAATCCTTCCCGCCCAATCAATGAATCTCAAGATCCACAAAGAAATCAAAGACCAGGTCAAGGCGCCGCTCCTTCTCGCGGGTTGGCCGGGGATGGGAAACGTCGGGCTCGGTGCCGTGAACTACCTGCGCAGGAAACTGGATGCCGAGCTGTTTGCCGAGCTGGACATGAGCGAGCTCTTCGCGCCGGAGGCCGTGGTGGTAAAGGAAGGCGTTGCGCGCACATTCTCCGACCTGCCGACCCATAAATTTTATTACTGTCCCCACCCGGAGTTGCTGATCTCCGAGAGCACCGCGCAGATCGGGGGTCCGGGCGGCGTCGGTGTAATGAGCAAAATGCTCGATCTCGCCGAACAGTTGAAGGTGCGGACGATCTACACCGGAGCCGCCTTTGCCATGCCCACGGGGCACCGGGAACCGGTGCGGCTTCTCTGCGCGGCCACGCGCGTCTCCGTCCGCGACTCGTTGACCGCCCACGGCGTGGAGATCCTTTCCGAAGGGCAAATCTCGGGAATGAACGGCCTCCTGCTCGGATTCGCCGGTCTTCGCGAGTTCGAGGCGGCCTGTCTGCTTGCAACCATGCCCCAATACGCCGTGAACCTGCCGAACCCGAAGTCCTCATGCGAGATTCTTCGGATCCTTCAACGGCTGCTCGATGCGGAGATCGACATGAGCGAAATCAACAGTGCGGTGGAACGGATCGACAAAATGATGGAGGAAATCGAGGCGCAGATCCGAACCGCCTTCTCCCAGATGGAGCCGGAACAGGAACACGAGGAGGAATTGGGGAAAGTCGAAGAGGAAAAGATCCCCCAATACGTCATGCAGAAAATCGACCGGCTTTTCTCGGAAGTCGAACGTACGCGGTCGCAGGATAAGGCGACCGAACTGAAGAAGGAACTCGACAAATGGAATCTCTACCGCTTTTACGAGGACCGCTTTCTCAACGTCTTCCGGAAGCGGCAGGAAGACGAAGAGGACAAATGAAGGATGAATTGCCGGGTTCCGCGAACAGGTTAACCCGGTGAACCTCGCTTATAAGATAGGATGCGAACCAGTTCGCGAAGCCTCCTCCGCATACTTCGACTACGTGTAAGCGGGGGCTGCGGCGGCTTTTTCGGGTTCCGGTTTTTGCATCTCGCTGTTGAAACGCATCGAGACGACCTTCGAAACGCCTTTCTCCTCCATCGTCACTCCGAATATCGCCTGGGCTTCGGAGATGGTACGTTTGTTGTGGGTGATGATCAGGAACTGCGACTCGCGGGTGAATTCCTTGAGCATGCCGGTGAACCGTCCGATGTTCGCTTCGTCGAGCGGGGCGTCCAACTCGTCGAGCACGCAGAAGGGGCTCGGTTTGACCATGTAAATGGCGAATAGGAGTGCCACGGCGGTCATGGTTTTCTGTCCGCCCGAAAGGAGGACGATTCCCTTGAGCTTCGTTCCGGGCGGCTGGGCGACAATATCGATACCCGCTTCGAGCGGATCCTCGGCTTCAAGCAATTCGAGTGTGGCCTTTCCGCCCCCAAAGAGCTTCTCAAAGGTGTAGGCAAAATTCTTTTTGATCTGTTCGAATATCTCCTTGAACTGCACCGTCGAGCGCTCGTTGATGTCGTCGATCGCACGGAGAAGCTCGTCGCGCGACTCGACGAGGTCGGCGTGCTGCCCGGCGAGGAATTCGTGGCGCTCCTTGAGTTCGGCGTACTCCTCGATCGCTACCAGATTGACCGGCCCCATTGACTGAATACGGCTGCGCGCCGCCTCGATCTCCTTTTTCACGGATTCCCAATCGGTGTCTTCGATGGCCTTGCGGTCCTCGTCGGTCATGGGCGGACGCGCCTCGGTTTTCTTTTTCTTCTTCTTCCCGGCTTCCTCGCTGTCTTCGTCGTCGTCGAGGTCGAGCGGATGCGAACCGCCTGGATCATCCTCCGCCCGCCAGAGGCACTCCTGCCAATCGACCTCGGGAAGGTTGATCCCGTATTCGCGGTGAATCTCCTCGAGCAGGTACTCGCGACGCGACCGCTGTTCGGCCTGCTTGATCTGGAGCCGGTTCAGCTCGCTTCGGCGTCGATCAATCTGAATGCGCTCGTCGTGCAGCGCTTTTTCTTTCGATGAAATGGTTTCTTCGACCGCGGCGTATTCCCCGCGCACGGTTTCGACTCTCGCCTGGGCCTCCGTCAGTTCGCCTTCCAGCTTGCCGCCGCGTTCCTGCTGGGACGCATGTTCCTCTTCAAGCGATGCAATCTGCTCGCCAAGCCGCTCTATCTCCTGCCGGCGGTGGGTTATGCCATTGCGCAGTTCCTGGGTCTTGCTTTCCATTTCGCTCAGGCCGCGATCGAGCATTTCGAGGCGCTGCCTTTTCTGGGCGAGATCGAAGCGCGCTTCGGATAGTTTTTCCTTTTCGTCTTCGAGTTGCTTGCGCGTCTCCTGGATGCGGGTTTCCGCCGCGGAAATGGTTTCCTTCTGTTTGGCAAAGCGGGCTTCGGTCTCCTCGAGGCCGGCGTTCAGAGATTCAAACTCCTGCTGGGCGGCGGCTCGTTGCTCGCGAAGCTTTTCCAGGTCGCTCTCCAATCGCGCTTTTCGGTTCACGGTTTCCTCTCGCGCGCGTTCGGCACTCTGGTACTCGGCGCCGAGCGAACTGCGTTTCCCGTCCGCCTCCCGGACCGCCTCGTGCGCGGCTTCCACCGCCTTTTCGGCTTCGTCGAGTTTCTCGTGGAGCGCCTCGGCTTCCTCCTTCAAACGGGAATGCGCCTTCTGCTCCTCCGCGACATCGGCCTGGATCTCCTGGATCTCGGCTTCCCGCTGAAGGATGGAATTCTGCTTGCCCTTTCGGTAGCCGCCGAAAACGAGCCCGCGCCGATCGATCAACTCGCCCTTCTTCGTGACGACATGAAGGAAATCGAACTCCCGGTTCGCCTCCCAGTACTCGAAAAACTCGGCCGCGGTGTCCGCGCAGTAACTGCTTCCCAAAAGGCTCTTGAGCGGATGCACACCGCCGTCCTCCTCATCCTCAACGGTGAACAATTCGCCGGCGGGCATCAGGAACGGCGGCAACTGCCCCGAAGCGCCGGCGCCGGTCGAGGCGCCGTTGACCGAAAACTGCAAACAGGCTTTGCCGAGCTTCTGCTGATCCAGCACCTCGACGATCGTCTGGGCCGTGTCGGGATCGGAAACAGCCACCGAATCGATCGCCGAACCGAGCAACATCTCCAGGGCTTCGGCGTAACCGGCCTTGACCTGGATATTGCGCGTGACGGGATAAAACTCCTTATCGCCGGGAAGCGCGTGATCGAGTTTCCCCTGCAACAATGCCTTGGCCCCTTCGCTGAAACCTTCGAGTTTTTCCTGGAGCTGCTGGAGAAGCCGAAGCCTCGCATTGTTCTGCGCAAGCGAGCGGTCAACCGTCTGAATCTCCGTCTGTTTCCGGCGGTAAGTCTCGCGGTTTCGGGCGACCTGTTCCCGCGCGTTTTCAAGCTTCTCCTTGGCGGCGGAGTGGGCGGTGGCGGCGCTCTCCATCTCCGACTTCAGGCGTGACAGGTTCTCATCGGCCTCGCTCTCCTCCACCGCGAGGGAAGCGATCTCTTCGGTGATGCCCGAGGCGCGCACCTCGCCGGATTTCAGGTTGAGCTCAAATTCGTTTTTCTTTGAACGCAGGCGGGTGACGTCACTTTCGGCGCGCTGGAGATTGTGCTTCTCGGCGCCAAGCTGCTCTTCCTCATCGTTGAGGCGTTGCTGAATCCGCTGAACGGCCTCATTTTGTTCCTGGAAGACGCGATCGGAGCCGACCACGACATCCCGCTGCTCCTCCTTTGTCTTCGCGTTTCCCGCCGCTTCACGCGTTGTGTCCTCGAGTTCGCCTTCCATGCGTTTGATCTCTCGGCGGGCCTCGGCCAGGCGGTCGGAGAAATCGTCCTTGCGGGCCTCCGCCAGGCGCGCGGCGTTCACGGCCTGTTCCCGCTGGGACCGGAGATCGAAAACGGCCTGTTGCACCTGCTGGAGTTTTTCGTTGAGACGGCTTCGCTCGGCCTTTTGCTCCTCGACGGACGCCTCATCCTTGTCGAGCTTCGCGGCCTCCGCCTCAACCTCCGCCTCCAATTCCTTGATCTTGTGGTCCATCTCGTCGAGGACCTCCACCAGGCGGCTGTACTGGCACCCGTTGTAGGCAAGGTCGAGTTTTTCGAGGCGGTGACGGATCTTCTTGTATCGGAGCGCCTTGCTCGCCTGGCGGCGGAGGCTGTTGATCTGGCGCCGCACTTCATCGAGAACGTCCGTCAGGCGGGCAAGATTCGCTTCGACCAGCTTGAGCTTGTTCAGGGCCTCTTTGCGTTGGCTCTTGTACTTGGTGATGCCGGCGGCCTCCTCGAAAATCGCCCGCCGTTCGACCGGGTTGGAGGACAGAATCTGGTCGATTTGTCCCTGCGCCATGATCGAATAGGATGAACGCCCGATGCCGGTATCCATGAAAATGCGCTGGATATCCTTGAGGCGGCAGGCCTTGCCGTTCAGAGAGTAGTCGCTTTGCCCATCGCGCGAAACGCGCCGGCAAATCTCCACCTCATGATAGGAATCCCCGAGCAGCGTTTCGCATTCGGTGAAAACCAGGGCGACCTCGCAGAGCTGGACCGGCTTGCGCTGGTCGGTTCCCTCGAAAATGACATCCTGCATCTTGCCGCCGCGCAACGCTTTGGCGCTCTGTTCGCCGAGAACCCAGCGAATGGCGTCGGCGATGTTGCTCTTTCCGCAGCCGTTTGGACCGACGATTGCCGTCACCCCGGAATCGAACGACAGCCGCGTCGGGTCGGCAAAGCTCTTGAAACCGTTTACTTTGAGTTCTCGAAGGTACATGCTTTGCGCGTGGCAGGATTCCTATCAGAAGAAGAACGCTTCCGCCAACTCGAATTCGAGAGAAAGCAGACGAATGGACATCGGCAAGGCCAATTCGTCGCGATCCAGTTTCGCCTCGATAATGCCGTGGTTTTTCTCGAAATCCGCCTTCCAGTATAAGAATCGTTGGTCCGCGTAATCGCACCGCAACTGAAACGGAAAGTCGTCTCCCGCGCCGGCCGGCGAGAGCCTGAACGACTCCGGGATTTCTCCGTTTCCGCCCGATACAGCTATGCACGATTCCAGGCGGCTTCGAAACCAATCGAGCAGGACGCGCGCTTCGGCGCCGTGTCCCGGATCATGGCGGATCTCCACGGATTCGAGTCCGTCACAGATACGCGCGGGATTGAAGCTGCTAAGGAATTGCCCGATGGACTGGCGCGCGGGAAGGAGGCGTGCGTTGACCAGATCCCGGATCCGCTCCGGATGAGGCCACTCGAGTTCGGCGGCCTCCGGGGTTTCCAACCCGGAATCGTAAACGATTCGCTTGCAGTCTTTCAGAAACGAGAGATAACGGCTCGCGTTCCGTGCGGTGGAGAACCGGTGAAACCAGTAATAGGTGGGCAAATCGTTTTCGAGCAGGATCGAAACCTGGTTTTCCAGGAAGCCCGTGCTTTCGCGCGGATAGGCCAGGATCAGTGCCTCGCAACACGCCTTCTCCCGCTGGGTTTTGCCGACGTAGCATTCGGCAAAAAGTTTTAACGTCATCAGTGTGTCCGGGCGGTCGGTCTCCTCGGGGCAGAGAACGACAATCCGGCACGGATAGCGTTGCGCGAACCTCAACGCTCCCGAAAACCTCCCCCTCGCGTCCTCCGCCGTCGTTCCGCGTCCCAGGTGAATGATCAGGTTCATTTGGGAAGCGCGGAATTCCTTGGGCTCCCCGCTGCCGATGTCCGGAACCCCCTCCCACATGGTGGCGAGCCTGTCCTGAACCTCCGATACCGGAACCTCCTGCCCGGGAAGGGCTGAGAAAATACTCTGCTGACCCGCGCTCATACTCGTGGAAACATTCTCATGCCGTTCTCACGGGCCCGCCCGTCGCCACTCATGCCGGTTCCTCCACAAGAGTTGCTCCGACGCCAGGGGTCCCCATGACCCTGCAACATAGCTTCCCATCCCTCGAGGCCCAAGGCTTTGCCAGTGCTCCAGGACGGGCGTGATCAGCCTCCAGGAGGCTTCCGTTTCGTCGCCGCGGATAAAGAGCGTGCTGTCGCCGATCATGGCATCGAGAATCAGGCGCTCGTACGCTTCCGGGGTGTTCGACCCGTAGGTGGTCCGGTAGCGGAAATGCATTTTGACCGGTTGCGTGCGGGTTTCCAGGCCGGGGATTTTGGAATTCAGAAGGAGCGTCGTTCCCTCATCCGGCTGGATCTGGATCACCATGGTGTTGGAGGCGAGATCGAACCGCTCGGCGTCACCGAACAGGATGCCGGGAGGGCGCTTGAACTGAATCGCGATCTCGCTCACTCGGCGGGCCATTCTTTTGCCAGAGCGCATGTAAAAGGGCACGCCCGCCCAGCGCCAGTTGTTGATGCTCAGTCGAAGCGCCGCGTACGTTTCCGTGCCGGAATCGGCTGCGACACCCTCCTCTTGCTTGTATCCCGGGACCTTTTTCCCGCCGATCAATCCTTCATCGTACTGGGCGCGCACCACGTCGCCGTCCCGTTCGTTCGGGTTCAGCGGCTGGATCGCCTTAAGGAGCTTCACTTTTTCGTCACGGATCGCCTCGGGGTCCAGGGAAACCGGCGGCTCCATCGCAGTGAGGCTGAGAAGCTGCATGGTGTGATTCTGGATCATGTCGCGCGTCGCGCCGCTCTGCTCGTAGTAACTGCCGCGCGAACCCACGCCGAGATCCTCCGCGACGGTAATCTGGACGCATTCGACGTAACGCCGGTTCCAGAGGGGTTCGAAGATGGAATTCGCGAAACGCTGGACGAGGAGATCCTGGACCGTTTCTTTGCCGAGGTAATGGTCGATGCGGTAAACCTGCTTCTCCTCGAACTGCTCGGTGATCACCTGGTTCAATTCCCTCGCAGAGTCGAAGTCGCTTCCGAACGGCTTTTCGATAACCACTCTTGAGGCGCACGGACTGTTCTGATGCCGCCGGGCCAATCGGCTGGCGCCCAGGTTTTCGAGAATCGGCTTGAAGACCGAAGGAGGCGTGGAAATATAGAAGAGCGCCTGCACGTCACGCCCCAAATCCTTTTCGATTGTATCAATTCTGGCGCTCAGCCCCTTGTAGGCGGAGTCATCGTCGTAATCGCCGCGATGGTACACGGCGCTATTTTTCACACGTTCCCAGATATCGGCGTTGAGTTCGCGGCGGGAATGGGTTTGCACGGATTTAGTGATACCTTCGCGAAAGGCCGCGTCGGAAACGTCCTTTCGCCCGTAACCGATCAGGAAAAAGTTCGGTGGCAGGAGATTGTCCAGGCAGAGATTGTATATGGCAGGGACCAGCTTGCGGGCTGTGAGATCCCCGGATGCTCCGAAAATCACGATCACCGTGGGCGGCGCCCCGCGGTGCTTGCTCAATCCCTGGAGGAAGGGATGTCTCTCTGCTTCGCTGTTCAACATGGAAAACCCAAACAGAAAATCAAAGCCGGTGGAACACAAGTCTTATTCCCGATTACCGTCAATCGGCGGGGCCCGTGCGCGGGATCGGGGGTTTTCAACGAACGCGGAAGTTCTTCGGGAAGAGAGGGATATTTTCGTAATGCAGAATCCGCTCCTTCTCCGGCGCATGGAGTGTCACCTCCACGACGTCGAACCGGAATGACAGGGGGCGCGCCGAAATTCGCCGAAGATAGGACTTGATCGCCCGCCGGAGCGCTTCTTTTTTCTTTTTGCCGACCGCGGCAAAGTAGCCGGGCACCAGGCCCGCTTTGCTGCGGGTCTTGACTTCCACGAAAACAAAGACCTCGCCGTCGCGGCCGACTATATCGATTTCATCCTTTCCCGCCCGCCAATTGCGAACCAGAATCCGGAACCCTTTCCTGCGGACAAGGAATTCCTCCGCCAGGCTCTCTCCTGTCCGGCCGGTTCTTTTGCTGGCGGGCTCGGCTTCGTCCCGTCTCCACAACCTTCGGGGCAACATACGCGATACGCTACGACGCGAACAGGCGCGCAGGCAAGGCGTTTTGCGCGTCACGAACGACGCGCGCGGCGTCAACGCCCGAATCTCGGAAACAGCACCCCCCGGCCGGCGCGCGCCGGCCGTTCAAGAAGGTGGTTGAACCTCGGTCGTCGCCCGGGCATTCGTCAGAATGCCGGATAACAAACAAGCCGTTCTCCCCGCGGAACCCGAAAATCCTCTCCGGTCGACCAAATTTCGTCGTTGATCAGAACTTTGCACACGACCGGGCCGGGCGCCGAATCAGATGACCAGACCCATTCGTCGGCATCCACGCAATCCATCGGCACCCCCCGATTCCAGCTCAATTCGGCGCCTTCACCGCGTATGTAAAGCGTGTTTCCAAAGCCGATGTCAACCTTGGCGCTGAGAGTCGTGCGGGAGTTGGCGGATCCCCTGGTCGATACGGTTGGCGCTTTTGCGGCGGCAGGATCCGGGACTTTCGCCGCCGACGCGGGTTTTGCCGTGGACGGTCTTGCTGCTTTTCCCGCAGCGGCGGTAGCTGCCGCGGAGGTTTTCCGTTGGCCTGTTTTCTTCTTTGCCGAGCTGGAGCTCTTACTGGAACGCGTCTGCTTCCCGGTGGCGCCGGAGGCGCTCGTCTTCTTGGTTGAAGTAGTCTTCTTGGCCATAAAGTTCAAATTGGATCGTTATAATGTATGCAAGCAAGTGACCTTTAACACCAAATCTCCGTGGAGCACAAGATCAATAGTGGGCCCGCGGAAAATATCCGCGTCATGCCACGCCCGAAAACTATCCCTGTTTGATCTTACGCCGATTCCGGATAAATTTCTTGATTTACTTGAGGAGAGCTGCGATTCAATGTCTGGACTCATTCTTAAATGGGGCCGTAGCTCAGTTGGAAGAGCGCGTCGTTCGCAATGACGAGGTCGTCGGTTCGATCCCGATCGGCTCCACCAGCCTTCGCTCGCAGCAACGCGGAGAGTGAAGGCTGTCACGCCGTAGTCCCCCGGACGGAGGCGGACCTCCTACACGCCACAGAGTTCAACCTGCGAGACGACGGCTTGGCATGCCGGCCTTACCCTGCGATTCCTTATTCATGACAGTTCCCGCCGTTCTGACTTACGTTCACAGACGATTACGTTCACAGACGATTCCGCTGGACATTCTCGCTGAATCGTGGTTATTACAAAATGTTGGTACGATAAAGCGTATTGAAAGGTTGTTTCGTATGGGTTTCACCCGTCAGGAGCGGAGCGAGCTATGAAAATCCTTCACCTCAGCAATTATTATCCGCCCTTCTACGAAGGCAGCACGGAAATCCAATGCCAACAACTGGTGGAGCAACTCGGCAAAAAGAGCGATCGGCAGCAGCAGGTGCTGACTTCGGATTACGTGCCGCAGGAAACCGGCGGCAGCGGTAGAATCAGGCACGTTTTTCGCGAAATCCAAATCGCCGAGCGCGAGGAACGCCAGGAAGGCGTTTTCAGGGAACTGACGCTTCATAAGAACTCCTCAACGGATAATTCGTTCTGGAAACTCTACCGGCAGGAGCGTCACAATGTTGAAGTGTTTCGACGGCGGATCGACGAGTTTCGTCCGGACCTGATATTCGTCTGGGGATTCCAGGGCCTTTCGGGATCGCTTTTGTTCAGTATCGACCAGTGCGGCATTCCCTGCGCCTACGGGGTTTTGAACAAGTGGCTGACGCTATGGCTCAAAAAGGAGCCTTGGCTGGACATGTGGTACCACGACAGCCACACCAACGAGTCCATGTTCAAACACCTGATCGAAAGCATGCATCTGAGCGAATCGATCAGGCGGAAAGCTCCCTTCGGAAATCCCAGGAAGATCTGTCTTCAGCGAAGTTTTTTCTGCTCGGAATCATTGAGGTATTTAACCGGGCGTGAAGGATTCGCGGTGAGCGACGCCGAGGTCATCCCCTGCGGCGTGCCTGTTGAAAAATTCTACCCCAAAAGCACCTACCCGGATCGGTTGCGCCACCTCCTCTACCTTGGCCGGCTCAATGAAGACAAGGATCCCATGACCGCAGTCAATGCTCTCGAAATCCTTCACCGCAAAGGACACAGGGAGTTTACGCTCGACATCCACGGCCGGGGCGAACCCGCGTACGAGAGCCGTCTGCACGACGCCATACGGAGAAGCAACCTTCGCGGTGCGGTTGGCTTCAAGGAAACCAGCGAGGAGCAACAGCACGTCACTCTCTATTCGTACGACATGTTGCTCTCGACCTCAAAATGGACGGAGCCCTTTCCATTGATGCAACTCAAAGCCATGGCCGCCGGCCTTCCCGTAATCAGCACCCTTGAAGGCGGACACGCCGAGTTGATCCGCGACCGGGAAAACGCCCTCGCCTTCAAGACTTCAAATCCCGAAGACCTTGCCAATAAGATTCTCGAGTTGTCATCCGATCCAGAGCTGGTCAAGAAGCTGACCACCGCCGCCCACGAAGAGGTTCAGAGCAAATACTCGCTAAGCCATGTTGCGAACCGGGTGGAATCGTTCATCGAAAAATCCCTCCACACCGCAGCCTGAAACGGGCGTTGAATCCCGATTGATCCCGTGCGCCTTAGTCACCCGGATGAAGGTTCGGCAATTTCTTCTCCCATGGTGAGCAGTCTTTCCTTCCACATCCGGGTTCGTACGGCCAAATCCTCCTCCATTTCCTCCGGCTCGACAATCGCGGCCCGCACAGTCACGGAAGAAAAAGGCCTGGGGAGATAAAAGCCGTCCCAGCTTCGCATCCGCCAGGCCGAAGAAAACACGGCGTTCAGCAGAAGAACCCGCGTTCCGGTCCGCGTCGCCAACATCGGAGCGCCGGATTTGAAACTGTACGCCGGCCCCCGCGGGCCGTCCGGAGTGATTCCCGCGTCGTTTCCCTCGCGCAGGCGCGCCTCCAGTTCCCGCAGCGCTTCACGCCCCCGACGGCTGCTGGATCCGCGCACGGCGTGCATGCCGTTAAGCGACATGAACGCTGCGAGCCAGGCCCCGTCACGACTCGCGCTGATCAGGCAATACGTCGGCCGCGGCGCCCGAAAACGGCGATAGCCTTCCGCCGCGATAAAAAGACGGTTGTGCCAGAAGACAAGAATCGTCGGTTTCCCGGTGTCCGTCAGCATCCGGAGCTCGTCGTCGGCCACCTGAAAACGCAGGGTGCGTCCCCACAGCCGCATCGTCAGGCTCAACGGCCAAAGAAGCAGCTTCCGCCACCGATCGAGAAAATGGATTTCGTGCTTTGACAAATCCCTGAATGAAAGCTCCCCCGCATCCGGAGTCGATAAGAATTCTCAATTCCCCCTCACCTTAAAACTCACGGATCTGGCCGCTGAAGTCCCGCACCAACCGCCGCATTTTCTCCGCGTGGTCCGACCGCATTTCGAAGCCCACGACGTTGATCCGCACGTCCGAGGCGGCGTCACGTTGCAGGACGCGCAGGGTCGACTCCAGCCGGGAATAGGGAATCTCCGGATAACTGTAGTTTCCAGGTGTGCCTTCCCTCCTGTTGAGTTGCCCGTCGGTCACCAGAAAGATCACGTCGGGATCAAGCGCAAACGCTTCCGCGAATCCCGCCTCGTGACCGTAATACGGCTGGCCCACGACGGCCCGCGGGTTGCCGCGCAGATTTTCCGGAACCCAGGCTTTCACCGATTCGATGTTCCCCGCCGTTGCGGGGGCAAGGTAATTCTCGAAGACCCGCGCCCCCTGGCTGAATTGCACGATCCCGAAAAGCGTGCCGGAACGCAATCCCTCGACAAGCCCGATGATCTCCTCCTGGATCCGGTCGATCGTCACTCCCCGATTGCGCGCCTTGTTGATGACCGATGCCGAGGTGTTCACCAGAATGACGATTCTTTCGCCGGTGTCCTCGATCCCGAAAAACGAAGAGGTGGACTCGACACTGTCCAATCCGCCAAGCGCCCCCATGATCCCCGAGTCGCTCAACAGAGCGTGGGCGTCCTGGGCCATGAAATCCGAACTCTCGAACGGCGAAAACTCCGACGATGCATCCATCGGGATTGCCGGCATCCCGTCGGGAACCAGCGCGGAAGTTGTCAGGCGCTCCATCATGCGCGGATCGCTCGCCGCCTGCTGGAACTCCGACACCGCCACGCGATGGTCCAGTTCCCGCTGGGGCAAATACACCGTCCTTCCGGCC
This sequence comes from Opitutales bacterium, assembly GCA_007130045.1. Classification (GTDB taxonomy): domain Bacteria; phylum Verrucomicrobiota; class Verrucomicrobiia; order Opitutales; family T3Sed10-336; genus PXDC01. The sequence continues at coordinate 23,378 of SLTG01000070.1, forward strand.
TCAAACTCCGGCTCGGATTGCCGCGATGGCGTCATCACCACCACCACCCCCGCCACGAGTATGATCACCCCCTGCACGAGCAACGCCAGAATGAGCGAGCCGCCCTTCCATGACCCGGTGCCGGAAAGTGTCTCTCTTATCTGGGGGTAAAAACTCATGCCTTGGGATTCGGGATCGTCACAAATACATCCAACTTCAGCGGAAGGTAGGGGATTTCAGAAATTTTGAAAGCAAAAATTTTGTATTGGGCGCTTGACTCACCCCTCTTTAAAGCACAGCTTTACTGGTTTCCGGGGGTAGTAGCTCAGTTGGTTAGAGCGCCTGCCTGTCACGCAGGAGGTCGCGAGTTCGAGTCTCGTCTATCCCGCCGGTTTAGCGCCGACGGCAACAGCCGCCGGCGTTCCTGTTTTCCCTTCTCCGGCCCGGGTCAGCGGTTTTTCGGCAGGAAATAGCCCCTCTGCTTTTCGGATATTTCATAGCCCGCGCGTTCCATCACCTTTAACATGTCTTCCCAAACCGTACGCTTGACGCTCATGGAAGTGTTCCGGAGCAGGAAGGACGGGTGATAGGTGACCATCATCGGGATCCCGGAAAACTCGTTCCACGTCCCGCGGATCCGTCCCATCCGCCGGTTCGGGTCCGGCCCGAGAAGCCCGTTCACCGCTGTGGCACCCAGAGCGATGAGGAATCTCGGCTTCACTGTATCGATTTGCGCCCGCAGATAGGGAAGGCAAAAGGCCATCTCGTCGGGCGTGGGCGGACGGTTGCCGGCCATCGTCGGCGTCTCGGGTCGCCAGTTCATGATGTTGCCGATGTACACGTTCTCCCGGCTAAATCCCATTGCGCAGATTATCCGGTCGAGGAGTTTTCCGGCCGGACCGACGAACGGTTCGCCCGCTTTCTCCTCCTCAGCGCCCGGAGCCTCTCCGACGAAGAACAACTCTGAATCGATACTTCCCACGCCGAACACGACCCGGCAACCTTCGCGAACGTGCTCTCTACAAACCGGACAATTCAACACCCGCTCCCTGAGGGCCTCCCAGCGGGCCCGTTTGTCGCCTTCGGGAAGATCGACCACCGGCGGCGGGGGAATCGGCGCTCCGGCAACCTTGCTCTGCGATCCGGCCGGTCTGGCCTTCCTTTTCGGCACCCGGGCGGATTCCACCGGCAGGTCCGGAAGCCTCTCCGAGCCTCCGGGCGAAACCCGCGCCGGCTGCGAGGTCACGCCGCCACCGCCGGCCGCAGTGACCCGGCCCGTCTGTTCCAGGCGTTCCTTCAATTTACGGATGGACGCGCCGGACACGTTGACGGTCCGCACGCCTTCCTTCTTCAACGCCTTCAACTCCTCAACGATGCCTTCCAGATGCCTCCGCATGGTGCGTGCACACCGCCCCCTCACGAGGCGCTGTCTCCCTCGCGGCGAAATTCGAGAATCCGGTCCACATACTTCCCGAGCATGTCGAACTCCAGATTGACACGCCTCCCGGGCTTCTTCTCCAACAGATTCGTCACCTCCAGCGTGTGGGGAATCAGCCAGACGGAAAACCCGGTTTCATCCGCTTCCGCCACCGTAAGAGACACCCCGTCGATGGCGACGCTCCCTTTGTAGATCAGGTACCGGTGAAACTTCCTCGGCACCACCACGTGCATGAACAGGTCGTCGCCGCGTCGCTCGGCCGTGTCCACTTCTCCGTGGCAATCGATATGGCCCGTCACAAAATGCCCTCCGACGCGTCCGTCGAAGCGAAGACTCCGCTCGAGATTCACCGAGCCGCCCTCCCGCAACTCCGAGAAGTTGGTCAGCCTGACCGTTTCATCGAGCAAGTCGAACGCGATCCTCCCCTCGTCCACCAAGACCACCGTCAGGCAACAGCCGTTGACCGCGAGGCTGTCTCCGACCGAAAGGCCGTCGAGCACCTTTTGCGCTTCCACTTCGAGTTTCCAGGCGTCCCCGCCTTTGAGGAAACTCACGACACGTCCTTTTTCTTCAACAATTCCGGTAAACATTCGCAGAATGATTAAATTGACGCCTTCGGGGGAATCTTCAAGCTACGTTTCTTTTGGACAGGCAAACGATCGTTCCCATGGCCACCGACTGCAAAGATTACGAACCCGTCAGAATCGAATCACACTGGCAGGATTACTGGAAAAAAGACAAGACCTTCCGTGCCGTCGATTTTTCCGAAAGACCGAAATTCTACGTCCTCGATATGTTTCCGTATCCGTCGGGCGCCGGGCTGCACGTCGGTCATCCGCTCGGCTACATCGCCACCGATATTTTCGCTCGCTACAAACGAATGCGGGGCTTCAACGTGCTCCACCCCATGGGCTTCGACGCGTTCGGACTCCCCGCCGAGCAATTCGCCGTCGAGCACGGAGTTCACCCCCGCGTCACAACCGGGAAGAACGTCGCCAACATGGTCCGCCAGCTCAAACGCCTCGGGCTGAGCTACGATTGGGACCGAGCCTTCGCCACCACCGACGTCGATTACTACCGCTGGACCCAGTGGATCTTCCTCCAGCTTTACCATAGCTGGTTCGACCCCGGCCGGAACCGCGCCCGGCCGATCGACGACCTTGTCGAAATGCTCGAATCCGGGAAACTCCGGATCGGCCGTGACCGCCGAATCCTGTTTCCCTCTCGCGACGAAACGGAGGACGGCAAACCGGATTCCTCCGGCGGCCGCGACTGGAACGGGCTTTCCGAAACGGAAAAACGCGAGGTCCTCGCCGCGCACCGTCTCGCCTACCTGGCCGACGTCCATGTCAACTGGTGCCCCGCACTGGGCACGGTGCTCGCCAACGAGGAGGTCACGAACGAAGGCCGCTCCGAACGCGGGAATTATCCGGTCTATCAGCGCCCGCTCAAACAGTGGATGCTTCGCATTACCGACTACGTGAAGCGGCTTGAGGACGAACTCGACCTCGTCGATTGGCCCGAGCCCATCAAGCTCATGCAACACAATTGGATCGGGCGGTCCGAAGGCGCGGTGGCGCATTTCCCGGTTGGCGGTGAGCCGGCGACAGACGCCGCGGCCGCCCGCGGGGAATCCGCGCCCGCGCTTTCGGTCTTCACAACCCGCCCCGACACTCTTTTCGGCGCCACCTACATGGTCCTCGCGCCCGAGCATCCTCTCGTCGATCAACTCGCGACACCGGACAGGCACGATGCCGTCGCCGAATACAAACGGCAGGCCGCCCGGCGCACCGAACTCGAACGGCAGGCTGACGCCAAGACCAAGAGCGGCGTCTTTACCGGCGCCTTTGCCGTCAACCCCGTCAACAACGAACGCATTCCGATCTGGATCGCCGATTACGTGCTGATGGCCTACGGCACCGGCGCGATCATGGCCGTCCCCGCACATGACGAACGCGACTTTGAGTTCGCGAAACAGTTCCAGCTTCCGATCCGGGCCGTTGTCATGCCCGGCGACGATTGGCTCAAGGAACAGGCGGACAAAACCGCGGCGGACGCCGGTATCAACGGAGCCCCCATCGACGAGATTCGCCGCCGCTATATCCGGCATCCCGACGTTTTCCCGGAGGCGTTTGTCGGGCAGGGTCTCAGCATCAACTCGTCCAACGACGAGGTCTCGCTCGACAATCTCGCCACCCCGGATGCCAAACGCACGATCAGCCGGTGGCTCAAGGATAAAGGTCTCGGCCGCACGCACGTTCAGTACAAGCTCCGCGACTGGCTCTTCAGCCGGCAGCGCTACTGGGGCGAGCCCTTTCCCATCCTTCACGGACCCGACGGCGAAATCCTCGCGGTCGAAGAGGACGAGCTGCCCGTGGAGCTTCCGGAAATGGAGGACTTTCGTCCGCACGGCTCCGACGATCCCGACGCCCCGCCCCGGCCACCGCTCGGAAGGGCTCCCGAATCGTGGCGTTTTGTTGAACGAAACGGCGTGCGGTACCAACGCGAACTTAACACCATGCCCCAGTGGGCGGGCTCGTGCTGGTACTACCTTCGTTTCTGTGATCCGGACAACAGGGAGCGCTTCGCCGGTCCCGAAGCCGAACGCTACTGGATGCTGGGCGGCAAGGCAAAGGGACAGGCCGAAAACGGCGGAGTGGACCTCTATGTCGGCGGCGCCGAGCACGCCGTTCTCCACCTCCTCTACGCCCGCTTCTGGCACAAGGTCCTCCACGATCTCGGCCACGTTTCCTCTCCGGAACCATTCGGGCGTCTGTTTAACCAGGGCTACATCCAGGCTTTCTACTACGAGGACGAACGCGGCATGCGCGTTCCGGCCGACAAGGTCGTGGACCAGGACGGCAAGCCCGCCGAACAGGTCCAGGACGAGCCGGACCGTCGATTCTTCTTCGAAGGAAAGCCGGTCACCCAGCGGTACGGCAAAATGGGCAAATCCCTCAAGAACGCCGTGACGCCGGACGATATGTGCGAGGAATACGGGGCCGACGCCTTGCGCGCGTACCTGATGTTCCTCGGCCCGCTCGAAGCGATGAAGACCTGGAACACCCAGGGTATCGAAGGGATCTCCCGTTTTCTGAAGCGAATCTGGCGGGAGTACGTGGACCGCGACGGAAACCGGCATCCAAAGATCGCGGACACCGCCGAATCGAACCCGGACACCCTTCGCCTCCTTCACGAAACGATCAAGAAGGTCGGCGAGGACATTGAAGAGCTGCGTTTCAACACCGCCATCTCGCAGATGATGATTTTCGTCAATCATCTGCAAAAAGCGGAATCCTTCAGCATTGAAACCGCGAGGTCGTTCCTCAAGCTGCTCGCGCCCTTCGCGCCGCACCTCGCCGAGGAACTCTGGGCGCGATTGGACGATCGTTCTTCCATCTCCGCCGCATCCTGGCCCGAATACGATCCGGCCCGGCTCGAAGGCGCGAAGGTGAAGGTCGTCTTTCAGGTGAATGGGAAATACCGGGGCGACGCACTCGTTGACAAAGGCGCCGACCAGGACACCGTTCTCGCCGCCGCGAAGGATCATTCGAAAGTGGCCGCACACCTCGAAGGAAAAACCGTGCGCAAAGTCATCTATGTCCCGGGCAGAATTCTAAACATCGTGGTCTCATGACCCAGGAGTTTTCGTTTCGTCCGTGTAACCAACCAGCCTTCCGAATCCTTTCTTGAACGGAGCCAAACTCACCGAATCGCAGGTCAGCTCGTTTCGCGAATCCCTCTTGTCGTGGTACCATGACAACAGGCGTGACCTGCCGTGGCGCCGGAATCCGTCGCTCTACAAAACGGTCGTTTCCGAGTTCATGCTTCAACAAACCCAGGTGACTACGGTCCTGGGACATTTCGAACGCTGGATCAGCCGGTTTCCGGATTTCCACGCATTGGCCGCGGCGCCGGACGACGATGTCCTCAAGCATTGGGAAGGCCTCGGTTATTACTCCCGCGCACGAAACCTGCACCGCCTGGCAAAATCCGTTTCGAAAATGGATTCCGTTCCCCGCAACGCCGAAGGGTGGATGCGTCTCCCGGGCGTTGGACCCTACACCGCCGCCGCCGTCACCAGCATTGCTTTCGCCGCAAGGTCCCCGTGCGTTGACGGCAACGTCGTTCGCATTCTCACCCGGCTCCAGGCGGATGCCGCCCCGTACCGCGACAGCTCGTCCGCGGCCCGGACCTCCGCCTCTCTCGCGGCAAAGCTGCTCGACCCGGCGTTTCCCGGCGACCACAACCAGGCGATGATGGAACTCGGCGCAACCGTCTGCGTTCGGCGGCGGCCGCTCTGCACGAACTGCCCGGTCCGGCGGCACTGCCGCGCCTTCCGCCAGGGAGACCCGGCATCCTATCCGAAACTGGCTCCGAAACCCACCGAAAAGGTGCGGGTGGCCCGGCTGTGGTGTCGCCGCGGCAACGACCTCCTCCTTCACAAAATCGACTCCGACGCAAAACGGCTCGCCGGGCTTTACGAAATCCCTGAAGCCAACCATCTCGGGATCGACGCGGATTGTCCCGATCGACTCGGTCCGGTCATCGCAAAAAGGAGGCGGGGGATCACCCGCTTCCAAATCACCGAAACAATCCACCGGCATCAGCCGGAGAAGACGCTCCGGTCCCCGCCCGGAACCTCCCTTGAATGGGTTCCGCTCGACCGCTTGCCGACGATTACCCTCTCCGGTCCCCATCGCAAATGGGTGAACGAACTCATTGCCGAAGAAAAGCGCAAGTGAGTCAGACGCGCGCTCGAGCGCCCTGTGCGGCGTTGCGCGGATTGCCTTGCATGGCCGGGCGCGACCGGATACCGTTTGGATGAAATGACTGATTCCGTCCAACCCGATCCGCACGACGGTATTCGGACCGCCACATTCGGTGCGGGCTGTTTCTGGTGTGTCGAGGCGGCTTGTCAGCTTCTCGACGGTGTTGAATCCGCCGTTCCCGGTTACATGGGCGGAACGATCGTCAATCCCGCCTACGAACAGGTGTGCTCCGGCGATACCGGACACGCCGAGGTGGTGCGGGTGCGCTTCAATCCGGACAGGGTCGCATACAAAGACCTCCTGAACCTGTTCTGGAAGATTCACGATCCCACCACACCCAACCGGCAGGGCGCCGATGTCGGAAGCCAGTATCGCTCGGTGATATTTTATCACGACGATCGCCAGAAGGAGGCCGCGGAGCGGAGTATAGAAGATCTGGCGGCGTCGGGGATATTCAAGGATCCCGTGGTCACCGAAGTGACCCCCGCCTCGGAATTTTTTGAAGCCGAAGCGTATCACCACGACTATTACAAACGCAATCGTCACGCGCCCTACTGCCAGGTCGTAATCGCACCCAAACTGAGAAAAAGCGGATTGGCGCAATGAATTCATTCAATGCGGCACGCCGGCAAAGAATAACCCGAACCCGTTCGTCTTGAATGACCGTAGAGCCCATACCCGAAACACCACTGTCTCTTCCCGTCGCAATCATCGGCGGCGGCATGGTTGCCGCCTTCGTCGGCACGTTTGTCTTTTACCCGGTTATCGACCGTTATGTCCGTGACCGTTTTCGCCTGAGCCGCGGGCAGGCAATGGCTCTGCTCCTCGCCTGTGCCCTTTTCACAGGTCTCGTCGGCAGCGGTGTAACCTACCTCATGTTTCGCGACGACCCGCGTTACCAGCCCCCCGAAGAAAACGGCGCCGCATTGAACACCTCGGCCGCCGAAATCCAGCTTGCGGGAAAAAAATGAAATCCAACGGAAGTTTCTGATTCCCTTCGTCCCCCCCTGTGGCGTGCTTGCTTGCAAGCGTTCGGCCCGCGCAATCCTGCTGCAACCGATTTCAACCCGAAATGGGATGGTCGTGAATTCGCGCGTGGTCTTTTTTCGGTTCAAGGTGCGTTGTGACAAGCGCACGCGGCTTCAGTACTTCCTGTATGCGTTCCTCGATCCGGGTTGCTTTCACGTGGGCGTCGCGAATCGGCGTGTTGTCGTCAAATAGAATGTGCAGGTCCACCCAATGCCCGTCGCCGAGGTTCCGGTGGCGCAACTGGTGGTAATCGACCCCCAAATCCCTGGTCTCCCGGTCGAGCACCGCCCGAAGCTGACGATGCACTTCCGGATCGGCGGTATCCATCAACCCGCCCACACTCTTGCGGATCAGGCCGAATCCGGTAAAAAGGATATTAGCGGCGACAAGAATGGCAAAAATGGGATCCCACGGCAACCATCCCGTAATCATGGTCAATCCGAGCCCGATCAAAACCCCGATACTCGTCCAGGCGTCTGTGAGAATGTGTTTCCCATTCGCCTCAACGATAAGGGAGTGTTTGCGCTTGCCGATCCAAACAAGGTAGACGCCGAGGGCGATGTTGATCACGACCGCGCACGCGGTCAACCCGGTCCCCAAACCAAGATTCTCAAGATGCAGCCCCGCGATCCACTTGCTGATCGCATCGTAGATAATGAACAATGCGGCGAGAACGATCATTCCGCCTTCAAAGCCTGCCGAGAAAAAGCTGATCTTGGCGTGTCCGTACGGATGATCCGAATCGGCGGGCTTCTGGGAAAGCCGCAAACTGAAAACCGCGAATCCGACCGCCACGATATGAATCGCCGATTCGGCCGCGTCCGCAAAAATCGCCGAAGAGCCGGTAATCCAGAACGCCCCGAACTTCACCAGGAACAGGATCAGCCCCACCGCAAGCGACACGTTCATCGCACGCCGGAGGAGAGCCTGGTCCTTTTCGCGAAGCCCGTGCAAATCCATCGAACCCTGCCTACCCGCATCCCTTTCCACGGGCAAACTTATTCTCCGAAACGCTTTCCCCGCACCCTTCCCGCGCATTCCGCCGGAATGCGAATCCCCCCGAACCCCAAGGTTTGGCCCGGACTGCCGTCGCGCTGCGTCTCAATCTCCTGATAACCACCTCAATTGCTCAATACTCACCTTGTCAGTCCGGCAGCTCCACCTCCAACCGCAGGAAATAGCTCTCGACATCGTCGATCGGGTCGTCTGCGACAAGGCTGCGACGCTCGCGGTCGTCGGGGAGGGTCTCGATGGTTTCTTTGGTAAACTCCGCCGGGGTCCAATCGTTGAGGCCGGTAGAAGTTTGTAACGTGAGTTCCACCTCGGCGTCGGGGTCACGGGAAAGTTCCAGACCCGGGTAGCGTTCGCCGTTTTCTTCGATGAACACAAAGCGGGGGAGGTCGGCGTGGGCGGAGTCCATCGGATCGACGCCCATAGCGTATTTGATCAGGTTGGCGACGTCGTCACCGGCGGGTGTGGCACCGGGACCGCGTTCCCCTTCGGGCGGCAGTTGTTCCGGCGGCCGGCTTGCCATCCAGCCTTCGAAGGATCGTTCGTACACGATCAACTCAACCTCTTCGAATGCCGCATGGAAATTGTCGGTCTCGTCAACATCCACACGCAGGATATGGACGCCCGGTTCGAGCACGGTATCGGCGGGCGGATCGTAGGCGAGATCGCCGTCTCCGAAGAGCAATGTCGCGTTCAGTTGCGATTCGGACAGGGGAGTTCCGGCGGCGACGGGATCCGGATCGCTCCACTCGATCAACGGCGCCGCCCGTTCGACGATGAGATCGACTATGGCAAACGCGGTGGCAAAGTTCGCCGAGTCCTCGGGAATAAAGAAGGCCGTCAGTTCGTGCTCGCCCGCGTCGAGTTCCATGCCGAATTCCGGCTCGTACTCGAAGAATCCCTCCACGTCCGCCGCGGCATTGAGCTGGGTTTCGTCGAGCGGCGTCCCGAACTCGATCGGGTCCGGATCTTCCCAGCTTACCGAAACAACGAACGGTTCGATTGCCACTTCGAAAGCCGCAAGCGTGCCGCCTTCCACCTTGTTTCCGCCGGTATCGCCCACGCTGTCTTCGATCAGCCGGATGGAATAGACGCCCGCGTCCTCGGGAAGCCACTCGCCCCCCGGAGGCAACACACGGTAGGTGACGGTACGCGGCGTGCCGTCGTTCGCATTGTCGATTTCCACGTACTCCACCTCTTGTCGATCGCCGGCCGGTCCATACACCCGGATCACTTCCTCGTCCCCCGTTATCGTTTCGACATCAACGGCTGTGTTGTCGGCGAAGGTCACCGAAAAAACGTGCGGTGCCTCACTCGGTTCGGACAGATCGGCGACGATTGCTTGTGCCGTCGGCGGTTCGCGATCGGACGCGACCAGGTTCACGCGGGTGATCCCCGCTTCCGGATGGGCCTCGCCGTGGAGGCGGAACTCCAGCGTGGCGGGCGCAAGGCCCAAGAGATTGGGATCCGTTACCTCGACCGCAAAAGGCGTTCGCGCATCGAGGAGCTGCTCCGGCGCCTCCAGGGTCGCCACCACCACCGATTCAATGACAACGTCCAATGTGCCCGTCGTGGAAA
>SLTG01000071.1 GCA_007130045.1 Opitutales bacterium
ATCATCGACCGCATTCCGCTTTTCCGTACGCACCACGTAGGGCGCCACCCGGTCGCGGCCCACACTGGATTCATCGGGAAAGGCGTCATGATCCAGCAACTTCATCAAGCGATGAAAGGAATCCGTTTTCCCCTGGTGTGGCGTGGCGGAAAGCAGAAGCAGATTCGGCGTCGCCTCCGCCACCATCCGCGCCATGGCGTGACGAGCCACGGTATCCGCACTGCCGGCCACCCGCTGGGCTTCATCGATGATGACAAGGTCCCATCCCGCCGCGCTCAGATCCAGTATGCGGCCTTGGTTGTATGCCGCAACCTGCTCTGTGCTCCACCCGCGACGGGCCTCCAGCGGTTTGACGGCATCCATGGAACAAATCACCCGGGGGTAGCTCCGCCAGACGTTGTCCTCTCCGGAGATCTGGCGAAACCCCTCGAACGCCGCCGGTTCGAAATAACGAAAGGTTTCGCCGAAACGCTCCTCCATCTCAACAATCCACTGCGGGATCAGCCCCTTCGGAGCAATCACGAGCACCCGCTTCAACCGTCCCCGCATCTTCAGCTCCTTGATCAGCAGACCGGCCTCGATCGTTTTCCCGAGACCCACTTCGTCCGCCAGGAGAAAACGCACCCTCGGGGTGCTCAGCATCTTCTTCAATGCCTTGATCTGATGGGGCAACGGAATCACAGCCGAATCCAACGGTGCCAGTAACTTGCCATCGTTGATGAGCGAAGCCACCCGCCCCAGGACAGCCGCGAAACGGATATCCTCCGGGCCGACCGATGTTGTTTCTTCGGGTATTTCGCCCGGTTCCGAATCGACCTCATCGGCTCCATGTACAAGGACCACATCGTCCCCCGGAAACCACAGGCGCAATTGCACCTGCCCCCAAAGCTCGGTGACCTCGATCACCTTGCCCCGGGCATTCCGTTTCTTAGACCAGACCCATGTGCCTTCGGAGTAACCGTTCTGATTCGATTCATCCATCGTACGGGAAGGGTGTCGGCTTCATACGCGGCTTTTTACAACCGAACCACACACACATAGGTTTTTCGCGGAAATTTCATTCAGAATGCAAATGCCCTCATTTGTGGCCAACCTACGGCCAAAAGCAATTTCTTATGGCTCGGAATCAGCACCGTATCCTGGATCCGCCGCCCTCGATGCCTCTACGCCTCCATGAGAGAAACCCGCCCTCATTCCGATTCGCGTTGCCTTTCCTTGACCGTTGCGGATTTTTCTGATGAAAGCTTGGATTATGAACCCTTACTCAAAGGACTCCGAATGAGCCTCCAAGGCACCTTCGATCATTTCTCAGGTTAACCCATTTTAAATCAATTACTTAACCCATCAATCCTCGCAGGAGGACTCGTCCGTAGATACCCATGCCGGAGCAAGAAAACAGCCCTTCCCGGAGAGAGGCACTCACACTGAACGCCATCGACCCTTCCGACGGGAAATGCTCATATAGGGTTGAAATTTCCCACCGGCGGATGCAAGCTGTTGCAACGCGAAGCATGGGGCACGCGAAAGAACTCGCCTACGTGGTGCCTTACGTGCTGGAGGCTCCAACGGCTATTTTTGAGGGTTTGCGCGAAGAAATGGATGAAGATCATTCCGCTCATGGTTGGCGCTGTTATTGCGGGGTTCCCAAATGCAGTTATGGGGCTGAGGGGGAAGAACGTCCTCCTCGCCGAGGTCAGGTGTTTCTTGTATTCGTGAACGACAAAGGTATTGCTTACAACTGGAGATGGGAAAAGGCCGATGATATGGATGATAAACTTCCGATTGACTATCGAATCAGGTTCAAAGAAAAGGTACTATAATGACTATGCCTAGGGAAGACTTCGCAAATAATGTTCTGGAAACAGCAGGACAGGCAGGGGAATTCATACCCCAGGCCTATTATGATCCCGATGGCGACTGCATTGAGTTTATTGCCAAACCCGATCCATTCTACGGAGAACGGATCGATGATCTGGTAACTGTCTATTACAGCCAGGATTCGGGAGAAATCATCGGATCTCTGATAAAAGGAGTCTCCGTTTTTCTGAAAAAGCTGTCCAAACAGTTGCCGGGATTCAGAATCTCAATCGAAGATCATGGAGTTCGTTTGGAACATATTTTTCAGGCACGCGTGTGGGTCAGTACCGAACCCGAGAAGCTGCCGATCATTCAGTACCGGAAGTTGGAAGAGCTAGCCAAAGAAACGCATGCCAAAGCCGATATGATTGGGGTATAACGTGTTCGCGGGCACGAAGGCAACCAGCTGACGGCGACCTATTCAACCACGCAATTTATCGTCCGGCAAAGCGGCGTGGTTGCTGGCCCGGATCAGCTTGAAACCAGCATCCTCCACCTTCTACTCGCCATGGGCAACCGTCTCCGCCTGGCCGAGCAATCCTTCGGGAACGAAAGGAACCGCGCCGTAGCGGCCCGACATGTAGCCGCGCACCAGCGATTCGTCGCGACGGGGCTTGTAGTCCGTCAAGGGGTAGAGATGCGTGGCGCCTTCGTCATCTTTATCAGCGAACCAAACCTGATCCCGGCGGATAATCCGGGTATCCAACAGCAGCGGATTGTGTGTGGTGAAGAGGAGTTGAGCGTTGCCGGTATTAGCCTTCCGACTGAAGAACAACTTCAACAGCTCCGCCACCATGGTCGGGTGCATGCTCGATTCGATCTCGTCGAGCCCCGCAAAATAACCGTTCTTCAGGATATCGAGCCACGGTCCGGCCAGGGCAAAAAACTTCTGTGTGCCCGAGGACTCGTCATTCCATTCCAGGGGAAACTCCCGCCCATGACGCCCCCGGTGCCCCAAGGTGATCTCCATGTGCTTTTCCTTGACGATCTGAGCGATCATTTCCTCCGGCAGATTCTTCGGCAGATCCTCCTTCTGAATCGACCTCTCTGTCGCCTTCGCAGACAACACGCCGAAATCCGCATGCTGCAACAACCGGGTGATCGCCGCACGGTCGTTTGGGTCCTCCATGATTCGCCGCGCCGTAAACCGGGGCGAAAGCGGCGGAAAGTCGGCGGAAAGCCGCAGAAACCGGACCCGATACTTG
>SLTG01000066.1 GCA_007130045.1 Opitutales bacterium
AGGGATCGTTCTTGCGCTTGTTTCTGCAGGAAGGCGGCGTTTCATGGACCATCGTCGCGAGGGCGTGTTTTGTTTTAGTCGAGTGTCGCTTCTGTGTTTTCGGATTACGAGCGCGAAATGGCGAACCTGTGCTACGCTCCCGCAGGCGGATTTCGGGGGTTAAATCGCAACCCAGGGCGTTCGCGATCTTTACCATGGAATCGAGGGTGAGATTGGCGGAACCGCGGATGAGCTTGGTGATGTAGGGCGCCGACACGCCCATATGCGGGGCGGATTCTGATTTCGGGATACGGCTGATCCGACATGTCCATTTTCTTCGATTGCCGCTTCTTGCCAGTCGTTGCCATAATGTGCCACTATTCCCATAAGAAAATCCACAGCGCATGGGTTTTTATGTATGCAACTCATATGCACGGCCTGGAATCCCGCATAAATAAAAGGGCGTAGCGAGAATCCGCTGTAAATCTGAAGAGTCTCCTTAAATGTTGCCGAACTTAATGTTGATCGTGACGATCCTGTTCTTTGGAATCGGCGTGGCCGGGAGTTTTCTGCCGATGATTCCGGGGAGCGCGTTGGTCTGGATGGGCGTGCTGGTGCATAAGCTTGCGTTGGGGGACGAGTCGGTGTCCTGGGCGTTCGTCATTCTGACGGCGGTGCTGGCGGTCGCGGCGCAGGGGATCGACTTAGCCTGCTCATACTGGGGGGCCAGGCGCTTCGGGGCCAGTTGGCAGGGAGCCGTCGGCGCGGTGATCGGCGCGGTGATCGGAATCGCGTTTTTCGGAATTCCCGGCTTGATCGTCGGTCCGGTCGCGGGGGCGGTGTCGGTCGAGTTGGTGAAGGACTGGAGCTGGCGCCGGGCGGGACGGGCGGGGTTCGGGACCATTGTCGGCGGCATAGTCGCTTTCGTCCTGAAGCTGTTGATCGTCTTTGGGATAATCGCCGGGTTCTTCTGGGCGTTGCCGTAGCCCGAACCCAATCCAATGCGGGGATTCCCTATGGGTTTAATTAAGATTTGTCTTTACGATACGGAGAGCGTGACTAGACTTGGCAATATGAGTAGTGGAGAAGAAAAAAATACGTTTACGCTGCGGATAGGGGATCCGGCACCCGACTTTTCCCTCCCGGCAACCGACGGGAAGACATACCGTTTGTCGGACTTTGACGAGAGCCCGGTTCTCGTGGTGTTTTTCACGTGCAATCATTGTCCCTTCGTGAAAAATTCGGACGAGGTGACCCGCAATACCGCCGAATCATTCGCTCCGAAGGGCGTGCGGTTTGCGGGGATCAATTCCAACAGCAGGAACACCTACGAAGAGGATTCCTTCGACCACATGGTCGAACGCATGAAACGGCACCAGTTTCCGTGGGTGTATCTCCATGACGAAAAGCAGGAGGTTGCGATGGAATACGGCGCACTGAGAACGCCGCACTTCTTCGTCTTCGACAGCGAGCGAAAACTGATCTATACCGGGCGAGCCATTGACAATCCGAGGGAGCCATCGAAGATGACCGTCAACGACCTTGAGACGGCTCTTCGGGAACATCTTGAGGGGAAACCCGTGAGCAGGCCGATGACCAACCCGATCGGGTGCAATGTAAAATGGGAAGGCCGGGACGCTCACTGGATGCCCGCCGACGCCTGCGACCTTGTTTGAGGAGGACATTTTCACAGAATGAAACGATTGACCGGCCGGGGCGCCAGCCTCCAGACCCTTGTTTCCGGGGTGTTGCTGTCCGTTTTCCTGTTGGGTTGCCATGTGGTTCCGGATACCGGACGCAGGAGCCTGGCGTTGATTCCTGCGGACCAGGAGGCCGCGCTTGGGGAGAGCGCTTTTTCCGAGATCAAGCAGGAGGAGAGAATTTCCACCGACCGGGAAAAGGCCGAAATGGTGGAGCGTGTGGGCCGTCGGATCGCCGCGGTCGCCGAAGAGGACCTGCCGGGCCTGGACTGGGAATTCGTCCTTTTCGATAACGACGTGATCAATGCGTTTGCGCTCCCGGGGGGCAAGGTCGGGGTATATACGGGACTTTTTCAGGTCGCGAGGACCGAAGACGAGCTCGCCGTCGTGATGGGACACGAGGTCGCTCACGTGACCGCGCGCCACGGCAACGAGCGAATGTCCAACTACCTCCTGATTTCACTCGGCGGCGTGGCGTTGGATGTCGCCCTGCGCGAACAGGAGGCGCAAACCCGCCAAATGGCCATGATCGCCTACGGGGCGGGTGCGACGGTGGGCTACATCCTCCCCTATTCACGGCGGGCGGAGTCCGAGGCGGATGAGCTGGGATTGTACTACTCCGCTCGCGCGGGATACGATCCCCGGGAGGCCCCTCGGTTTTGGGAGCGAATGGCCGAGGCTTTCGAGGGGCAGGCTGGCATGCCGACGTTCCTTGCCACACATCCGTCTCACGGAACCCGGGTTCGGGATCTCGAAAAGATAATGCCCCGGGCGATGCGGTACTACGAAGAGGCACAGCGGCAGGATCCGTAGAGGACGGGCGTTGGCTTGCGTGCGAAATCAAGTCTTGTCGCGTCAGCGGTCGCGCAAGTATGATCGCGGCATGTTTGACCCGGTTGAGACATTGAAGGAATTCGTGCGGTTTCCGAGCGTTTCGACGGATTCCACGCAACGCGAGGGAATGAAGGGCGCCCGCGACTACATCGGCGGCCTTTTGAAATCCGTCGGGTTCTCCGTCGAAGAGGTGCCGACTCCCCTGCACCCGATCCTGATCGGCCGCCGCGGGGGCGATCCTACGTGGCCCCATGTCGTGATCTACGGTCACTACGACGTGCAGCCGCCCGACCCGCTCGAACTCTGGACGACCCCCCCGTTTGAACCGGAGGAGCGCAACGGGCGTTTGTACGGGCGCGGAGCCGCCGATAACAAGGGGCCGCTCGTCACCCATGTTTCCGCGGTGGCGCAGCTCCTGGAGGAGAATTCGAACCTTCCCCTTCGCATCACCTTCCTGATCGAGGGAGAAGAGGAGATCGGAAGTCCGAGCTTCGGGCGGTTCCTCGAGGAACACAAAGACATTTTCAACGCGGACTTCGTATTCCTCTCCGACACCGGCAGTCCGAACGCGTCCCAGATCGTCGTCACTACCGGCCTGCGCGGCATCAGTTGCCTCGAGGTCGAAGCGACCGGTCCGAAACAGGATCTGCATTCGGGAGTTCACGGGGGCGCGGTACTGAACCCGATCCAGGCGCTCACCGAAATATGCGCGTCGTTGCACGACGGTGACGGACGGGTGAACGTTCCGGCGTTTTATGACGACGTGCGCCCCGTCCAGGATTGGGAGCGGGATGAGCTTGCGAAGCTCGGCGTGTCGGAGGAAGAATACGCCCGCTTTCTGGGAGTGCCCGGTTTCCACACGGAAAAGGGTTACTCGCCCTTCGAAGGGGTGCGGTTTCGGCCGACACTGGAATTCAACGGCATAGGCGGCGGATACCAGGGCGAGGGGTCGAAAACTGTCATTCCCAGCAAGGCGTTTGCGAAGATCAGTTGCCGGCTCGTGGCCGACCAGGATCCGGTGCGCATTCAGAAAGCGGTTGTGGAGGCGATCAAGGAGCGTTGTCCCGCGACGATCTCGCTCCGGTTTTCGTTCGCTCATAACGGCGCGCCATACCTGGTGACGCCGCCCGGGAAACCGAATACTCCAAAGGATCAGCCGGAAGCGCTGGCGATCGCTTTTCGTGAGGCGGACGCGGCGATCGCCGACGTTTTCGGAAAGCCGCCCTGTTACCTGAGGGAAGGGGGCAGCGTTCCGATTATCGGCGATATCAAGCGGATTACCGGACTCGATTCGTTGATGATCGGTCTTTTCCTTCCAGAAGACAATCTCCACGCTCCCGACGAGAGTTTTCATCTGGGCGTGATGAAGAACGGGATCGCCGTCAGCAAACGAATCCTGTCGCGTCTGGCTTCCGTGAAGCAATCCGCAGGATCGTGAAGAAAAAGGTTCATGCCGCGGGTATCTACGGCGGTATCGGGCGCCGCCTGGAGGAAGGGCGGGCAGAGGATTGCAACTTGTAGCGGATTCGACCTGCGTCCGCCGGGAGACACGAAAATCCCGGTCATTCAGGGCGATCTTCGCAACCAGCCGAAACCGGAAAGGGCGTTCAATTCCGCCGAAGTGGCGACCGCATCGGCAGCGGAGTGATTCGACTTTTCGGCGCGCCCCGTTTGCCAATCTTCGATTCGACTCAGAAGTACCGCACGTAGGCGTCGCGGCGGAGGCGTTCGAGCCAGCGTTCCTGTGAGTCGCGGGCCATCTGGCTGACGAGAAGTTCTTCGATCTCTTCGCGGACTTCGCGCAGGGGAGCCACCCCTGCTTCCCTGCGGTCGTCCACGTGGAGAATATAGACGCCGGCGCTGCCCGCATCGATAGGCTCGCTGGTTTGCCCCACATCAAGGGAGGAGACGACTTCCCGCCAGTCCGCCCGGAGGTCGGAGAGATTGATCCATCCCCAGCTTCCGCCCTGCTGCCGGCGGCGGTCGCGGCTGTGTTCGCGCGCGACCTCCGCGAATTCGGCGCCGTCCTCCAGCGCCTGCAGGACCGTTTCCGTATATTCTTCGAGGGATCCCTGTGCGTCGCCCGCGAGTTGAATGAGGCGCAGGTGGATCGATTCCTCCCGTTGAAACTGCTCCTGGTTCTCGCGGTAGAATTCCTCGATACGGACGGGGCTCACCACGGCCTCGGATCGCCGCATCCGGCTCCGCATGTGGCCGACGATTATCTGTTCCCGGGTTTCCTCGCGGAAATCGCGCATCGACATTCCGTTTTGTCGAAGGTAGGCGAGAAGACGGCTCCGGTCGCCGTCGAAGTCGCGCACGACGATCTCGGTGATCTCGTTGTCGATAAAACTTTCGGGAATTTGGTAACCCTGTTTTTCAAAAGCCTTAACGATGAGTATGCGGTCGATCATGCTTTGAATGATCTCGCTTTCAAGGGCCCGCATCCGTTCGATGAATTGGCGCTCGTTCTGCGATGTCAGTTGCACCCGTTCGACAAGGGGCGCCGCTTCCGCGTAGACGTCCTGGTAGGTGATGATGCGATCCTCAACAACGGCGGCAATGGCGTTATCGAATTCCCGATGACGCTGTTCCGCAGGCAACCCCTGTTCCGGCAGAAACGGTACGGGTGTCTGGGGGCCGCCTTTTGCCGTTGCGGCGATCAGCACAAATATGGCCAGGGAAAGGAATCCGGAACCGGCGGTACGCCGAATGGACAGGAAGGCGCGAAAAAGACGTTGCGCGGTTTGCCCGATACGGACCGGTGAATGCTGGAAGGGACGCGTTGACGGCATAAAATTAAACTCTCTTCAGAAATTCTGCGATCTCTGCAAGTCTCGGAAGCGCCCGTTTGCGGGTCAAGCGGGGAAAACGGCTGCCGACACGGATGTAATCGTCGCGTTTCCCGGATGCCCGAAGGCACTTCAGGCGGTTGCCTTCTGTTTCGACAGCGAGAATTTCCTTTTGTTCGGCCAGGCAGCGGATCGTTGACGCACGGATCAATGCTTCCGCCGCGTCGGGCGGGCGCCCGAACCGGTCGGTCAATTCACTTCGGAGTTCCTCGACTTCTTTCGCGGTGGACGCCATGGCGAGGCGCCGGTAAGTGTCGAGCCTGAGCCGGACTTCCGGGATGTAGCCGTCAGGGATGTGAGCTTCGATCGTCGGACAACTCTCTTTGAGCAGCTCGTTTTCTTTGAGAGCGGCGTAGCGGTCGGCAGTCGTGGTCTTTTCCGCGCGCCCCGGTCCCGTGTGCAGGAAGTCGATTCGAATGGCGGCCCTAACCGCGGACGCCGTCTTTTCCCCCTTGAGGCGGGCGATACTTTGCCGGAGAAGCTGGCAGTAGAGGTCGAAACCGACCCCGGCGATGTGACCGCTTTGCTTCGTTCCGAGAAGGTTTCCGGCGCCCCTGAGTTCGAGGTCGCGCATCGCGATCTTGAAACCGGCGCCGAGTTCCGTGTGGTGGCGAAGTGCCGAAAGGCGCTTGCGGGCGATTTCGTGAACCCGGCCGTGGCGGTGAAGCAGAAGGTAGGCGTAGGCCTGGTTTTTGAACCGGCCGACCCGCCCGCGAAGCTGGTAGAGCTGCGAGAGACCGAACCGGTCGGCCGCTTCGACGATCAGCGTGTTGCAGTTGGGAATGTCCAGCCCGGATTCGATGATCGTGGTCGAGACGAGGACGTCGTAACGGCCGGCGGTAAACTCGGTCATGACTCGTTCGAGCCGCCCTTCGGTCATCTTGCCGTGGCCGACGGCGATACGAACTTCGGGAAGCATGTCGTGCAACCGCGCGGCAACCGACTCGATCGTGTCCACGCGATTGTGAAGGTAGAAGACCTGCCCGCCCCGGCGCAGTTCGAAACGGATCGCGTCGGCGACCAGACCCGGATCGTAACTCCTGACGATTGTCTTGATCGGAAGGCGATCAACGGGCGGCGTTTCGATGACGCTAAGGTCGCGCGCGCCCGCAAGCGCGAGATAGAGGGTGCGGGGGATCGGCGTCGCGCTCATCGAGAGAATCTCCACCGATTCCCGGATGTGTTTGAGTTTTTCTTTTTGCTTGAGGCCGAAGCGGTGTTCCTCGTCGATGACGACGAATCCGAGGTCCTGAAAGCGAACGTCGGGGCTCAGCATCCGGTGGGTGCCGATGAGGATATCCACCTTTCCCTGGGCCAGAGCCTTGAGGATGTCGGCCTGCTTGCTTCGCGTCCGAAATCGACTGAGCATTTCGACGATGACGGGATAATCGGCCATTCGTTCGCGGAAAGTCTGGAAGTGTTGCTGGGCGAGGACTGTTGTCGGAACGAGCACGGCGACCTGCTTGGCGGCCATTACAGCCTTGAAGGCGGCGCGCATCGCGATCTCGGTCTTGCCGAAACCGACATCGCCGCAGAGCAGGCGGTCCATCGGCTTCGATTTCTCCATGTCGGTCTTGCATTCGCCGGCGCTGCGAAGCTGGTCCGGGGTTTCGTTGTAGAGGAACGCCGCTTCGAATTCCTTTTGCCACGTGTCTTCGACCGGAAACGCGACTCCTTCCCGACTTTCCCGGAGTGCCTGAGTGTGGAGGAGATCGGCGGCGAAATCCAGAGCGGCTTTTTCGGCGGCGCGCCGGGTGCGCTCCCACGTTCCCGAGCCGATCCGGCCAAGCGGGGGCCGTGCTTTCGAAAGCCCGACGTAGCGGGTGAGGAGGTGGGATTCGTGAAACGGAACGTGGAGCGTGACGTCGTTGTCGAATTCAACGGAGATCATCTCGTGGCATTGGCCGCGCGACTCAATGGGATTGATTCCGCGAAACCGGCAGATACCGTGCTGAAGGTGGACCAGATAGTCTCCGTCCGACAGTTCGGAGAAGTCCAGGAGCTGCTCGACCTGCGAGCGAAGGACGCGTTTGCGGCTTCGCCGGAGAGGGCGGCGTTGACGGTAGCGTCCGAAGATTTCGCTGTCCGACACGACGACCAGGCCGCGGGGCGGTGCGACCACGGCGTCGCGCGAACCGGGAATCTGAAAGGTAAACGCGGCGTCTCCGGCGTTTCGGAGAAGAAATCCCTCATTGATTCCGCCGCGGCAAAAAACCGGATCGAAGCTGCGGAGGCCGGCATCCTCCCGGAGGATCTCCCGCAGGCGGGATTCCTCTCCTTCGTTGTTCGTGAACAGCGCGACAGCAAACCCTTCCCGGCGCCACCTGGCAAGCTGATTGAAAAACTTTCGCCGTCCTTCCTCCTCCATGCTTCCGGAGCCATCGGGCAACCCATCGAGCGTCCGGCACGGGCGGTACGAGTCGAGCGATTCGGTGTCCCACCGGCGGCGTTCGGAAACCTCGTCGATAAGATTTGCCGGACTGTCCAGGTCGCTGACAGCGTCCCAAGTGTCGGTCGAGCCGATCCTTAGCGATCGCAGTTTGGCGAACGAAAGCCCGGAACCCGGAAAGACGTCGAGCGACTGCTTTGCCCATGTCTCCGGGTGCAGGAGTATCCAGGCCGCGGATTCACCCAGGTAGTCGGCCAGGCTGCCGCAATCACTTGATGAAATTACGGAAACAGCGGGGGACACCAGGACGGAGGGGAGTTTCGCGCCCGACTTCTGGTCGGTCGGGTCGAACGCACGGATCTCTTCGACGGTATCGCCGAAAAAGTCGATCCGGCAAGGTGTGTATCCGTCGACTGGATACACATCGATGATTCCGCCGCGCACCGCGAATTGCCCGGGACTCTCGCAGAGCGCCTCGCTGTCGTAGTCGAGCTCACCGAGGCGTTCGATCAGTTTCTTGAAATCGATTTCGTCCCCGACAGAGATCAGGATTTCCCTGCTGCGGAGGAACTGAGGATCCGGAGCTGCGGCGAGCGCTCCGGACGGGGTGGTGACGACGACCAGCGGCATTGCTGAGGGCGCGCCGATCCGCCCGCGGAGGATGTTGAAGAGGTGGAGACGGTCGGCTTCACCTTCCTTATCCCGTCCGGATTCCTCGTCACCGGGCGGCAGGAGCAGGAATTCGGGCCGGGGGTCGGGCGCCGTGAGGTTTGCCAGGGATTCCAGCGCTTCGAGACAGCGTTCCGCTGCCGGGAGATCGGGTGAAATGACGAACGTCAGCCTTGCGGTTCGTTCGGCCATGAGCCGTTGGGCCGCGGCGGCGGCCGCCGCCGGAGTTATACCGGTGTGAAGGGCGGCTCGGGCGCCGGCGCCCGAACGCGCTCGTTTCGCTTTGGTGGACGACATTGATCTCGGTGAAGTCAATAATGTTAACGAAAATCCCCGGTTGTAAACGCCGACGGGTATTCTTTTCACGCAAGGGCGGGCTGTTGGTTGGGGGAGGCCGAGGGGAGCGGAGGAACCTGTAAAGGCTACGGGGTGCGGGAGGCTCTTCTCCGCCAGTATTCAAGGGCGTTTTCGGCGGCTTGGGTTTCCGCTTCCTTCTTTGATGAGCCCTGGCCTCTTCCGAGCGGGCTGTTTTGGAGCAGGACTTCGACTTCGAAACGACGGTCGTGCGAAGGGCCTTCCTCGGTAACGACACGGTATTCCGGGCCTGCCTCGCCATGGACTGCCTGGATCTCCTCCTGGAGTCGTCCCTTGGGATTCTCGGTTCCATGAGCCTCTTGCATCCGCTTGCGAATGTCGCCGTACCAATGGAGCACGACGCGACGTGTCGAGGCGAGACCGGCATCGAGATAGATCGCCCCGACGAGGGCCTCGAGCGCGTCTTCGAGAAGGTTGCCCCGGTCCCGCCCGCCGCTTTCGATTTCACCGCGACTGAGGTAGAGGTGGTCGCCCAATTTCATATCTCTTGCGAGTCGGCTGAGGAAAGCGCCCTTGGCGAGCGATGAACGGTATCGGGTAAGCTCACCCTCCCGGGCTTCGGGATAAAGGGAATAAAGTCTTTCGGAAAGGATCAACTCGAGCACGGAGTCCCCAAGAAATTCCAGCCGCTGATTGTTTTGCAGTCCGGCCGCCGCGCCTTCGGGCTGAAAGGAGGGGTGGGTCAGGGCCTGGCGGAGCAGGGCGGGATTCTTGAAGGAATAGCCGATCTTCTCTTCGAGGCCGCGGATGGGATTCCCGGATTTCCTGGTTTTGCGAGGCTTTGCCTTCCGGGATGCCGTTTGTTTGGATGGTTTTTTCTTCGCTTTCGGTTTCATCGTGTTCCGCCCGCAACACGTTCCGGTTCACGCTCGGCAAAGAACTGCTCGAAGGCCGCGCGCGCGATCGGGGCGGCGGTGGCGCCGCCGCCGTAATTATCATCCGGATGCGTGCCTTCCACGAGAACACAGATCGCAATGGCCGGATCTTCGACCGGGGCGAATCCGACGAACCAAGCCATGTGAAGCCGCCCTTCCCGCGTGGGAACCTGCGCGGTGCCTGTTTTTCCCGCGATCCGGACGCCCGGAACCCCCGCGTTCCGCGCCGTACCGGTTTCGACTGCTTGGATCATGCCCTGGAGGATCGCTTGATAGTGTTCGGGGCTGACACCGACATCGCGCGCGGTGACCGGAGCGTCCCGGTTTCCGTTGAGCAACAGCGTCGGCTTGATCCGATCTCTGCCTGTGGCGAAGGCGGCGGTCAACATCGCCATCTGCAGAGGTGTAGTCCGAATATAGCCCTGCCCGATGGCAATGTTCGCGGTGTCGCCGGGAAACCACGGAGTGCCGTGAACCCGCTCCTTCCATCCCGGGTTCCCGACGAGCGCGCTTCCGGTTTCAGACGGAAGCTCCACCCCGGTTTTCTCGTGAAGTCCCAGGCGTCTTGCCTCGGCGGCGATATTCTCGATCCCGGTATTGACCCCGTGTTCGTAGAAATAGACGTTGCAACTGACACGAAGCGCTTCGACGAGGTCAATCTCGCCGTGGCCCGCCCTGCTGTGGCAATGAAACGTACGCCCCGCGACGAAGTGTGAACCTCGACAATACGAGGTCGTTTGAGGGGTGATGATACCGGCGCGGAGTCCGGCCATGGAGGCGACGAGTTTGAACGTCGAACCGGGAGGATAAAGCCCTTGGACGGCCCGGTTCGGCCATGCGCTGGTTTCATTGATTTCCTGAGCCGCGGAATTCGAGAGGGCGGGACTGAAATCATTCAGATCGTAGCCGGGAGCAGTCGCCATCGCGAGGATTTCGCCCGTTCTGGGGTCGAGGGCCACAGCCGCACCGCGGTAGTCGCCGAGGGCCGCCTCGATCTTTTTCTGCAGCGATATATCGATGCTGGTGACAAGATCGTTGCCTTGCTCGGCCTTTTTCCGGTCGACCCGTTCGTGTTGAAAACCGCCCGGGTCAACGACCCAGATTTCACCGCCCGTTCGTCCCTGAATGTGGTCGTCGAAATAATTTTCGAGACCTTCCCGCCCCTGGCTTCCGCGGATGTTGAACGTGGTCAGGTTCTCTCCCGGCACGCCTTCTTCCGGGATTTCAAGTGTGGATCCGACGTAGCCGAGGACATGGGACGCAGCCGAGCCGTGAGGGTAGTGGCGGACGCTGGAGCTGTACACCTGCACCGGCGAGTCGATGGGAATCTGTTCGAGCAGTTTGGCGTATTCCTCCGGAGCAAGGTCGTTGATCAGGAAGTAAGGAAGGATCAGGCGCTGATGGAGATGGCGTTCAAGGGTCCGCGAATCGACTGTTTCGTCGCGGTCAAGGATCTCGTTGATCCTGTCGAGATAACGCTGGACGACGGCGGCACGCGCTTTTGCCGGAAGTTCCAACCCTTCGGTGCTCAGGTCGTGTTCTATGAAGGGCCGTCTGATTTCGGCGAACTCGGTTCGGAATTCGGACCGGAGTTCGGCCAGGTAAACCACTGCGGCAAAACGAGGCCGATTGGCGACCAACAGCTCTCCGTTCCTGTCGAAAATATTGCCCCTGGGGCCGGGTACGAGAACGCGGCGCAGGTTCTGGATCTCCTCGCGTTGGCTGTAAATGGCGCCGCTGATCAGCTGCCGGTAGGCGAGACCGCCCAAAAGCACAACAACCATCAACACAACCAAGCCGTAAAACAGACGAAGCCGTGGATTGTAGTTTCTGTGACTCTCAAGGAATTCGGTCATCCTTGGATGTGATTTTCAATTTTCATGCTCCACCTGTGCCCCCGACCAATAGCTGTTTCCCGTTTTTTCAATTGCCATCCGCCACCGCCCTTTTGATCCGCAACCTAAAACCCGACAACCAGCAACTGTTCGTTCCCCATGCCATTATCCTGCCTGTCGCTGTTCGTGATCAAGATGAATTCCAAAAAACTTCAGGGCCTCGCTTTGAAGGGCGAAACACCAGCCGGCGACCAGAAGGAGCACGGCCTGCGAAAGAAACAGATCGAAAACAACCCGTTGCCAGTATTGGGAAGCGAAGTGATGATCGGGCATTTGTATAACCGAGAGCGCGAGAATAATTGCCCCGTTGAGCAGAAAAGCGACCGCAATTGCGGCGGCGGGCTCTTCACGCCGGAATTTGGAGCGCAGCGCGAAAACGATCGTGTGCGCGGTGAGAAAGAGGATCATGCTGGTTCCGAACGGAATGGGGGCGGTGGCGTCGTGAAAGAGGGCGATCAGGCACGCGTACAAAAACCCCTGTTTATAGCGGAACCGCAGCAGGGGAAAAGTAATCAGGAGTCCTCCGAGGTAAAGGTATACGTGAAGGGGGGAGAGGTAATGATTCATCTCACCGACAAGAAATTGAAGGAGAATCCCGATGGCGAGGAGTACAAGAGTGCGCAATTCCAGATTCATGGGGAATCCTCCCCGCCGGTTTCCAGGGGCACGAGCACGGCGACCTCGTAAAGGCTGTGCAGCCGGTCGTCGAGTCGGACGCGCCCGGTCTGGAAGAGGCCGTCGGCACTGGGCTCGAGGGTCGTTATTTCGCCGATATACAACCCCGCGGGAAACACGCCGCCGAGCCCGGAAGTGACTACCCGGCGCGGATCGTCTGCAACGGCACGGGTGTCGAGGGGGACGAACTCCGCGATTCCCCGGGCCGGCTCGAAGGGAGGAGTGACCCCGCCCTGATAGCTGATCGGTCGTTCGTCGCCTTCAATGCGGGCGGAGAGGCGGAGTGATTGGCTGGATATCAGGTCGACGACAGCGGTGTTGAGATAGACCTCACTGACCTTTCCGACCACGCCGCCTGCGTAAACAACGGGCGCTCCGGCGGGAATCCCCTGATTTCGGCCCTTGCGGATGATCATTCTCTGCCACCAGGCGCCCATATCCCTTCGCGCGACGCGCGCAATCTCGTAACGGAATTCCTCGTGACCCGGAAGGTCGAACAGACGCTCGAGGCGTTCGATTTCACGTTCAAGGCCCTCCGCCTGTTGGAGCCGCAGTTCGTAGTCGGCTTGCTGGCGGGAGAGATCCCGGATCCCTTCGATCAGTTCGTCTTTTGAATACGAGCGAAACGTCCAGTAATCCTGCACGTCCCGGATGATCGACGAAGTCTGTACGGCCGGCGCCTGGAGTTCGTGGAAACCCGTCCGAAGGAGTGATTTGAGCACGGGCGGAAGGAGGAGCCAAATCGCGACGACAATGGCCAGGACGAAAAAGGGGCGGGCCTGCACAAAACGTCGTATTGCCAATGCGATTGATTAAGATTTGGAGGATGTGGTGACGTGAAGCAGAAGAAAATTGAGGTCTTCCAGAACGGCGCCGGTCCCGATTGCGACGGCGCTGAGCGCGTCTTCCGCCACGACGACGGGCAGACCGGTTGTCTCGCTGAGCAGTCGGTCGATGTTCCGCAGAAGGGCGCCGCCACCGGCGAGGATGAAGCCCCGGTCCACAAGGTCGGCGGAAAGTTCGGGCGGGCAGCGTTCGAGGGCGTTGCGGACCAACTCGACGATGGAATTCACGGTATCGGAAACGGCTTCGCGTACTTCCTGGGAGGTGACGTGGAGGGTCTTGGGAAGCCCTGCGACGGAATCGCGACCCTTCACTTCCATGCTGAGTTCCTCATCGAGGGCGTATGCGGATCCGATCCGGAGCTTGATTTCCTCCGCGGTGCGTTCACCGATCATGAGATTGTAGGCGCGCTTCATATAATTGATGATCGCGCTGTCCAGTTCGTCGCCTCCGACGCGGATGCTTTTGGAGAACACGACGCCAGCCAGGGAAATGATCGCAACCTCGGTCGTACCGCCGCCGATATCGACTATCATATTGGCGGCCGGCTCCTCAACCGGAAGGCCGACCCCGATCGCCGCGGCCATGGGTTCCTCGAGCAGAAGGACTTCCCTGGCTCCCGCATGGATGGCTGATTCCTTGACGGCGCGTTTTTCCACTTCGGTGATTCCGGAGGGAATGGCCACGACCACGCGGGGCGGAATCACTTTTACGTTGTTGTGCACCTTCTTGATGAAGTAGCGCAACATCGCTTCAGTGATGTCAAAATCGGCGATCACGCCGTCCTTCATCGGGCGGATTGCGATAATGTTGCCCGGGGTGCGTCCGAGCATGCGTTTGGCCTCCGAACCGACAGCCAGCACTTTGCGGGTGTTGGCATGTATGGCGACGACGCTGGGTTCGCGAAGGACGACCCCTTTGTCCTTGGCGAAAACGAGCGTGTTCGCCGTGCCCAGGTCAATGCCGATATCGTTTGAGAATACGCCGAGAAATTTTCCTGCCATAGCCGTGTTTTGTCCGAGTTTTCGCTTTGCTGGTTGGAATTCGATACGGGAGGAGCGAATGTGTTTCAGCTTCATGTCGGGGCCATGAAAGTCAAAACAAATTCGGACGCCGCGTTCGATCCGAACGGGCGGCGAACCCAGGGGGACGAACGCACTTGAGCGTGCGGTTTGACCGGGTGGTGAGAGCGATCGATGTCAGTATTTCCGGGGCGAACCCCGAAGGGGAGGGCTGGAATCCCGCTCCAAATAAGGCCCTTCGGAAGAAGAGTCTATGATGCTTCGGATCCTCTTCGGATTCAATGTGCTCGGGAGCGCGGGAAGATCGGGCGCTGAGCCGCCTTTCGGAAGGCCGTGATGAACGGATACCCGGTTCGACGGTTTTACCTGGATTTTACGCTGATTCGAGGGCGTGACGAACCCCGGACGGCCGAAGCGCGGCAGGCGTCCTCAAGCGCTGGAAGAAGCGTCGTTCGCTGGCTCCTTCTTCTCTTCCTGTCCCCGGGGTTTTGCCGCGACCGGCTTCTTGTTCGCGGCCGGCTTCTGCTCGTCTTCTTCAAAGGCGGTGCGGATATCGTCTTCGATATCCTTGGTGGCGCTCTTGAATTCGCGTAATGCTTTTCCCATTCCGCGCGCGAGTTCAGGCAGCTTCTTTGCCCCGAACAGAAGAAGGACGATGAACAGAATCAGGAGAATTTGAGGCGCCCCCCAGTTTTGGACGAAAGCCATTGATTGCTCGAGTTGGAAGTACATAGCACTGGCAACCTACGGGATTAATGCCTCAGTGTAAAGCGAGTTTGTCCAAAGTTTGGGGAACCGGGCAGGCGGCGCCGGCGCCTGCACATCTATTCGGTCTCCCTGAGAAGGACGACTTCGTCCCCGGTATTGGGAAAGCCGTTGACAACCCGGACGCCCATCGTTTGCCCCTGTCGCGTGTCGGTCGCCTCCAGGCGCGCGGTTTCGACCATCGCGTCGTTGCGCGCGATCATTGGGTAAATCGAAGGCGACACTCCCCGGGCGAGGTGCACCACAGCGGTTTTTTCCGCGTGATCGACCCAGACGACGTAACCGATCGTCGGATTCCTGGCCGGACTCAACACGCCTTCTGCGTCCGCGTTCCCCGAGGAAAACGTCTGGCAGCCTGCGAACGCAACCACGTTTACGGCGGCAAAGACGGCCAGAACCCGTGCCGAACGGAATAGGGAACGAGTCATCTCATGAACCGCTGCTGGAGATGTTGCGGAACTGTTTGAGATTGTTTTCAAGTTGGTCGGCATCGAAGAAGCCGTGGAGTTGGCGGATCCGGGTCGGATGGCGCATTTTCCTGAGCGCCTTGGCCTCGATTTGACGGATCCGTTCGCGAGTCACCTTGAACTGGCGACCCACTTCTTCGAGCGTGCGACTGTAGCCGTCGACGAGACCGAAGCGGAGAGAAAGGACTTTGCGTTCGCGTTCGGTCAGACTGTCGAGGACGTCCACAATCTTGTCGCGCAGCAGGCTGAACGCGGTCATGTCGTAGGGGTTTTCCGCCCCCTTGTCTTCGATGAAGTCGCCGAAATTGGTGTCGTCGCCGTCGCCGACCGGGCTTTGGAGACTGATCGGCTGTTGGGCCATCTTCATAATGGCCTGGACGCGTTCGACCGGTAGCTGCATTTCCTCCGCGACTTCTTCGGATGTCGGTTCGTGGCCGAATTCCTGAAGAAGCTGCTTTTGAACCTGCATCACTTTGTTCAGCGTCTCGATCATATGCACCGGAATCCGGATCGTTCGCGCCTGGTCGGCGATCGAGCGTGTGATTGCCTGGCGGATCCACCAGGTGGCATAGGTGGAAAACTTGTATCCGCGGCGGTACTCGAATTTCTCAACCGCTTTCATCAACCCCATGTTGCCCTCCTGGATCAGGTCGAGGAACGAGAGGCCGCGGTTGGTGTACTTCTTGGCGATGCTGATCACAAGGCGAAGGTTGGCCTCGACCATTTCGGTCTTGGCGCGGTGGGCTTCGCGTATCGACTTGCGGACTTCACGTACCAGACGGGTGAGCTTGTCCGGATCGATCCGGAATTCGGTTTCGATTTCCTTTAGGCGGTTTTTCAACGGCCTGGGATCGATCAGGCTGTCCCGTTTGGTCTTCGGCTTCTTCGCCGCTTCGAGGCTGTGATTGATCCGGTGAATCTCGAGCGCGATCGGAGATAGGGTTTCAAGCAACTCCTCGAAAACCTTGAGCTTAAAACAAAACTTGCGGAAATGGCTCTTGAGAGTGGTTTCGTTGCGGCGAAAGCGGGTGAGCGCTCGCTTCCGTGCTTCGTCGCCACCGGCATTGATCACGGCTTCCCACGCCTTCTGCGTGTTGCCTTCGGCGCGCTCGGTCGCTTCGATCAGTTTCGGAAGGTTCTTGAAATAATTCTCGCGACTGTCGATTTTCTTATCCAGCACCAGCCGGTCGAAGCGTTCTTCGCGGTTGAGCAGCTTGTGTCCGAGGGTGGCGAGAAAACTCCCGGCCAGACCCACCGAGAAAAGCTCCTTCTGAGCGCGCAGCTCCGCATTCTCGATGCGTTTCGAGATTTCGACCTCCTGTTCGCGCGTAAGCAGGGGAACTTGCCCCATCTGCTTGAGGTACATGCGAACCGGATCGTCGAGTATGTCGTACTGCGACGCGCGGACTTCCTCTTCTTCGGTATTCTCCTGGCGCTTCTTGTAATTATCGACCTCGTCGGCGTCGAGGATTTCGATTTCCAGATTCTCCAGGATCGAGATGATGTTTTCTATCTCTTCGGGATTTTCGATGTTCTTGGGAAGCGCCTGGTTGATATCCCCGAACGTCAGGTACCCCTGTTCTTTGGAAAGCCGAATCAGGTGTCGTATCTTCTCGTTGACGGAGACCTGCGAAGGCTCGGTTGTTGTGGTTGCTGTGTTGCCGTTGGTTGCGGATTTCTTCTTGCTAGGCATGATGTTAATTCTAAATGACTTCTAGCTTCGGCGGATTGGACTTTTGACGACGGTATTCGATGATCTTCCTTTGTAGAAAAACCATTCCATCATCCACTATTTCAGTATTATTCGCTATTTCAAGCTCTAACTTCTTTATTTTACGATTTAAATACTCGGAGTGGAGAGCTTTGAGAGCCTGATTGGCGAGTTTTTCCGGAGAGTCGGAATACGGTTTCCTGAACAGGACCGAATAAGCGAAATTCCTTTCCTCGTCGGTTTCGAGCAATCGGTCGATTTGTTCGGGCCCTTCCCAGTGGTCGTGTTCGAACTCCGCGAGGATACGGTTAAGCAGGCGCCTCCCGGTGTCGGCATCGTCCAGCCATTCCTCATTAACCGCCTCCGACACAGACCTTCCAAGGTGCTCGTCGTGCAGGCAGATCGCGATCAGGGTTTCCGCTGCAGTGGAGAGTTTTCCAGCCGGGAAGACCTTCCCCTGGTCGCCGGCGGGCGGATCCGAAACGGAGGCGGCGGGGGACCGGCGATTCTTGCGGCGAAGGAAGCGATCGAAGTCGATCAGCACCGCCGGTTCCGGAATAAGGCACAGACGGGAGATTTTCCTGAGATATTCGCTTCGGGCGATTTCTGACTCGGCGTGCCTGATGATCTCAAACAACCGTTCCAGTGCCTGCGTTTTCTTTTCCGCGCTCGTTTCGCGCGGATTGGGCAGGAAACAGTTAACCGCAAAGGTCACGGCGTCGGCGGACGTTTTACGGAGTTCCTGCAGGGCGTCGCTCCCGCCCCGATGGAAGAAGGTGTCCGGATCCTCGCCCTCCGGCAGCGACAGGAACGCGGTTTCGAGGCCGACCTTAACGGCGAGGGGCAGAATGCGCACCGCGGCGTTCCGGCCGGCGGTATCCGGATCGAGGAGGCACTCCAAAGAGGAAGAGTAGCGCTTCAACAAGGCCAGTTGGTTCTCGGTGATCGCGGTTCCCTGAGGGGCCACCGCCGTTTTGATTCCCTGTTCGTGGCAGCGGATGACGTCGAGCTGCCCTTCGACAAGGACAAACGGGGTATCGTCGTTCGCTGCCATTCGCGCGCGGTCGAGACCGAAGAGGAGGTTGCTCTTGCTGAATACCGGTGTTTCCGGGGAATTGATGTACTTGGCTTCGTAGGTCGGATCGTCGCGGGGAGTGATCTCCAGTTGCCGGGCAGTGAAGGCGACAACGCGTCCCTGGTGGTCGCAAATGGGAATCATAAGGCGACTGCGAAAACGCGGGAACAGGGCATCGGGGCGGTTTGCCTTTCCCCGTTCGTAAAAGAGCCCGCACTGGCGCAGTGCGTCCATTGAAAAATTCCTGTCGGTAAGCCGGCGGCGGAGCCCGGATCCGTCTGCCGGGGCCAGACCGATTCGGAACTCTTCAGCCATTTCGACGCCGAATCCGCGGTCCTTTTCCCAGTAGTTGCGGATGAATACCGCATCCTCTTCATCGGACAGAAAGTATTCCCGGAAATAGCCGGCGGCGATTTCGTGAATATCGAAGATCATCTGACGAAGCGAGCGTTCCTGCCGGTCGATGCCGCCTTTCTCGTATTCTAGCCGCACGCCGAAGCGCTGAGCGAGTGTCTCCGCGGCTTCGTGGAAATTGAGGCGCTCGGTTTCCATGACGAAGGTGAAGATGTCGCCCGCCATCCCGCTGCTGAAGCACTTGAACATGTTTCGGTCGGGAGAGATGAAGAACGACGGGGTTTTTTCGGGGTTGAAGGGACTCAATCCCTTGAACTGCGAGCCGCTTCGCTTGAGCGTAACGACAGGAGAAACCACGTCCACAATGTTGATGCGGTTCTTGAGTTCTTCTATACTGCTCTGCTTGATGACCGCCATGGACGTCGAGATAAGTATTGATCGAAAGCCCGCCGGATGCAAATCGGATTCGATAAGCCATTATCGAAAGATTCAGGCGCTTCCGGGTTGCATCTTGAGCGGGCAACAGGGGAAGGGAAGTCCGATGTGCGGGCGAGGGGTTCGCTTCATAACCAATCGCCCTCCTGGAACGAACGCCAATGTGGATTGTTGCTTCGGACTTGTCAAGCGGGCGGCGATAGGGAACATCCGGGGTGTTTGCCGCAGCTTTGGAGCGCTGCCAGGGTCGATGGGTTGACAGGTGGGTTGGTGTGATCGATAAACCGATGTTGTTCGCAAATCGAAAATGTAAGGCGCGACCGGGGCCGACGGCTGTTCCCAGATGTCCGCGGGTCCGGATGACCGGGTTCGGAGCTTTGGCATTATTGGTCGTTGCCTTCGGGCAGGCTGCATTGAGCGCCGCCGAAGCCGGAGGCGGCGTCCGCGTCTGGGCGCGCGAAATGCCCTCGTTTTCAGAGGAGGATTACAGAAACGGCGTTGAATCCTTGTTCGCGGATTTCGAAGAGAGAACCCAACGTTCCCTTGCGCCGGGCAGTGAGAGGCGGGTCGGGCTGAAGGTCTATACGAATTCAGGTCCGGGCCTGTCCACCCCGCTTCCGCTTGTCCGGGCCGTCGTGGCAAGCCTCGAAAATCGAGGCTTTCGGCGGGACGAGATTTTTATCGTCGACCAGAGTCGCTTCCGATTGGCTCAGGCAGGGTTTCTTCCACGCGCGGGAACCGGTGAAGCGGGAACCTTCGAGGGGAGCCGCGTTTACGCGCTGGAGACCGGCGAGTTTTTCGATTCGGATTGGCATTACGAAAGTCCACTGCCGCCTCGCGATGATTTCCGCCGGCTCCCTCGGTTCCGGGTCGATATCGACGAGGAGGCGGAGGCCGTCGGCGAGGACCGGCTGAGCTACCTGCCGTACCCGCTGATGCACGAGGTCGATTTCTGGATCAACCTGCCGATGTACACGGATCATCCGAATCTCGGGGTCAACGGCGCTCTGCTGAATGCGACGCTCTGGAATGCCGGGAACACCAGCCGTTTCTTCAACAGCCGGTCGACCGGCCCGGTTGCGGTGGCGGAGATCGCCGCGGTGCCCGAGTTGAGGCGCGGGTGGGTGCTCAACCTGTGTACCTTGCAGTCGTTTCAGTACATCGGCGGTCCGGGTTTTCGTTCGCTCTACACCTCCTCCAGAAGGGAGCTCTGGATGAGCGCCGACCCGGTGCTTCTCGACGCTCTCATGGTCCGTGAAATGAACGCGCATCGACGCGATCGGGGTTTCCGGGAGATTCCGGAATACGTCTCACTCCTCGAGTTCGCCGAACAATTAGGGGTCGGCAGAAGCGATCCCGGAGCGGCGGAGTGGGTGCGGCTGCGGTGAGAGGGCGGTCGAGTGTCGGCTATCGGAGCACCGGTCGCTTTTGGATTTTCGACTCTGGCTTCCGTCCTTTCTCGATTGGGTCTTGAAAAACCAGGGGAGAGCGGTTCTGTTTGTGTGGAAATGAATGACGGACTTTCGGAGTACGTGCCGGTGCTGGTGCAGATCGTTATGGTCGCCGGCCTGGCGGTGGTGATCCTGGTCGCGAGCCGGATTTTCGGGCAACGCGGCAAGCCGGGCGGAATCCGCGATTCCGCCTACGAGTGCGGCGTCCCCTCCAAGGGACGAATCGCAAATCGTTTCGCGGTCAAGTTCTACGTCGTGGCGATGCTTTTTATCCTTTTCGATATCGAGATCGTGTTCCTGATCCCCTGGGTGCTGGTTTTCCGTGATTTTATCGCGGCGGGGATTCCGATTCTCCTGCCCGTTCTCTTCTTTTTGACGGTCCTCGTGATCGGGCTGTACTACGAGTACCGAAAAGGCGCGCTGGAATGGGAGAAATAGGATTTTTCGGTCTTTCCGAATTTTTCTCCTTGCCTTCGTCGGCGGTGGATGTTTTTTAATTCACTGGTTCCGATGCGTTTAGATAAGTTTTTCACCAGAAGCCGGATTATCGATCTCGAAAGCAGCGACCTTAAGGGGGCGGTGAAGGAATTGTTGCGCGTTTCCGTCAGCCGTTTCAAGGATTTGAACAAGAATGCGCTCTTCAAGGCTCTGATGGAGAGAGAGAAAACCATGACAACCTACCTTGGAAACGGGGTGGCGCTGCCGCATATCCGCGTCAAGATGCCAAGGAGGTTTGTCTTCGCCGTCGGACGCAGCAAGGAGGGGATTCAGTACGACGGACTTAAGGATCACGAGCGGATCCATCTCGTTTTTCTGCTGCTCGCCAACGAGGGCGAGCGCGACTACCTGAAGGTGCTCGCATCGATCGCGCGGCTTGTGAAGGAAAAGGATTTTGTGCAAACCTTGGTTGACGCGCCGGATCTCGATGTTCTGTTTGAAAAAATCTACATGGGATTCGGCGGGGCGCTGTCCCAGCCGGTTCATGTCCGGCAGAATCGGATGAATCGACTGATCTTTCGGGAGGCGGAAAAAATCGCCAAGGGCACCCACTGTTCGATGATCGTAATCTTTGCCGACACGCTGACCAGCGGCCTGGACGTGCCGCGGTTTTTTCCCGATCACAAAACCATCCTCGTTACGCGGACGTCGTCCGAATTTCCCATCCAGCACGAGAATATTGTCGCCACACTCCAGGTGAGGTCGTACTCCCGTTACCGTCTGGCCCAGCTTCGAAGCTCCGTTCTCGTCGGGCTCACCCGCGGAATCGTCGGGTTCACCGATCGGTTGTGCTGCGTGGGCGGGATCCCCGGCAGCAACCAGTTTGACACCATCGTCGTGGTCGACATCGAGCGCGAGTTCCAGATCCTGTTTAACGAGCAGTCGAATATTCTGCCTGAAGACGTGAAGCCCGAGGTGCTGGAGCGGGTGCTCGCGGTTGCGACCGAGTTGGCGGTCGAGGGACGGGAGGGACGTCCGGTCGGCTCGCTTTTTATTCTCGGGGATACCGCGAAGGTCGAGAAAATGACCAAGGCCCTAGTGATGAATCCGTTTTTCGGCTACAAGGCCGAGGACCGCAATATCATGAACCCGTTTATGGACGAAACGATCAAGGAGTTCTCGTCTCTCGACGGAGCGTTCATTATTCGGGGGGACGGGGTCGTGGTTTCGTCGGGCTCTCTGGTTCATGCCCCAGACTATTACCATGCGCTTCCGAGCGGGCTTGGGTCGCGGCACGCCGCGGCGGCGGCGATCTCTCTTGCCACCAATTGTATTTCGATCGTTGTTTCTTCCAGCACCGGGCAGGTGACGCTTTTCCGGAGCGGTGTGATGGTGCCGCTGATCGAGAAGGCCGGTGCCGGCGGGTCGTACTGATCGACCGCGCTACGGCGATTCGGCGGAGCGGATTTTTATTGATCAGGGGCGCGGTTTCTGTTAAAAGAAGAGTCGCGCGGAAAGTGCATGAAAGGAGTATCGTAGTGACCTATGGAGCTGACCTGGAGCATGGCGACAAAACGCTTTGATCGTGATCGAACCCTGGAAAACCGGCTTCGCGAAAAGTTGGGAGAGCTGGAGAAACACCTGGAGCGATTCCCTCCGGACGCCGTTCATTTGAACGTCGGATTGGAGCGGCATTCCCGCAGGAGAGAATTCAAGGCGGCGTTGACCCTTCGGCTGCCCTCGAACATCCTGCGCGTTGAGAAAAAGGCGGAGGAGGCCTTTTCGGCGTTCGACGAGGCGATCCGCGTCATGGTCCGTCAGCTTGAGGACCACAAGGCGGGCCTCCGCAACGAAGCGGTATGGAAACGGCGCCGGCGGACGCCGGAAGCGGTTGCGGTGCGGTTCGCCGCGGCTCCGATGGCGAACGGCGTGGCGCCGGAGACTCTGGCGGAGATTATTCGCGATCTGCTGAAAGATAATTACCGCCGGTTTTTCGCTTACGTGCGCCGCCGGGTGGAGCGCGCCGAGGCGGCGGGGTTGATTTTCCGCAGTGCGATCGATCCCCGCGGTGTTCTCGACGAAGCCGCGCGACAGGCGCTGTCGGCGCCGGAAAATAAGCCGGAGAAGCTGTCGTACCGTCTCTGGATTTACCGTTTGATCAAGGATGAGTTGACTCGCCGTTTCGAACGGGTGCAGCAGGAACTGCGTGACGATATTTCATTGAGAAGGCAGCAATTGCTCCATGCAGGCTCCAGGCGGGATCGTAATCAGGATATCGGAGGCGGCTCCGAGTTTGCCGATGAAACACTGGAGTCCGCAGTGGCCGAGCTTTCCGGGATCCTTCCTCACCCGGAAGGGTCTCCCGGAGAGGAAACCGAGCACAGGGATCTGCTCGACTACCTCCATAACCTCGCTCACCATTGGACTGTGACGGAGCAGCATGTCTTCGCGCTCCATTTCGTTGAAGGCTTGAGCGCGTTCGAGGTGGCGCTGGTGGAATCGATGCCTGAAGACGAAGTGAACCAAACGGTTGCGAGCATCCAGACCCGTTTACGGGAAGTCCTTTTCGAGGAAGCCGAATTGGGAGTGCATCGCTGACGATTCGATCGGGCGGATCCCGAAATGCGGGCGGGTTTGTAGCGGGATCCGGGTCAAAGAATTGGAAAAATCGCGTCGCTCAACCCCGAACGCGATTTTGAAGTTGGCTTGGTTTGTCCCCTCTGTTCTCCTTCAGGGAACGGCGATCGGCATTCGGCATGCATATTTATTTTCTAGGGATTTGCGGGACGGCAATGGGACACGCGGCTTTGCTCATGCGGTCGCGGGGATACGAGGTGAGCGGCGCGGACGCGAACGTGTATCCGCCAATGAGCAACGTGCTGGAGGCCGCTGGGGTGGACGTTGCCGAGGGGTTTGACGAAAAAAGACTGGCTGCGGCGATGCCGGACCTCGTTGTGGTTGGCAATGCGATGAGCCGGGGGAATCCGGAGGTGGAATGGCTGCTTTCCGAGCGGCGTGTACGCTTTTTTTCGCTTCCGGAATTGTTGTCCTCTTTTATTCTCGGTGAACGCAGGAGCATTGTCGTCGGCGGCACCCATGGCAAGAC
Source organism: Opitutales bacterium (assembly GCA_007130045.1). Classification (GTDB taxonomy): domain Bacteria; phylum Verrucomicrobiota; class Verrucomicrobiia; order Opitutales; family T3Sed10-336; genus PXDC01. The sequence goes on from SLTG01000066.1 coordinate 23,911, forward strand.
AACCACGAGCGCGTTGACGGCGTTTCTGTTGCGGGGAGCTGGGGCGGACCCCGGATATTTCATCGGGGGCGTTCCGATGGATCTTCCCTGCGGCGCGGAACTGGGACGCCCCGAGGATCCGTTCGTTATCGAGGGAGACGAATACGACAGCGCGTTCTTCGACAAACGCAGCAAGTTCATCCATTATCGCCCGCAAATTCTCGTAGTGAACAACATCGAGTTCGATCATTCCGATATATTCCGCGACCTGTTTGATGTTCGGCGGTCGTTTTCGCATTTGTTCAAGCTGGTCCCCGCGAAGGGATGGATTCTGGCGAACGGGGACGATCCGAACTGCCCTCGGGCCGAGGATGTTCCGTGGACCCGGTTGGTCGCGGTCGGCACGGGTGAAAGCAATGATTTGAGGATAGCGGATTTTCAGGAGGACGCCGCCGGCGCCTCCTTCCGTCTGATTTGGAACGGAACCGAATGGGGAGGAGTCTCATGGGCCCAGGGAGGCCTGTTCAACGCCCGGAATGCGGCGATGGCCGCGTTGGCGGCTGGATTCGCGCTGTATCCCGGCAACCCGTCCCGCCTGTCGCTCGAACCCCTTTCGGGATTTTCCGGGGTGAAGCGGCGTCTGGAGAAACTCCACGAAACCGGGAAGGTGACCGTGTACGAAGACTTCGCCCACCACCCGAGCGCGGTGGGAGCGACGTTAAGATCGCTGCGCAACAGGTTTCCCGAGGCGGAGATCTGCGCCGTCGTCGAACCGCGCAGCAATACCATGCGAACCCGCTCCGTGCAGGATCCGCTGGTCGAAGCGCTGGCGAAGGCGGACCGGGTGCTTCTCGGAGCGGTCAGCCGAAAAGAGCTTCTCGCGCCGGATCAGTGCCTGGACACCGGCATTGTCGCGGGGAGACTCATCGAGAAGGGTATCGAAGCCCGTGCGTTGGATAAGAATGCCGATGTTCTGGAGGAGCTTCTTCGTGACACGGAAGCCGGCGGCGAATGCGGTGTGATCGTGTTTTTTACCAACGGCTCATTCGACGGCATCGCTTCCCGCTACGTCGGCTCGCTCAAGGAAGCCGGTTCGCGACCCAAGCAGGCGGGGTGAATTTCCAGGCTGAGGCTCTGCCTCGTCGGGATCCCTGTCAGTCCGTCAGGTCCGAATTGCCTTTCCCGATCCCGAAGGCCTCGAAGCCGATTTTCCGGAGACCGTGCAGATCGAGGATGTTCCGGCCGTCAAAGAGGAAAGCCGGCTTGAACATGGATTCGCGGATGCGACCGTAGTCGAGATCCTTGAACTCATCCCATTCGGTCAGCACCAAAACCGCATGCGCATCCCTGGCCGCTTCATAGGGGTCGGCGGGAATTTCGATTCTCGATTCGTCGGAATCCCCGCCGTCGCTCCCGGACAAATCGCCCAGGCATCGATGGATATCCGCGCCGGAAACTTTCGGGTCGTAGATCGAGAGCACCGCCTTTTCTTCGAGAAGGTCGCGGCAGACGTAGATTGCGGCGGACTCTCTCGTGTCGTTTGTATCCTTTTTAAATGCGAATCCGAAGACGGCAATCTTTTTCCCCGATACGGTGTTAAACAGTTGTTTAACGACTCTTTGGGAAAAGCGCGATTTCTGGTAGTCGTTCATCCGGATGACTTGTTCCCAGTAGTCGGCCACTTCCGGCAATCCGAAATGCCGGCAGAGGTATACGAGATTGAGAATATCTTTCTGGAAACAGGAGCCGCCGAAGCCGACCGATGCTTTGAGGAAGCGCGGACCGATGCGCTTGTCGCGGCCGATCGAAGAGGCGACCTCGTCAACGTCGGCGCCGGTCGCTTCGCAAAGAGCGGAGATCGCGTTGATCGATGAAATCCGCTGCGCCAGGAAGGCGTTGGCCGTCAGCTTCGAGAGCTCGGAAGACCACAGGTTGGTGGTGATGATGTTTTCGCGGGGCACCCAGTTCGCGTAGATCGAGACGAGAGCGTCCACCGCTTTCCGGCCCTCGTGGGTCTCCTCGCCACCGATCAGGACGCGGTCGGGCTCGCTGAGGTCCTTGATCGCGGTCCCTTCGGCCAGAAATTCGGGATTGGAAAGTACCTGGAAGCGGTGGCCGTTCGGATTGACGCTCAGTATTCGTTTGATGGATTCAGCCGTGCGAACGGGGAGGGTGGACTTCTCCACGACGATCTTCGGTCCGCACGCCACTTTGGCGATGCGCCGGGCGCACAACTCCACGTATCGCAGATCGGCGGCCTGGCCCGCGCCGATACCGTAGGTCTTCGTGGGCGTGTTGACGCTGACAAAAATCATATCCGCATCGCGGATACCCTTGTCGATGTCGGTCGAGAAAAAGAGATTGCGCCCGCGGCATTCGCGCACGACATCGTCGAGTCCGGGTTCGTACACCGGGAGCTCGTCCGAATTCCACTCGGCGATCCGCTCCTCGTTGATGTCGACCACCGTCACCCGGACCTCGGGCGATTTCAACGCGATCATGGCCATCGTCGGACCCCCGACGTATCCCGCTCCTATGCAACAGATGTTCATAAGTATCTGAAGATTGTCATGCCGTTAAAAAAGCGAAAGGGAAAAATCGGCGTGAATTCGTTATAGCGGACCAGCGGGTACGTGCCGTTGCCTGCCGGAATGTCAGGGGGTTTCCTCGGCGCTCGAAACCGAGGTTTCATCCGGTTCCACTCCTTCCACATCGAACTCCCGGCGCAGTGCGCGAAACAGATTATAACAGACGAACAGCAGGATAATGGAGAAAGGCAGTCCGGTGGCGATGGAACCGGTCTGGAGGCTTTCCAATGCCTGTGTGCCTCCGGTGTAAAGAAGCACCCCCGCGATGGCGCCTTCGGTGATGCCCCAGATTACCCGCTGACGGGTGGGGGAGCGCTTGCTTCCGCGGGTGATCAACGCGTCCACGACGTAGGTGGCCGAGTCGGATGAAGTCACGAAATAGGTCACTATCAGCACGCTGGCCACGATCGAGGTGATCATCGGCCAGGGGAGTTGCGCCAGGGTCGTGTAGAGAGCCACGGTTCGATCCTCCGCCACGGCGTCGGCGATCCCTGCCCCGGCCATTTCGAGATGAAGGGCCGTCCCTCCGAAGACGGTCAGCCAGATAAATACGAACAACGACGGCAGGAGCAATGCGCCCGCCACAAATTCCCGAATCGTGCGCCCGCGGGACACCCGGGCGATGAAGATCCCTACAAAGGGAGACCAGGCGATCCACCAGGCCCAGTAGAAAATGGTCCAGGACTTCTGGAATTCCGATTCACCCACCGCATCGTTCCAGAAACTCATCTGGATGAGGTTTTGCAGATAACTTCCGGTGGTATCGACCAGCAGCCGAAGATTGAACAATGTCGGGCCGGCGACGAAAATGAAGAGTATGAGGATCACCGCCACGGTCAGATTGAAGACGCTGAACCACTTCAATCCCCGGTGGAGGCCGGACACCACCGAGAGGACGGCGATGGCGGTGATGGCGACGATGAGCAGGATCTGGTTGCCGACAGAGACCTCCATGCCGGTCAGGACATTCAGGCCTGTGTTGAGCTGCATGACACCAAGCCCGAGCGAGGTGGCCAGTCCGAAGAGAGTGGCGAAGACGGCCAGGATGTCGATTGTATGGCCGATCGGGCCGTAGATCCGGTCTCCAATGAGCGGGTAAAAGATCGACCGGATGGTGAAGGGCATATGAAAGCGGAACGAGAAATAAGCCAGGGTAAGCGCCACCACCACGTAAATGGCCCATGCGTGAAGGCCCCAGTGGAAGAACGTGAAAAGCATCGCGGTGTTGGCGGCTTCCGGGGTGCCGCCTTCGCCGATCGGGGGGTCCATGTAATAGTAAATCGGCTCGGCAATGCTCCAGAAGACCAGTCCGATGCCCATGCCGGCGCTGAAGAGCATGGAGAACCATGCGAGGAAGCTGAACTCCGGTCTTTCGCGGGCGGAACCGAGACGTATACTGCCGTAGCGGCTGAACATGAGCCACAGAGCGAATACCAGAAAGAATGTCACAGTCAGCAGGTAGTACCATCCGAAATACTCCCGGATGAAGCCGTCGATGGCGTCGAATGCGGTCTTGGCCGGATCGGGAAATCTAATTCCGAACAACACGAAAGCGACGATCACGCACATCGAAATCCAGAAGACAGTGAAGTTAACCGTCTTGAAGAACTTTCTCAGCTTCAGTTTCAGGCGTTTTGGAATTCTGCTGGGCATGGTGTATCGGCTCGTTGGTGGTTTCGGAGGGGAACTGCTCGGCAGTCGTATCGGGCCTCAGGTACGCGCCTGGTAAAGCCCGGTCAGAATCGCCTCCGCAAGGACGTTGCCTTCCATTTCGCTTTCGATTTGATCCTTGCGGTCCGGAGCCGTCGCTTCGAGACGGGTGTCAAGGGCGATAAGGCGGAACCGGTAGCGGTGGCGCCCGGAAGGCGGACACGGACCTCCGTAACGGACCTCGCCGAATCCGTTGATCCCGGTTTCAGCTTCCCGGGGAAGCGCTGATTCTCCGATTTCTTCGGTCTGCGGCGGCATATTCCAGACAACCCAGTGAGTGAACGGCCCGATCGGCGAGTCGATGTCTTCCACGATCAACGCCAGGCTTTGGGCATCGGCGGGGACCCCGCCGAAACGCAATGGTGGGGAAAGGTTTTCTCCATCGAAAGTATGTTTATCCGGAATCTCTTCGCCGTCTTTGAAAGCTGTGCTGGTGATTTCCATTATAGCGATCTGGTTCTTGCGGTGCCCCGCCGCCGGGATCGGGCGATGCGGCTTAGGATTAATTGGACATTCACGCAGATAATCCGTCTCACGCGCAAGTAAAAACCCGTAGAAGGATGGGGCGGCGAATAAATCGGGACAAAATATGAAGAACGGCGCAGCGTGGTTCCGTGCCCGGTTTCCAATCATGCCACAACGCGACACCCTTAGAATCCGGCCTGTGCGACCGCCTTGCTTTCAAGGGTATGCATGAGAGTTTCCTGTATCCAGCGCGCGTACCGGGGCGCCTTTTCGGACAGTGGCAGCTTCTGATTGAATTCCAGTTCGAAGCCGAAATAGGGGCATCGTGCCAAATGTTTTCGCAACGTCGGAACGTGACCGTCGCTGATTCCAAGGTAGGGGTGATTCGGGAGACAGACAAGGGCGCGATCTTTTTGCCGAAGGTAGTGAAGCCACACTTCGGCGATTTTGTTTTCTTCTTTGTGCCAGGGATCAAAGAGCAGACCGAAATCGTTTTTCCGGGTCGTCCCTCGGATAACCGGAACGAATGAGTGTACCGAGAGGTGAACCACGCGGCGCTTTTCGTCCAGCAAGGCTTCAATCTCCCGCAATACGCGGTGGCGGTACGGATAGTAATAACGGCACAGAATTTCGGTCCGTTGAGCCGCCGGAATATCCATCATTGGCGGCGAGAAGAAGGCACGGTGGTTGAGAGAGCGGTTCAAATCGACGAGAAGCCTCGACGCCTCGCCGAGAAAAACGGAGCTCGGCAGAAGGCGGCCGAGTTCCTGCGCCATCTGCTTGGCGCCGGGATCCCATATTTCGTGCTCTTCACGCGTCGTAACGTAATCCGCCAACACCGGTCTCCACGGGCCTGGAATTTCGGCGGAGGCGTGCTCGCAGGAGATGACGAAAGAATAATCGCCGCGCATTCGGAAATTCTAGTCGCTCTCCGGTGCGGAGACCATTCAAATCTCGGGCAAATACATCGTGCCAAATGATGGGACCACACGTCAGGAAATGCACGCGCGTTCCCGAGCGAGGCTGCCCAGCCAGGTGGAGGCTCATGGCCAGCCCTACACGAGCAGTGTCAGCATCACACCTCTATCCCTTACCAAATGGTCGCAAATCACCGCTCCAAATAAAAAGACCGTGACCCTTCGTGGATCAACCGGATCGAAACCCGTGACACAGACATTCGTGTCTGTGACGTATTGGCGGCGATTAACCACTAAGAGCACGAAGGGGAAAAGGGACGGAGCGTAGCATCGGCGCTTCCGCCGATCGGGTTTGGCCTCGAACGCGGAGAGACAGTAGCGCCCTGCTTAAGCGGGCGAATCGCAGTGACAATGCGCGATCAACATGGGGAAAGTCCCCCGGTTCAATCGTTGGAATCCACTCCCGCACACAAGCCGATTTCCGGCGCATTCGGCGAGAGTTTGTAAAGAGTGACGCACGTGGCGTCTTTCGGTTTCCGCTTACCGATCCGCTTTCATACGATTAGGTTTGGGGTATCAGGATTGACCAAACAGCAGAGATGCCGGCACGGCACGGACATTGGCGGAGAGAGATTGATAGGTTTCCCCGGGGTAAATGACGATGCCGGGTCCATGGTCCGGTTTGAGTTTCAACCATCGCTCGATCGGCGTCGCGTCTGCCGCTGTCACGGTTCGCGAAGCCTTCACTTCGAAAAGCAGCTTGCGCGAGCCCTGCTCGATGAGCCCATCGACTTCCAACTGATCGTGGGTACGCAAATGGAAGAGCCTCCCCGACGGGTGGACGAGGGGCAGAAGCGCCAGTACTTCGGTGACCACAAAGGTTTCGAATAATCTCCCCCGTAGTTGCCCGCCCGGACTGTCGAGATCGGGCACTCCGTTCATACCCAGCAGATGCGCACAAAGCCCGGTGTCGGTCCAGTACAATTTGGGTGACTTCACCAGGCGCTTGCCCACGTTCGCAAAGTAGGGTGGAAGGCGGTGAATGAGCAGGCTGGCTTCGAGAATGGAAAGATGGCGGCCTGCCGTAGCCGCACTCATCCCGACATCCCGGGCCAGGGAGGCTTGATTCAATAAACAGCCCGTAATGCCCGCCGTCATCTGCATCAGGAGGTTGAATTCGGCGAGATTGCCGATATCGGAAATCCGGCGCAAATCCCGCTCCAGGTACGTCATTCGGAAAGACTCCATCCAGAGCGCACGTTCCCGCCCGCTTCTTGCCTCCAGGCTCAAGGGAAACCCGCCCCGAATCAAACGCGCGTAATCGAAAGGAGTTCCCGTCCGACCTTCGAAAACCCGGTCCAGATCCTCGGTCGATTTACTTTCCAGCCATTCCCGCCACCCGCCGGCACCCGTTTCTTCGGCCAGGGTAATGGGCGGCAGCCTCAACACTCCCACGCGCCCGGCCAGCACGGCAGAAAGATCAGCGCAATGATCCAGATCCGCCGACCCGGTCAGCAGAAAACGGCCCGGTCTCCGTTCCTTGTCGGTGAGCCGCTTGATTTCGCGCAACAGCTCCGGGACCAGTTGAACCTCGTCCACGGTGATCGAATCCCGGCGGTCCAGGAACGCCTTCGGGTCCTTCTCCGCAACCGAGCGCAACCCGATGTCGTCCAGGCTCAGGTAAGTCCGCCCCCGGCCAATCGCTTCCGAGGTTACCAAAGTTGTCTTGCCCACTTGACGCGGTCCCACCACGGCTACCACCGGGAAGATTCCGAGCAGCTCTCGCAATAGCGTTTCCTGTAGGCGTTCGATCATGAATTCTTAAAATAGATCATAGCGTGATATAATTTCAAGACATTTAGAGGTGCGCCTGAGGCTAGCGATGGCGGTCCAGAGCCCCAGGATGCACGCATGGACTGGAAAAGGGTGGAATACTGTCAGGAGTCACCTGACGTGTTCCAGTTTCCGAAAGGAACCAATTCTTTAACCACGAAGAGCACGAAGGGCACGAAGATGAAAAGGGACGGAGTGTAGCATCGGCGCTTCCGTCGATCGGTTTTGGCCCCGAACGCGACAAGAGAAAGTAGCGCCCTGCTTAAGCGGGCGAACCGCAGTGACAATGCGCGAGCATGTTCCCATCCGCCGTCGCGGAAGCTATGCCGGGACATCTGTGATCAACAGGGGGGAAGTCCCCCGGTTCAATCGTTGGAATCAACTCCCGCACACAAGTCGATTTCCGGCGCATTCGGTGCCCTCGAACCTTTGCGCATCGACAAAAGTCTCCACCAAAACCGGTTCGATGCCGTAAGCCTCCCTCCAGTCTCGGCCGATACGCCGCAATGCCCGCCCCAGGATGTGCGAGGCCAGGTGATCCACCTTCACTTGCGGACGGATCAAAAAACGGCTGTTGGAAATCACCCGCTGCC
>SLTG01000015.1 GCA_007130045.1 Opitutales bacterium
GGCTTCGAAACCAACATCATCCCCAAAAGTACCATTTTGATGAACATCGTCTTTCTCATAACGAATCCTCCTTTTCCTCCGTCTCAAACATAAGACTTCACCTTTGCATGCTTCCATCGTAAGTCGCCAGCACCTTCAAAGCAACCTCCACTCATTATCAGAAAATTACTGTTCCGATCGGATTCCTTTGCCCATCGATAGCATTCCCCGCAACGGTCCGGTTTCTCCGGATGATGACGGGGCCGCGAGAACGTTAAAGGGCTTAACGTTAGAGAGAGAGAGAGAGAGAGAGTGTGTGTGTGTGTGTGTGTGGCGCTCTCCGCTCCCACACAACCACCGCGATCATACCGTTCCGCACCGACCCCTCGTCTCGCAAACGGAGAGGCAGGAAAACAAATGAATGGTTGTTCGCTGCTTGCCCCGCGCAGACCGCCGGCGGTTCCATTCGCAAACATACGCGTGCCGGAAAGTAAACGCGGATATGGGAGGGAGTCTTCACGGGGCGCTTCGGGTTCGATTGGCGTTAAGGGGAATATAAAACGTGAATTTGAAAAACGAAATGAAATGGCTGCAATCCGATTATTAAGGCTAATCTTTGATAGGCCCAACTATTCATAGGGCTACTCTTTGTTCAGTTTGAAAAATTTTTCCGATACCGGATGGGAATCTTCTTATTATTCCGTAAATCAGGGTCGTATGTTTTAAACAAAAAATTCGTCCATGCCGTGAGAATGAATGAATCAATCCGAAAGAGGAGGCCTGCGAATCTGCCGCGACCATTCTCGCGAGTCTGTCAACGGCGTGCTGCGATCGTTTATCCGGAACCGTTCGCGCGCTTCCTCCCTGGAACCTTCGAAGTCGAGCAGACCGTGCCGGTGAAGCAGGTTGTCGGCGAGTCCGGGAAAGAGAATGCGGAGATCGTAACGCAACGGCCTGTCGGTAAGTTCGTTCACGTGTAACAGGATATTGGTGACACAGTTGTTGGTAACGGAATTATAGAATTCGGGGCGCTGCCTGAGGGAGTGCGCCCGTTTGAGGACGGAGCGAAAGAGGTCTTGTACATTTTCCGGAGTGGTTCGAATGGGGTAAACGTGGACGGGATTTCGGCGAACGTTCGCGCGTTCTCCGATCAGGTCGGTCTCTCTTCCGACAATGTAGATCAATTCGTAGTTCCGAAAGAGGCCGTGCAGGGGGTTGTAGGATTGCCCCGTTCGCCTTCGTGCTTCCACGGAAACGGCGAGATAACGACCGTCGGAGAATGCGAACGTCAGAAATCCGTGCGCGACCAATCCTCGCGGGGAGAGGATTTCATGCACGAAATCCACACGCTCCACTTCGTCGATCCGAAAGGCATCGGAATACCATTCGAGCGAGTCCACGCTGCCGTCCCCGGCGAAAACCCGGTTTCTCAGATTCTCGATAACGACTTCTTCTCCGGTAAACGTTGCATTAACCGTTTGTTCCTGGCCCGGTATCCATTCGCGAATTTCACTCGGGGAGACGCTGAAATGAGCGACGGCGATAACGGCGATACCCAACGCGGTCGCAGCGAGCCAGCGAGCGCCGCATCCGGAAAGCCGGGCGCCGCCCGCGACCAGCCCCGCCCACGTCAAAGCAAGCAGGACGCCGACAGGGAACGGGAACGCGGGAAAAAATGCAATGGCCAGGAATGTCCACAGGAATAACGGTGCGATCACCCCCGCAATCAGCCATTTCTTTCTCCGCTGCATTTCTCGACCTATCCTGACACGCCCACGGGGATTCAAGCGAGACAAAATAAACGGACGCCGCGTCGCGCTTAAGCCACCGAGAGAAAGCAATGCGGCATTGTGATGCGCCAGGACACGTTGGGTCGATGCGCCGGACCGGTATTCAGGCTCGCGGAACCGTCAATTGATGCCGGTTTGGGTGAGTTTGGGGTTTTCCGTGAGGCCGAATTGCGTTTTAACGGAGACATGAGTAGCAACGAATGGTTCTGGCGGAGATGACGGCGGCAACGGCATGGCGGGTATGGGTGGATACGGGGGGGACGTTCACGGATTGTCTGGCCCGGGATCCGCAAGGGGGGTGGCACCGGCGAAAGGTTCTGTCGAACAGTTCGCTGCGGGGACGGGTGGAGAGCGTGGAATCCGGCGGAGGCATTCGGGTGGCGATGGATGAGATCCTTCCCGAAGGGTTTATGAACGGGTTTTCGTTCCGGCTCCTCAAACGGGACGCGCCGCCGTTTCAGGTGATCGAACGCTTCGAAAGCGCGGCCGGTCGCATACGGCTGGGAAACCCCCGCGGATTGCCGGTGGAGGCGGGGGACTCGTTCGAGGCGGTGTCTCCGGACGAAGCCCCCGTCCTGGCGGCTCGCCTGGTCACGGACGCCGGACCGGCCGATGACATGCCTTCCCTGGTGCTTCGGTTGGCAACCACCAGGGGCACCAACGCGTTGCTCGAAGGCAAGGTGGCGAAAGTGGCGTTTTTCGTGACACGCGGGTTCGGAGACCTGTTGCGGATCGGCGATCAGCGCCGTCCGGACCTTTTCAGTCTGCGCATCGAGGAACGCCGGCCGTTGCACGCGCGCGTAGTCGAGGTTCCCGAGCGCACGGGGGCAAACGGCAAGGTCGTGGAGGCGCTGGACGAGGCGGCGCTGGCGGTCGGGATCGAAGCGTTGCGTCATGAAAACATCGATACGGCGGCGATCGCTCTCCTGCACAGTTATCGTTGCCCGGCAGCGGAGGAAAGGTTGGACGCCTTATTGAGGGAAAAGGGATTCCGGTACGTTTCGCGGTCGGCCGATCTCGCTCCTTTGATCAAATTGTTGCCCCGCGCCGAAACCGCGGTGGCCGACGCCTGCCTGTCGCCAGTCATGAACGAGTACCTGGACCGGGTGACGAGCGGGATCGGGGAGGGAAGGCTTTATATCATGACCAGCGCGGGAGGACTGGTCTCGCGTGAAGCGTTTCGCGCCAAGGACAGTCTGCTGAGCGGTCCGGCCGGCGGCGTGGTGGGGGCCGTTGCCGCCGGGCGGCAGGCCGGGTTTTCGCGAATCATTTCCTTTGATATGGGCGGCACGAGCACCGATGTTTCCCGCTTCGATGAAGATTTTGAGTACGCCTTCGAGCACCGCGTGGGAGGGGCGCGGCTGATGGCGCCGGCTCTGAAGATCGAAACAGTGGCCGCCGGGGGCGGCTCGATCTGCGGATTCGACGGCGAACGCCTCTTCGTCGGGCCGGAAAGCGCCGGCGCACGTCCCGGGCCCGCCTGTTACGGCGCGGGCGGACCGCTGACCCTGACCGACATTCACCTGCTCCTGGGCCGGATCGATCCAAGTCTGTTCGGGATTCCGGTGTCGGAGAACGCTGCCGAACTCCGGGTCTCGGAACTCCTGGCGCGGGTGAGGGAGTCGGGCCGGGAGGTCGAACGCGAAGGGTTGCTGGGGGGATTTCTGGAAATCGCCAACGAGATCATGGCCGAGGCCATCCGCCGCATTTCCGTGCGCGAAGGGTGCGATCCGGCTGAATACGCGCTGGTGGCCTTCGGGGGCGCCGGCGGGCTTCACGCGTGCGCGCTGGCCGAGCGCCTCGGAATAACGGACATAGTTTTTCCGGCGGACGCGGGACTGCTCAGCGCGATCGGATTGAAGGAAGCCGTCATCGAACGGATCGCGGACCGCCAGATCCTGGAGGGGCTCGATACATTCGGAGAGCGGCTGGAAGAAGCGCTGGACGAACTGACGGAAAAGGCACGCCGGGCGTTAAGCGGGGAAGGAGTGTCCGGGACGGATGTCGCGGTGCGGCGGCGCGCGGTGGCGCTGCGGTTCCAGGGCCAGGAAACCATCATCGAGATCGATCATTCCGCGGGAATTTGTTTGGAGGATCGTTTCCAGGAGCGGTATGCCGATCTTTTCGGTTACGCGCCGCGGGACCGGCGGATCGAAGTCGCTTCTCTACGTGTGGTTGCGTCGGAACGTTCGCCCGAGCCGGAGGGCGAGACATTTCCGGCGGAGACGGACGAGTCCGGACCGGAGCCGCGCGATCGGCTCGTGCCGCGCGACGCGCTGCGGACCGGCGAAATCCTGGCCGGTCACTGTATCGTCCAGGACCGGTATTCCACCCTTGTCGTGGACGCGGGATGGCGGGGTCTTGTGGGCGATCGGGGGACGCTGCGTTTGTCGCGGTTCGGGACGACCGAAGCGGGAGGCGTCCGGGACAGGCCGGAGGTGGTCAACCTGGAGTTATTCACCAACCGGTTCCGGTCGCTGACAGAAGAGATGGGGATCCAACTCGAGCGCACGGCGCTTTCCACCAACATCAAGGAGCGCCGGGATTTCTCGTGCGCGCTGTTGGATGAAAACGGCGAGTTGGTCGTGAACGCCCCGCACGTGCCGGTGCACCTGGGCTCGCTGGGGATCTGCGTGAGGGCGGCGGCTAAAACGTTGTCGCTGCAGCCGGGTGACGTGGCTGTGACAAACCATCCCGGATACGGCGGATCACATCTGCCGGACCTGACGGTGATCACCCCGGTTTTTCTCGATAACGGGGTACTGCTGGGGTACGTGGCCAACCGGGCGCATCACGCCGAAATCGGCGGCGCGCGTCCCGGATCAATGCCGCCCGACGCGCGGTGCCTGGCCGAGGAGGGCGTGGTCATTCCTCCGATGTATTTGTTTCGTGGTGACGGCGACCGGTACGGTGAAATCACGCGGATTTTGCGGGAGAGCGTATATCCAACGCGGGCTCTGGAGGAAAATCTGGCTGACCTGAACGCCCAGACGGCGGCGAATCGCCGGGGGGCGAAAGGCTTGCTTGCGATGGCGCGAAAGCACGGCGCCGGGACCGTGCATCATTACTGGCGGGCGCTCAAGCGCCGAAGCGCTGAAGCGCTGCGGGCGAGTCTGAAGTCGGTTCCCTGCGGCGAGTACCGGGCGCGCCAGGAATTGGACGACGGAACGCCGATCTCGGTTGTGGTGAAAATCTCGGACGACGGCGTCGAAGTCGAATTTTCCGGCACCGGCCGCGTGCATCCGGGGAATTTCAATGCGACGCCCGGCATCGTGCACAGCGCGGTCATTTACGTGCTCCGGGTGTTGGTGGCGGAGCCCATTCCATTAAACGAAGGTTTGATGGAGCGCGTGCGGGTGCGTCTGCCGCGCTGTTTTTTGAATCCGGATTTCAGGGGAGATCCCGCGAAGGCCCCCGCGGTGGTGGCGGGAAACGTGGAAACGAGCCAGCGTTTGGTCGATACATTGCTCCTGGCACTGGAAAAGGTTGCGTGCAGTCAGGGAACGATGAACAACCTGGTTTTCGGAGACGACCGGGTGAGCTTTTATGAAACCGTGGGCGGCGGGAGCGGAGCGGGGCACGGCTTTGACGGCGCGAGCGGAGTGCACACGCACATGACGAACACGGCCGTGACCGATCCGGAGATCATGGAGTTCCGGTATCCGGTGCGCCTTTGGCGTTTCGCTTTGCGGCGGGAAACGGGCGGTAAAGGCCGGTGGCGGGGCGGCGACGGGCTGATTCGTGAGCTGGAATTCCTGCGGCCGATGCGGCTTTCGCTTTTGACCCAGCACCGAAACGAGGGTCCCTATGGTTTGGGCGGAGGCGGGGCGGGGGCTCCTGGACGCCAGACCGTGGTGCGCGCCGACGGCACGGAAGCGATCCTGCCGTTTCTTGCCACGGCGGAGACGGGCAAGGGTGATCGATTATTACTCGCAACTCCGGGCGGAGGGGGGTATGGTGTCGAGGGAAGTCATGAGGACGATTGAGGAAGAGAACCTGTTTCCCGAACGTCGTCGACGGATGGTCGAGGAACAGATTGCGATCCGCGGCGTGCGGGATGAGCGCGTTCTTGCGGCAATGGGCCGGGTTCCGCGACATTTATTCATCGACAAGGACCTGGAATCCAACGCCTACGAGGATTTTCCTTTGGGAATCGGGGAAGGGCAGACGATTTCCCAACCGTACATTGTCGCCTACATGACCGAGCAGTTGGGGTTGAAGGGAGACGAACGCGTGCTCGAAGTCGGCGCCGGCTGCGGATATCAGACCGCAATCCTTGCGGAGCTGTGCGAGCACGTTTATGCGATCGAGTACTTCCCGACGCTTGCCGAACGGGCAAAGCGGACCCTGGCGCGCCTCGGAATCGGAAACGTCTCACTTCGGGTCGGAGACGGGCGCCGGGGGTGGCCGGAGGCGGCTCCGTTCGATGCAATCCTGGCTGCCGCGGCCGCGGCCTCCTTGCCGGATGCCCTGGTCGAACAGCTTGCGCCCGGAGGGAGAATGGTCCTTCCGCTCGGAAAGTGGCGGCAGGTTCTGAAACGGATCGAGAAAACCGACTCGGAAATTCGGATAAAAAAACTTCTCGATGTACGGTTTGTCCCGCTGCTTGAAAGCCGCGAAGGATAGCCCGGATTACCGACCGCGGTAATTACGATTCACTGCTCCCGCCATCGCGGTCGAGAACACACTCGGCAAGGACTTCAGCGAGGTGTCGAGCGTTCGTTTTATTCTTCATACCGGCGCGGTTGATCCCCAGGGCCATTTGCACGTGGCATCCCGGGTTGGAAGTCACGACTACATTCGCTCCCGATTTCGCGACATTCTTCATTTTTTGATCGAGAATCGACATGGATTCCCGGAAATGAAGCAAGTTGTAGATTCCGCCCGAAGCGCAGCAGTCGCAGGCCGCGTCCATTTCCCGGAACCGTTCCCCCGCAATCATCCGAAGCAATATGCGGGGGGCCTCGGCGGCCTTCTGGACGTAACGGAGGTGACAGGAGTCCTGGTAGGTGACGACGCCCGGAAACTCTTTCCGAACGGGCAGGGGACCGAATTCGACGAGCACCTCGGCGAGGTCGCGCCACTTCTCCTGAAATGCGCGGGCCTGCGGAAGGATGCGCGGGTCGTCCTCAAAAAGGTGCGCCGTTTCACGCAACATCGCGCCGCATCCGCCGGCGTTGTTGACGAAAAAGTCGGCGCCGGCTGCGTTGAATGCGGCGATATTCCGCCGGGCGAGGGCCGCGGCACCCGACGGATCTCCCTGGTGGGCGTGCAGGGCCCCGCAGCAAACCTGGTCCCTTGGGATAATCACTTCGCATCCGGCTTCGCGCAGCAATTCGATGCTCAACGCGTTGATTCTGTGCAAGAGCGCGTCCATGACGCATCCCTGGAGGAATGCGACGCGCGCCCGGCGTTTGCCGCGCGCCGGGTAAACGGCGCCGGGGGCAGGGCGCCTCCGGGGCGAATCGATCGGGGGGGGCGCCCCGCCAAGCGCCATTAATGCCGGCGGCACGATCCCCTGAGGAGAGAAGCGCAGAGCCAGCGATTTCATGCCGGTCGTTTGGGCGAGCCACAAGAGATTGCCTGCAAGACGGAGGCGCCGGGGGTGCGGGAACAGGTGCCGCAGGACGATGCGCTCCGCCCGCCTTCTCCTTTTTTGGTCTCCGGTCGCGGGAGCCGCGGACGCGCTTGCGGTCCGGGCCGCTTCGAGGATTCTCCCGTACGGCACGCCTACAGGGCAGGCGGCCTCGCAGGCCCGGCAACCCAGGCATAAATCCAGGGGAGAGGCCATGTCCCCGGATATGTCGATCCGACCTTCGGCCGCGGCGCGCACCAGATTGATTCGTCCGCGGGGGGATTGCGCCTCGCGCCCCATCGATCGGTAGGTCGGGCACTCCGGCAGGCAATAGCCGCACCGGATGCAGCGGTTCGCGCTTTCATGGGCCTCCCCGAACAGCGGCTCGACCGCGCTTTCAGGCGCGGTTGCCGACGACCCGTATTCCGGCTGACGATTCATTCGGTCAGGTTGACTTTGATCCGCCCCGGTTCGGGAAAAATCTTTCCCGGGTTCAGGATATTGTTCGGATCCCATGCATCCTTGATCCTGCGCATCATGGCAAGACCTGCTTCGCCGACTTCTTTTTCCATGTAGGCGGATTTCATAATGCCGATGCCGTGCTCGCCCGAAAGGGTGCCGCCCAACTCGAGCGCGGCCTGAAATATCTCGCCGACGGCGTCTTCCGCGCGCCGCATCTCCTCCTTGTTGCGCTTGTCGGTGATAATGTTCGGATGGAGGTTGCCGTCGCCGGCATGACCGAACACGACAAGGTTTAAACGGTGCTTTTCACGAATCCCGACCAGACGCTCCATCATACCCGGTATCCGGCTTCTGGGTACGGTGGCGTCTTCCGAGATCTTCGTCGGTCCCATCCGGGCGATCGCGGGAGAGATCATCCTGCGCGAACGCCAGATCCTGTCGCGTTCGATCTCGCCGGACGCCACCCGAACATCCCGCGCGCCCGCTTCCCGGCAGCACCGGGCACATTGTTCGATCTCGTCCTCGACCGCCCTCGGGTGGCCGTCCACTTCAATGATGACCACGGCCTCGGCGTCCGCCGGAAGGCCGCACGGTTCGTACGCTTCGACGGCGCGAATACACGCGTTGTCCATCATCTCCATCGCCGCGGGAAGGATCCCCGAGGCAAGGATCCGAGTGATCGCGCGCCCCGATTCGATGAACCGCGGAAAAGACGCCAGGAGAGTCCGGCGATCGCGGGGCCTGGGAAGGAGGCGCACGATGGCTTCCGTCACGACGGCGAGCGTGCCTTCCGAACCAACGATAAGGCGGGTCAGGTCGTACCCTGTCACATTCTTCACGGTCCGTCCGCCGGTTCGAAAGATCTCGCCGGTCGGCGCGACGGCTTCGAGCCCGATGACGTATTCCTTGGTGGTGCCGTACTTGAGTCCGCGCGGGCCGCCCGCGTTCTCGAGGAGATTTCCGCCGATCGTGGAAACGGCCGAACTGCTCGGGTCGGGAGGGTAAAAAAGCCCGGCCGCGTCGGCTTCGCGGTGAAGGTCGCCGGTAATGATCCCGGGCGAAACGATCGCCAGCATGTTTTCACGGTCGATCTCCAGGCGAGCGCGCATCTGCGAAAGGTCGAGTACCAGGCCTCCTTTGACCGGGAGCGGGCCGCCGGAGAGCGACGTTGCCGCCCCGCGAGGGCATACGGGAAAGAGAAACTCGTTGGCCAGGCGCATCACTCCGGCGATCTCCTCTTTACTCTTTGGCTGAACGACCGCTTCGGGAACATACTCGCCGAACGAGGCGTCGAAGCTGCAACTTAAACGATCCGCCGGATCCAGGAGAAGGCGCTCTCCGGGGAAAATCGATCTCAAACGTTCCAGGCATTCCGGGGCCATGGAAATCGATTATGGCACGTGACCCCGCATTGGCGAGGGAGAATTCGCGTCAACAAGGCGCCGGGATCGGCGGCTCCGTCGATGATCGAAGGGCGTCCGGTGTATGTGCCCGCGGAAATGCCGGGTGAAGCAGCTCACCGATTCGATCGGCGGGTTCCTTTGTCAGTGAGCGGGAGGTGGCACGGGGTGATTCCCGGGGATCTTGCAATTTCCCGCTTGTACTGCTTCCTTAAAGCGAGGTCGATCGAACCGGGCAACGTTTCGAGTGGCATCCTGAAATAATTTCCATGTATTTTTCTTCATCAGTTTCAAACGGTCAAATAATCGAGCCGTTTCCGATAAACAACCGGCCCGATACCTGCGGTGTGGCCATGCGAGTTGAGCGCCGGGCAAGAATGGGGATCCTCGCCGCGTTCCTGGTTTTGTGTTGGATCGGATTGCCCCGCTTGGGTGTTCTCGAAGCAGCGGAGCCGTCGCTATTCGAGACCTTGGAAAGTTTCTCGCCCTACGAGTCGGCGGATCATTATCGCGCCGTCTTTTTGTCATCGGAGACTTTTCTTGAAAAGCTTCAAACCGTTCCCGATCTCGCTGTCTCCTTTCTCGAAGAAGGGCGCGTCAAAGAGCTTCCCGAACTCTTTTGCCGTGCCGCTGAGGAAGGAGAGTCATGGCAGGCGGAGGCTTTTCGGGCGGAAATGTTCGTGGTTTTCGGCGACCTTGAGGGGGAATACGAGGCGCGTCGATCGGCCCTGGAGGCCAATCCGGAGGATCTGCTTTTGATCGACCGGCTTTGGGACCTCGCTGTGGCGCTTGATGACCTGGATGGAGTGCGGACGTTCAGCCGGGAACTCGCGGAAAAGTCCGGCGATCGAATGCATTGGATGGACTATTACCGGGTTCTGATCCGTCAGGATGAGGCTCAGACATTTCTGGATGTGCTGGATTCGAATGGAGAGGACCTCTTTTCAATAAAACAGCTTTTCCCGGAGCTTTTTCGGCATGACGCTCTGGATACGATTCGCGATCTCGTTGTCGATGCCATGCAATCCGAAGGCAACGATTGGCGAGCGCTTATCACGTTGGGGAAATACGCCGTTTTTTCCGGCGACCGGGATCAGGCGCTCGGTTATTTTCAGAGGGTCGTGGGGCTGAACGAAGACGCCAGCGAGGATTCGGTCGTTAACGGGTTCCCTCGTTTGAATCGCGGCCACCTTTCCCGTCACGTCGCGACGAGAAACCTGGCGTTAGCATCCGGAGCGTTTGGCTCCGAAGGCAGTCTCGAATATTCCTTTCTGGGAGTTCCGGACCGGTTTGATCCGGGTTCGTTGAGAGACGCCCGTGACGCCGCTCTGTTGTATTGGAAGTCTATTGCTGTCGAAGACGGCAGTTCGGAAGCGTTTCTTAACGGACTTGCGGAGATTTTGGAAGAGGCGGATTTTCCGTATGGCGAACGTATTCTCGCAATGGGAATAGCCGGAGCCCCCCGGTATATGATGGCTGAAGTGGACCGTTACCTGAGTTCCGGCATCGAAGACGCCGACACCGATCGCCTTATATTGCGTGCGGTGAATCGCTATTCCTCAAGTGTTGAACGCTTTCCGGACCTTCGTGAACCCATGATCGAAGCGACTGATCGAATAACCGGTCGATTGGCGGGAGACGACGAGACCCAGGAGGCGCAACAAGAATTGTTCCGGCAACGATTGAATATGCTGAATCGTTTGAATCAGGAGGAGGACGTGACTCGTCTGATGGAGGAGCGGTTAGCTGATCTGTCCGGAAAAAGTGACGCCGCATCACTCCTGGAGCAGTTGGAATTGGCCATAGGTATGGATGATTATAAGGTTGCGGAGCGCAATTTCGAACGGCTTACGGAGACGCCGGAGGGCAGGGAGACTCTCACCGAATCCGCAAGCGATTGGCTTAATCTCCAATTTGCACACTGGCACAGCGGTAAGGACGGCGACAACGAACGAGCAGCAGGGTACCTGGAGCGATACGTCCGATCTCTGGGCGAACGGACGGCAGGCTCGGTGGATTCCGGGTTTTCAGTGCGTTCGTGGTGGGACTCGGATCAGCTTCCGCTCGACAATCCCTATTGGAACCGGGACCAGATGGGAGCAGTATTCAATGCGATCGAGGCGTTCATCTACGATCATCGGTTTCCCTTGCTCAGGGAAGCGCTTCACACGGTGGCCCTGGAATACCCGCGTTCGGAACGAGGGCCGTTCCGTTACTTGGAAAGCCGCCTCTTTTGGTGGCGGGGAGATTCCATCGCCGCCAGAATCAATCTCACCGATGGAGCAAGCGAAACAAATGATTCATTCTTGACGTTTCTTGCCGCGTTTGTCGCCGCCCGCGAACAACGTATTGAACAGACCAGATTCATGCTGAAACGAATTCCCGACGACGAAATAGACGAGTTCCAACGGTCCGCTTTGCTATTTCTGGTCGCCGTGGATGCCGATGACGTTGAGGGCATGAACCGGTATGCCAGTGAGTTGGCGACGGCGCGTGTTGCGCGAGACGAAGGTGCACCCTGGGCGTCGATAATGCTGGATCACGGATTCCATGAAGAGGCCGGCAAGATCCTCGGCGCAATGAACCCGAACGAACTGGGTGGACGTTTACGCGATGATTACTTCCGAGCCGTGCTGCGCTGGTTTCAACGAGTTGGCGAGAGCGAAAAGGGGGCGCCGCTCGCGCGGAATTTGCTCCAACGGGAACTGCCGCCGGGCTTCGCCCGAATCGATTCTCCCCTTCGTCGTGAGGCGTTGAGAGTGGTGGATGCCGCAGGGCAAGGTGCGGCATACCGGTTGAACATGAAGGGTGCAATGGAGCTGGCGCCGCGGGCGTTTCAGATAAGCCTTTTGATGGGGGAGAGCGTTCCATATACCGGCGATTATGAGAACAAGCGTTCGCGTGTGGATTATTTTCAGAATGCCGCGGAAACGCGTGTTGCGGATTTCCACATCCAATTCGAATACGCCCAATGGTTGTATGGGAACAATGAATACGGAAAATCGGTATCCGTTTTAGACAGGTTGTTACATGACGACGCTCCGGGCGTACTGGTTCATGACAGCCAGGTCGCCGGCATATATGAAAAAGCGAATGCGCTCGACCGACTGTATGCTTTCTTCGAATCCTGGAAGGTTCCCCAGGCCCGCTCGATGGATGAATTCTATGGAATTCAACCAACGGGCCACCTGTTCGACTCCATGGGAAGTCGGTTTTTCGCTCGCGGAGATTCGGACGCGGCGATCGATGCATGGAGGAAGGGGGTGAAGATCAATCCGGTAGGGTTTACCGAACCGATGCGGACGAAGCTTACAGCGGCACTGTGGGAGGAAGGCAGAATGGAAGACTATTTTGCCGTACTGAAGGATTATCTCTTCAGGGAAACGCCGGAGCCGGAACTGTGGGTGGTGCAGCCGTTTGGTGCGGTCGTGCCGCGGTGGTTGAGTGTCGGACGGGTTTCGGAAGGAATGGTCGAGGCCCCTTTGATGAACATGCTCGAACCGTTGAAGGTTGATGATAAGCTGGCTCAATTGCGGGATAATGCTGAACGTTGGCGACAGGAATCCCTCGACGACCTTTCCCGGCAAGCGTTTTACCTTGTCGTCCTCGCATTGGCGAAGGATGGCGATCTCGAAAGCGAACGTCGGAATCTGAAAGAACCTTCCCGCCCCGGCCCGGAAGCAGCCATCATCGACCAACTGGACTCGTGGCTGCGCGCAATATCAAACTCGAACTCGTAACGTAAGAAAAACAACCCCGCTCCGCCGGGGCGGAATATATTTTCCCGGGAAAATATGTTGACTGATTAACCGCGCGGACGTTCGGAAAAGAAATCGGCAATAGCGGGTCGGAAACGGTCCATGTCGATCAAAAAGGAGTCGTGTCCCTGGATCGACGGAAGAGCCCTGAAATCGACTTCCGGTACCGATATGCGCAGACCCTCCGCGAGCTCCGCCTGCTGGTGCAGGGGAAAGAGAAAATCGCTTTCCACCCCGATCACCATTGCGCGTTGAACCTGGACCTTGCGAAGGCCGGCCTCCACGGTTCCGCCGTGGTTCGCCACGTCAAAAAGGTCCACGGAGCGGGAAAGGTACAGATAACAATTGGCGTCAAAGGAACCGATAAACTTGTTCGCATGCGCGTCGAGATAGGATTCGACTTCAAATCCCACGCGAAAAAGGCAGTCGTCGACGTTTGGATCTTCCGAGCGTTCCCGTCCAAAACGGGATTCCCATTCAGCCGCCGAGCGATAGGTCACCATGCCCAGTTTTCGAGCAAGGCGCATGCCGGTGAATGGTTCTTTGTCGAGCGGGTAATTTCCATTCTTCCAGGCGGGATCCGTACAAATCATCTCGCGCTGAAGGGACCGGAGTGCGATTGAAAAAGGAAGGCTGTGTGTCGCCGAAGAAATACAAATCAAACCCGCGGAGAGCTTCGGGTGAAGCAGGCAAAATGCCAGGGCGGTCATTCCTCCCATGGAGGCGCCCGCGGTGGCGTAGAGCCTTTCGATACCCAGAGCGCCTACAACCTCGGCTCCGGCATTCGCGATATCTTCGAGCGTTAACAGAGGAAAGGACAAGCGGTAGGGCTGGCCCGTTTCCGGATTTGTCGAGGTCGGACCCGTTGAGCCAAAGCAACTGCCCAAAGAGTTCACGCAGATCACGAAATAACGCCGGGTGTCGATCGGTTTGTCCGGTCCGATCATATCCTCCCACCATCCCGGGTGAGGATCTTTCGCGGACGAAGCGGCATGTGCGGAGGGTGACAGGCCGGTGAAGAGCAGAACGGCGTTGGTGCGGCCGGGATCGAGGACGCCCCAGGTTTCGTAGGCAATCGCAGGCTCACGCAACGATCCCTGCAGCATTTCAAAGTCGCCTTTGATATTGTAAATATACGCCGCCGGGCCTGCGCCGTGGATGTGTGCCTTTGGAGCACTGTGCAGCGAAGGGGATTCAGCGCCGGGGTCGGACGCGCGCCCTCGGGAAAATATTGCCATTTCCGTGATGTTTCGTATCGGAATTCACAATTCAAGAAGAAAAACGGATGCGCGGATGACCAAATTGGAGAATTTCCATCAACCAGATGACTTGCAACCCACGACGAATTCTGCTTGCTTTCATTCTCTTATATTCAAAGGTGGTTTGAAATTGGCGGCAGTAGCTCAACCGGACAGAGCAGCGGTTTTCTAAACCGCTGGTTGGGGGTTCAAGTCCCTCCTGCCGCGCCAGTTTTTACCCCATCAAACAAGCCGTTTCCCGCATAAAAATGCGTGATCTTACTTTCAGCTCAACCGAGTACCATTCGGATTAAAACAGCGACAATTGGTTGTCGTCCGACTTTGCCTTTTTAACGGAAGGTTTATGTTTCGGCGAGGGAAGCGTTTGAGCGGGAGCGGAGATGGGGGTCGTGTCGTCGGATTCGAGTTTTTCGAGAATCTCCTTGGCGCGGTCGATCACCGGAAGCGGAAGGCCGGCGAGGCGGGCGACCTGGATGCCGTAGCTCCGGTCGGCGGGACCGGGGATCACCTGGCGGACGAAAACAATTTCGTCGTTCCATTCCTTGACGGAAACCGAGTAATTGCGCAGCCGCTCGAGGTAGCGGTCGAGCTGGGTGAGTTCGTGGTAATGGGTGGCGAAGAGGGTACGCGGTCCGGAACCGCCCGAACCGTGCAGGTTCTCGACGACCGCCCAGGCGATACTGAGACCGTCGTAAGTGCTGGTCCCGCGGCCGATCTCATCGAGGATAATGAGGCTGCGGGCGGTGGCGTTGTTGAGGATATTCGCGGTTTCGTTCATCTCCACCATAAAAGTGGAATTGCCGCGCGAAAGCTCGTCGCTTGCGCCGACCCGGGAAAAGATGCGGTCCACCAGCCCGATACGGCACTCCGTCGCGGGAACCCAGGAGCCGATCTGGGCCAACAGGGTGATCAACGCGACCTGTCGGATGTAGGTGGACTTGCCGGCCATATTGGGGCCTGTGATCAGCATGATCTGCTCGCCTGCGGCGTCCAGAGACGTGTCATTCGGAACAAAGGCAAAGCTGCCGGCGAGCCCGGAAGGGGAGCGTCGTATGGTCTGTTCGACCACCGGATGACGGCCCTCCCTGATTTCGAGACCGGTCCCCTCGTGCAGTTCGGGACGGCAGTAGTTCCATTCGCGGGCGAGCACCGCCCAGCCGAGAAAGAGATCGAGTTCGGCGAGGGCGGAGGCGGTTTCGCGGAGACGCGCTTCCTCGGCGAGGACGGCATCGACCAGGCCGGCGAAGAGCTCCATCTCGCGTGCCTTCGCGTTTTCCTCGGCGTGAAAAATCTCTTTTTCCTTTTGCTTGAGCTCTTCGGTATAAAACCTCTCGGCGTTGACCGTGGTCTGCTTGCGTATGTAATTTTCGGGTACGAGATGGAGATTGGCCTTCGTCACCTCGATGTAGTAACCGAAGGCGTTGTTGAAGCGGACACGGAGTTTCTTAATTCCGGTTCGCTCCTGTTCCGTTCGTTCCAGTTCGGCGAGCCAGCTCTTGTTGTCGGAGGTGAGGCTCAGGAGACGGTCCAGTTCGCCGTCGTAGCCTTGACGAATGACCCCGCCGTCGTTCAATTGCGCGGGGAGTTCGTCCCGGAGGGCGCGATCGAGAAGCTCCCGCAGCTCCGGGAAATCGGAAACGCGCGTACGGACCGATTCGATGGAAGAGCCGGCGATGTTGTCCAAGGTCGTGCGGATCTCCGGGATCCGGCGCAGTGTCTCGCGAATTCCGCCGAGTTCCCGCGGGTTGCGCAGGCGGTTCTGAAGGCGCCCGAGGATGCGGGGAATGTCGCGTACGGACTGCAGGTGTTCGCGCAGACGGCGCGTTTCTCCGGGACAATCGATCAGTTCACCGACGCAAGCCTGCCGGCGACGGAGTTCCCCGATGTCGAGCGGGGGGCTCGACAGGCAATGATTGAGGAGCCGGGCACCGGCCGCGGTTACGGTCTGGTCGATGGCGGCGGCGAGAGAACCGTCCCGCGTGTTCGAGGCGGAATTGAAAATCTCCAGGTTCCGGAGGGTTGCGGGATCGAGAAGGAGGGATTTATCCGAACTGTATTCGCGGATGCGCCGAAGATTCTCCGGACGGGCACAAAGGTTTTCGGTCACGTAGTGGACAAGCGCGCCGGCGGCGCCGAGAG
Organism: Opitutales bacterium; assembly: GCA_007130045.1. Lineage (GTDB taxonomy): Bacteria > Verrucomicrobiota > Verrucomicrobiia > Opitutales > T3Sed10-336 > PXDC01. The sequence goes on from SLTG01000015.1 coordinate 16,363, forward strand.
CGGGATGGGCATCATCGAGCCCGAACCCTTCGAGGTTGAGAACCTTCAGGGCCTCGGTCACTCCCCGCGCGCCTTCGGCCGGCTCGAAATGGAATCCCGGCAATTCGGTTGCCGGCCGGTCTTGCAGAAGATGAAGAAGATCTCCGATGTCCGGAGAGTCCTCTTCGGCCATACTTTTCCACTCGTCGAGACGATGCTCGGGAACGATTAATTCGCTGGGTTGAATGGCGGTCAGGATCGGGAGCAGGCCGGAAAGGTTGTGATCGGACGAAACGACGAAATCCGCCGTTGAAAGGTCCATCCAGGCGGCATGCCAGCCCAGCTTGTCGCGGTCGAGGGCGAGGATGAACCGGTTTACATCGGCTTCGACCTGAGAGGACTCGATGGCGGTGCCCGGGGTGATGATTCGGGTAAGCGAGCGTTTGACGAGTTTTCCCGGGCGGGGCGTTTCGACCTGATCGCAAATCGCGACTTTCCTGCCGGCGGCGAGGGCCTTGCCGATGTAGCTTTCGGCGGCGTGGTAAGGAATCCCGGCCATTGGAGTGCCCTGACGCTGGGTCAGCGTAATGCCGAGCACGCGGGCGCCCTCCCGGGCGTCTTCGTTGAACATCTCGTAGAAATCGCCGAGTCGAAAAAGGAGGAGTGTGCCGCAAGGAAGTCCGCGTTTCACCTCCGCGTACTGCTCCATCATGGGCGTTGTTTTGGGTTTCGCCGGTGCTTTGGCCATCGTTCCTGTTATGCGAAATCTTACCGGAGAAGGGCAAGGAATATAAGTTTCCCGGGGTTTGAGTTTCCCGCGACCCGAACACTGAAACCGCGTCTTGCAGGGGGTCGGTTGGATTCTTAGGGTATAATGAAAGATATGACCGATTCGTTCCGTAAATATCATCCGCAGGGCGGCCTGCATCCCGAGGAGATGCTCGATATCGTCGACGAGGACAACCGGGTTCTCGGGCAGGCGTCCCGCCGGGAGGTGCATGCGAACGGCAGCAAGCACCGGGCGGTGCACCTTTTCCTGGCGAACGGCCGCAATCAAATACTGCTCCAGAAGCGATCCGATTCCAAGCCCGATTGGCCGGGATGCTGGGATTCGTCTGTTTCCGGACATGTGACCGCCGGGCAGAGTTTTGATGAGGCGGTGATGCGCGAAGCTGAAGAAGAGATCGGCTATCGCTGTACCGATCCGGCGCCGGTTCTCCTGATAGAGGCAAGCGAAATGACGGATCAGGAATGGGTGCAACTGTACACTGAGAAAGTACCCAGACCGCCCCGTCTCAATCCCGATCCGCAGGAGGTATCGGAAACGCGCTGGTGGGATCGCGATGATTTGGTCGATGCGCTGGTGCGCGAGCCGGAGTTGTTTGCGCGTTCGTTTCGCACGCTGTTTTTCCTGTGGCGGCAGACCGGGTACGTTTTGCCCGACAAGGACCGTACGGGCTGGTACCGCTTGGGGTCGGCGGAGCCGGACCGCCTTCAGATCCTGCGGAGTTTCCTTGAAAGCGCGGGGATGCCCGCCAGTATCGAGCGGGACCAGCACTGGCTCGGACATTCGGGCCACGGCATGTTCGGGCAGAAGAATCCGATGGAAAGCGACCTGTGCGTCCCCCGCGAATACCTGAGCGAATGTATCGCGCTGCTTTACCTGAGCGAGGTGAAGGAGTAGGGGCGGTTCCCGGTGAGTTCAATAACGCAGGCAACACACGGCCGGAGGGGAGCGCCTAAGGACACAAAAAAGGGCCGGCGCAATTTTGCGCCGGCCCTTCTTGTATTGATGTCAGTGCAAGGTCCTTGCGGCCGCGGACCGCCTTCCCTAAGCGGGTGGGACCCCTTTACATTCTTTTATTCAGGCGGCTGCGGCTGCGGCGGCTGCGGTTCCTGTGGCTGTTGCGGTTGCTGTTGTTGCATAAGCTGCCGCTGGAGCATTTGGAACTGTTGCTGCAATTGTTCGTACTGGCTGAGGAGTTCACCCGTGGCCCGGTCGATTTCGGTCATGGCTTCCATGAGCGATTCGTTGAACTCTTCCTGAGCTTCAAGCAGCTCCGGATCCTGCGAAATCTGCTGTTCCACCGGCGCCAACTGCTGTTGAATCTGCTGGTGTTCGAGCTGCAGGCCTTGGAAAGCCTCGGCATCGGCCTCGCGATCCAGTTCGTCGATTTCTTTGATAATCTCACGCTGGCGTTCGATTTCCTCCTTCAGATCAGGGGCCTCGGCCATCATCTTTTCACTGATGAGGTCCTGCAATTCCTCGCGGCCCTCGGAGATATCTTCCTGTTCAAGGGCTTCCTCCTGGATTGCAATCAGGCGGTGAGTGACCTCCTGAAGCTGGCCTTGAATCTCCTGAAGCTGCTGCTGGATCTCCTGCCCCGGCGGTTCTTGCCGCGGTTGCGGCGGCGGCGCCTGTTCGGGAGCCTGCGGCTGTTGCGCCACCAGTACGGAGCCGAGGAGGCTCAAGGAGACTCCGGCGACTGTTATGAGTTTCCAACGTGACGTTGATATATTGGTGTTAACTTTCATACCAGTCCGATAAATGCAATTCCCGTGCCAATTCGATTTTCAGGAGGGTTTCGAATTTTTGTATATTTCATATAAATTTGTTAATACGGATCTTATAAATAAATACAGGACGCGTAAATTCGAGGAAAGCATGGGATGCGTGCGAGAATCCCCCGATTTCCGTGCGGAATCCGCACATGGCACGATTTTTCGTGGAGTGGAAAGACGCCTGCACCCTCCGTTCGGGCCGAAGGTGGATCAGGGATTATTCCGGCGGCGAGTCATCCGAGGAACCCATTTTCTTGAGGTATTCGTACAACGTTCGCCGCCCGATTCCGAGCAACGCGGCGGCCCGGCGTTTGTTGCCCTTGCACTGATCGAGGACGTGACGGACGTAGCGAAGCTTGATTTCCTCCATGGATACGATTCGTCCGTTATCGAGGAGTCGGGCGGTCATGTCCAGCGGACGCTCGTCGTTCAGGGAATGCAGCGAAAGGCCGCCCCTGAGTCGTTCCGGGAGATTTTCGGCCTGAACGGCATTGCCTTCACAGAAGGTCACTGCGCGTTTGATGGTATTCTGGAGTTCGCGGACGTTGCCGGGAAAGGAGTAGTTGCGAAGCAGGTCGAGGGCGTCGGCGGAGAAGCCCCGCACCTTCTTCCCGAGTTCGCGGCTATACTCGGAGAGAAACCGGACGGCAAGCAGTTCAAGGTCGTCCTTCCGCTCACGCAAAGGAGGGATGGAAAGCGCGAAGGTATCCATCCGGAAATAGAGATCCTCGCGGAAGGCGCCGGAGGCAACGTTTTTTTCAAGGTCGCGGTGAGTGGCGACCACAACACGGACATCGACGGTTTTTTCATGGTTGGCGCCAACGGGCCGGATATTGCCGTCCTGAAGGACGCGCAGAAGTTTTGCCTGCATCGAAAGCGGAAGTTCCGCGACTTCGTCGAGAAAAAGGACGCCCTTATCGGCCTCTTCAAAAAGACCCTTCTTCGTTTTTCGCGCTCCTGTGAACGCGCCTTCGGCGTGACCGAAAAATTCGCTTTCCAGAAGACTCTCGGGGATGCCGGCGCAATTGACCGGAATGAACGGGCCGTCTTTTCGGTCGCTTTCGCGATGAATCGATTCCGCGACCAGTTCCTTTCCGCTGCCGCTCTCGCCGAAGATCATGACAGGTCCGGTGGCCTTGGCGATCTGCCGGATCTGGTAAAAGAGCTTCTGCATGGGTTTACTGTCGCCGATAATGTCATGGAATCTCGGCGTGCGGCGGGACTGGCGGAAGTGCTCGACCTCCAGCCGGAGCCGGCGAACTTCGAGCGCCCGCTCGATGCAGAGGAGCAAATGATCGAAATCGAGCGGCTTGGTCAGGAAATTATCCGCTCCCGATTTAAGCGCTTCAACGGCCTGGGGAATTGTTCCGAAGGCGGTAATCACCAGAAAGCAGGGAGGCTGGGGGAGTGCGCGAACTTCCCTGAGGAGCGAAAACCCGTCCTTTCCCGGAAGGCGCAAATCGCTGATCACCATGTCGGGATGCCAGCGTGCGATCGCGGGAAGGGCGTTTTCAACGGAGGTTTCCGCCTGGACCCGGTACCCGCCTTCCTCGACTTCTTCGCAGAGCATTCGGCGAAGCTGTTCGTCGTCTTCGACCACCAGGATCCGTTCCGTCGCAGATGAATCGTTCGCCGAATGTGTGGTTTCCGCAATGGTATCCGTTTCCGGGGAAGTCATAACTCAATCAACAAGCGCGGACAAAGGTTCCTCTTGCGGGACGGGGAACGTCAACGTGAATCGCGCTCCGCCGGAAGGCGCGGACGTGATGTCCACCCGTCCCCGGTGTTCGGTCACCACTTGCTGGACGATCGCCAGGCCGAGTCCGCGACCGCGGCAGGACTCCTTTGTGGTGAAGAAAGGGGTAAAGATCGTCTCACTCATCTCGTCCGGTATGCCGGGGCCGTTGTCGGATACCGTGAATAAAACGCCTCGTCCGTTCCGCTCCCAGGCGACCTCGACCTGAGAGGCGTTCGACGCCTGCAGGGCATTCTGGATCAGGTTTTTCAACGCGAGTTCGATTCGAACGGGATCTCCCGAGAGCAACGGTCCCGGGACCGGCCCCGTCAGCCGAACCACCTTATTGACTCCATCCGGCCTGTCACCGTTTACGGTCCGTTCGGCGGCGGCACGGGCGCGCTCGGCAATCCGGTCGGTCCGGATCTCGTGACGGCGGATGCTCGCCGGACGGCCGAATTCGAGCAATTGGCGCACCACGTTCTCCATTCCTCGCACCTCCGATCGAATCTCGTCGAGGTAGGAGCGGACCTCGTCGGGCCGGCGTGAAGGACGAAGGGCCCGCTGCGCTTTTCCGTCGAGAACGCTGAGCGGCGTCCCCAACTCGTGCGCGACGCCGGCGGCCATTTCCCCGAGAGCGGCCAGTTTCTGCGATGACTTGAGCTTTTCCGTCAAATCCGCCCGGGCCGCTCGTCCTTCCTCGATCTCCTGTTCGGCCGCATCGATGGAGTCCAGCATCCGATTAAGGGATCTGGCGAGGTCGGAGATCTCGCGCGGGGCGTCCGTCGACGCACGGTGACGGCGGTCTCCTTTGCGGACCCGGCTCATTGAAGCCCGCAGCCCGCCCAAAGAACGTCCCATTGCCCCGTGATAGCCGACCAGAATGATCCCGGTCATAAGTCCGGCACCGATCAACAAATAAACCGCGGCCATGCCGCGCACTTCGCCGAGGTACTCCTTGATCTCGCTTTCCCTGCGGGCGATCTGGAGGAGGCCGATGAGTTGCCCGTCCGAACCTTTCAGGGGAACGAAATAGGAATAAACCGCGCGCCCGTCCACATGCCCGTACTCACCGGTGCGTCTTTCGGTTTCGACGACCCGGGTGATCCGGTCCTCGAGTTGGCGATTGGTCGAGGTCGATCCCGTGGTCGCCATTATGTCACCGCGTTCGTTGTAAATGTAGGCGCCGTAGATCCGGCCGATATCAAAGACCGAATCAAGGGTTTCCTGCACCGTTCCGTCACGGTCCCGTTCGAGCGAGCGACTCAGCGGCCCCTGAACGGCTCTGCCCACCAGTTCGACGTCCTTTTGCATCTGGGCCTCCACATGGCTTTCCAATTGGGCCAGAACGAGGTAGCCGAGACCGAGGACCGACACCAGAAGCGGCAGCACCATGAAAATCATGAGCCGCGCAACCAAAGATCTCTTCGTTTTACTCTTCTCCCTCAAAACAGATTCGAAAATGAACTATGCAAACGTTCTCGGGAAAGATCAAATGTTCGCCGCCTTCTCTTCATTGCAACTCAAGTCGTTTCCGGCCGGTGGTCTTTCCAGGAATCCGTAGGTCTCTCCCGAAGGATTCCTACAAGAGAATACATGGCGACACCGATTGGTTCCGATCGCGCCGTTCGCTATGGGTCTGGAACGGACCGCATCGACACCCGCGAGCGAGTATGTCCCGCCCGCGCGCCGAGCGCACCGTTTTCGGACGGGTGTCACAACCGCACTGCATTTCACCAGACACGAGACATTCTGACTCACACCAACAGGCATCCAGAAAAGCCCCATAGCCTTACTGATTCCACAAGAATTTTATCATCAACCTCTTGCTCAATCCGAAATCCCAACGGAAGCGGGGTGTCGAAACGGAACACTTTCTGCGGATAGAATTAAGAAACGCAAAGAACGGATTTGGAGGAAACGATTTTTATGGATTCAAACAAACTCACGGAGAACGCTCAAAAAGCAATTATGGAGGCGCAGCAGCAGGGGCGGCGGCGCAATCACAATGAAATCGACACCCTGCACCTGCTGGCGGCGCTGCTTGAACAGGAGAACGGCATTGTTGTGCGATTGCTGCAGAAGATGGAGGTCACTCCCAACGCCGTCCACCTGGCGCTGCAACGCGAACTGGATCGGCTGCCGAAGGTGACGGGCAGCGTGGACACCTCGAAGATCTACGTGACTCAGGCGTTTAACGACGCCCTCACGGCGGCCGAGAAGGAAGCCGAGGGGCTGAAAGATGATTTTGTCAGCGCGGAACACCTGTTGCTCGGACTTCTGGAAACCGCCCGTCCGGTCGCGCTGAAGAAACTCCTGGAAAGTTTCGGTGTGGATCGGAAGAAAGTCCTGAAGGCCATGAGCGAGGTCCGGGGCAGCCAGCGCGTCACCAGCCGGACTCCCGAAGCCACCTACGACGCGCTGGAAAAGTACGGCGTCGATTTGGTTCAGATGGTTAAGAAAGGAAAGCTCGATCCTGTGATCGGGCGCGACTCGGAAATCCGGCGGGTGATCCGGATCCTTTCACGGAAAACCAAGAACAATCCCGTCCTGATCGGGGAACCGGGCGTCGGCAAGACCGCGATTGTCGAAGGGCTGGCGCAGCGGGTCGTTCGGGGCGACGTTCCCGAAGGGCTCAAGGATAAGACTATTTTCGCGCTGGACATGGGATCGCTCCTTGCCGGGGCGAAGTACCGGGGCGAATTCGAAGAGCGCCTTAAAGCGGTCCTTCAGGAGATCAAGAACAGCGAGGGCCGCGTTCTCCTGTTTATCGACGAACTTCACACGATCGTCGGGGCCGGGAAAGCCGAGGGCGCGATCGACGCCGGGAACATGCTCAAGCCGATGCTCGCCCGCGGCGAACTCCACTGTATCGGCGCCACGACGCTTGACGAATACCGCAAGCACATTGAAAAGGACGCCGCACTCGAGCGTCGATTTCAGACCGTCACGGTCGATCAGCCGACCGTTGAAGACACGATCTCGATTCTCCGCGGACTTCGCGAACGCTACGAACTTCATCACGGTGTCCGGATCCAGGACAACGCCCTGGTCAATGCCTCGGTGCTCTCGCACCGCTATATCACCGATCGATTTCTTCCGGACAAGGCGATCGACCTCGTGGACGAAGCCTGCGCGATGATCCGCACGGAAATGGACAGCATGCCGACCGAACTCGACGAGCTCACGCGTAAAGTCTTGCAGCTCGAAATCGAGGAGGCCGCGCTCAAACAGGAGAAGGACGAAGCGAGCAAACAGCGTCTGGACGTTTTGAAAAAAGAACTGGCTGACGCTCGGGAGAAGGCGGACGATCTGCGGCGCCAATGGGAAGCGGAGAAGGAAGAGGTCCAGAAAGTCCAGAAACTGCGCGGACAAATCGACGAAGTCAAACTCGAGATGCAGCGCGCGGAGCGCAATTACGACCTCAACAAACTCGCCGAACTTCGGCACGGAAAACTCCCGCAGCTCGAAGGCGAATTGAAACGTTCGGAAGAAAGCCAGGAGAAAAAGGTCCTGCTCAAGGAGGAGGTCTCCCAGGAGGAAATCGCCGATATCATATCCAAATGGACGGGTATTCCCGTGACCCGTCTGCTGGAGGGTGAAAAGGAAAAACTGCTCCGCCTGGAGGACGTTCTTCACGAGCACGTCATCGGCCAGGACGAAGCCGTGACGGCTGTTTCGGAGGCCATCCTCCGAGCGCGGTCGGGGATCAAGGATCCCCGGCGTCCCATCGGAAGCTTCATTTTTCTGGGACCCACCGGCGTCGGCAAAACGGAGCTGGCAAAAACGCTCGCCCGAACGCTTTTCGATTCCGAAGACAACATGATCAGGATCGACATGTCCGAGTATATGGAAAGACACTCCGTCGCCCGCCTGATCGGCGCGCCTCCGGGATACGTCGGTTACGAAGAGGGCGGTCAGCTTTCCGAAGCCGTCCGGCGCAAGCCGTATTCGGTGATCCTGTTGGACGAGATCGAAAAAGCGCACAACGACGTATTCAATGTCCTGTTACAGGTGCTCGACGACGGACGGATCACCGATTCGCACGGGCGTACGATCGACTTTAAAAACACTGTCGTCATCATGACATCGAACGTCGGCAGCCGCTACCTGACCGAAGGCGTGACCGGGGACGAGATTCCGGAATCGGTGCGCAACCAGGTCTTCAGCGAATTGCGGGCCGGCTTCCGTCCGGAGTTCCTGAACCGGGTGGACGACGTCATTCTCTTCAAACCGCTTTCGCTCGAGGAAATCAGCGCCATTGTCAATCTGCTGATCATCGATCTGAATCTGAGGCTCGCCGACCGCAGAATCAAAGTCGAACTCGACGAAGCAGCGAGAACCTGGGTCGGCGAGAAGGGCTACGATCCGGTTTACGGCGCCCGGCCGCTCAAGCGATTCCTCCAGAAACAGATCGAAAACAGGCTCGCCCGCGGGTTGATCGGCGGAGAAATCGCGGAGGACTCGACGGTCCGGTTCGCGGTGGAAAACGACGCGCTGGTGATGAAAGCCTGATCGGTTGGGCGGCCCTTCAAGGGCCTATCTTGACTAAATCACCTTAAATACTAAAAATGCTTGCGATTCGCCCGGAGGAATGTGTAGGTTGGCGGTAACTATGATTTCGGAGAGCGAAGCACCTGAAAAAAAACCGTCCAAGGTCGAAGAGATCAAGGCCGCCAGCCGCAACCTTCGCGGGACGCTGCTGGAAAGCCTGTCCGATGAGACCACCGGGGCCATCCGGCCGGACGACACGCAGATTTCCAAGTTTCACGGACTGTACCAGCAGGATGACCGGGACCAGCGAATGGAGCGCCGCAAGGCGAAGCTGGAGCGCGCGTTTATCTTCATGATGCGCATCCGCGCGGTGGGGGGGGTGGTGTCCCCGAAACAGTACCTGGCGGTGGACGAGTTAGCCGACAAGTACGCCAACGGGACGATCCGGATGACCACCCGGCAGGCGTTCCAGCTTCACGGGATGCTCAAGGGCGATATCAAGCCGACGATTCAGAGGCTGCACCAGGCGGGGATGGATACGATTTCGGCGTGCGGGGATGTGAACCGGAACGTCATGTGCCATCCGAATCCCCACACGTCGGCGATTCACGAGGAGGTGTACGAGGTGGCGAAGAAGATCAGCGCTCACCTTACGCCCAGGAGCCGTGCTTATTTCGAAATCTGGCTCGACGAGGAGAAAGTCGCCGACGAGAAGGAAGAGGTGGAGCCGATTTACGGAAAGACCTACCTTCCGCGGAAATTCAAGATCGGAATCGCGGTTCCTCCGAGCAACGACATCGACATCTTTTCGCAGGATCTCGGGTTTATCGCGATCGTGGAGCAAGGCGATCTGATCGGCTTCAACATCGTGGCCGGGGGCGGGATGGGCATGACCCATGGCAAGAAGGACACCTATCCGTTGCTGGCGCGCCCGATCGGGTTCTGCCCGCCGGACAAGGCTGTCGAAGTGGCCGAAGCGGTCGTCACCACCCAGCGCGATTTCGGAAACCGGAGCGACCGCAAGCGCGCGCGCCTCAAGTACACGATCGAAGACCGCGGCCTCGACTGGTTTATCGGCGAGGTCAACAGTCGTCTCGGTTGGGAACTTCAGGAGAGCCGCCCGTATTCATTCGACTCCTACGGCGACCTGTACGGTTGGTTTCAGGGGAGCGACGGGAAGTGGTTCTACAATTCGTTTATTCTCTCGGGCCGCATCAAAGACGCGGACGGGCTGAACTGGAAGAGCGCTCTGCGCGAGATCGCGACGATTCACGAAGGGGATTTCCGGCTGACGCCGAACCAGAACATGATGATCACCGGCGTGACCGGGGAAAAGAAGCCTGAAATCGAGAAGATTCTGATCGGGCACGGCTTGGACAAAGCCCTTGAGCAGACCGGGATCCGGCTCCACGCGATGTCGTGCCCGGCGCTTCCGACCTGCGGGCTGGCGCTCGCCGAGAGCGAGCGGATTCTGCCGGATGTGGTCGCCACGCTGGAAGAGGAAGTCGAGAAGGCGGGACTGCGCAATGATGCCATCAGCATCCGCATCACGGGCTGCCCAAACGGTTGCGCGCGTCCGTACCTCGGCGAAATCGGCATCGTCGGCAAGGCCCCCGGAAAATACAACCTGTACCTGGGGGCGCGCCATGACGGCACCCGTTTGGGCATTGAAGTCGCGACCAACATCACCCTGGACGAGATCTACGAACGTCTCCGTCCCCTGATTCGCGACTACTCTCGTGAGCGGGAGGAGAATGAGTACTTCGGGGATTTTTGCGTTCGCAAAAACCATGTGAAATCGCCGGCGGGCGCATCCTGAGCCGCCATCCTCAGCGTAAAGGCGAGCCCGGTTGCACGATCCTGAATATGTGGGCCTCCGGCCTCCGCCGGATGACCGGAGCGGCATCCAAGCCGTTATCGACTGATGACTCGATGCCGCGGGCGATGCTCCTGTGCGGGGCATCGCCGAGACCGAACGATGCAGCGGTTGCAAATTGGCGCCGGAGATGATTCGTTGACGGGTGAATTCGCACATGCCGGACTACGAAAAACCAACGGGCAGAACAGTATCGGGAAGCGTTGATGCGGACGATTCCGGGTTTGCGTCGGCGGATGGAATCGGCTGCGTCATTTTCCTTTTCGACCGAAACCACAGGGCGATTCTGTTTCAGCGGAGCATTGATGCCGACGCTGTCGTGTGGGACCTTCCGTACGCCGGGGCGGGGAACGCGCCGCCGGACGCGGAAGAGATTGCAAAACGATGCGGGATACCGGACGCGGGGATATCTCCGCCGACTCATGTGGCCACGCTCGGGGCTTCGGGTGAGGACGGATTGGAAATCCCGGGAGCGTCGGGGGTGCGGTTGTGTTTTGCCGAGGCGGACGGCGGGATGCCGCACGATGCGCGGTGTTTTTCGATCCAGGAACTTCGACGCGAGTTGGATCGCACGCCCGAAAAGTTTTCCGGGCCTGTCCGGTTTCTTTTGCCCAGGCTTGACCCCTACCTGATTCGCTTGCCTTACCTTCGGATGCGCGAGAGCGATTATATCTACCGTTTCCGCACCGAAAGGCAGCGCAACCGGGATGCTTACCGGATTGACGACACGACCGGAGCGCTTTATCAGAGCGCCTTGTGCGAGGCGATCAAGACGGTTAAGCGACAAAACGAACGCTCGCCCGAGGAACCGGCGCTCCTGGATTTCGGACCGGTGCGCTACGTTCTTCCGAGTCATTTCGGTTTTTGTCTCGGCGTGCAGAACGCCATCGAGCGCGTGTACGAATGCCTGGCCGAAAATCCCGGCCGCGCGGTCTATATGTTGAGCGAGTTGATCCACAACCCGTTTGTCAACGACGACCTGAACCGGCGGGGGTTGCGCTATTTGCAGACGGACAAGGGGAAGCCGATCAGCAACCCCGATACCGGCCGACCCTACTGGGAAGAGATCGGTCCCGACGATATAGTCGTCATCCCGGCGTTTGGAGCGACCAACGAGGACAAAATTCGTTTGATTGAGAAGGGGATCTCCATCAACCGGTACGACGCCACCTGTATGCTCGTGGAAAAGGTATGGAAAGGGGCGCGGAAGTTCGGGGCCGACGGTTATACGGTGGTCATTCACGGCAAGAGCGAACACGAGGAGACCAAAGCGACCTTCTCCAACTCCGCCGAATCGGCGCCGAGCCTGATTATTCGCAATATGGAGGAAGCCCGCGCACTTGGCGAGGTGATCATCGCGGACGATCCGGCCGAAAAGCGCGAGCGGTTTCGCATTTTCGCAGGGAAGCACACGCCGGGCTTTTCTCCGGAAAACGACCTTGAGAGAATCGCCGTCGTGAACCAGACGACCCTTCTTCGGAACGAAACGCTTGGCATCATCGACCATTTGGAAAGCGTATTAACGTCCAAATACGGAGAAGGGCGGGTGCGCGACCATCTCCACTCGGGAAGCAGGGGAGACACGCTTTGTTATGCAACCCAGGTCAACCAGAACGCGTTGGAGAAAGCCCTTGAGCATCCGCTTGACGTCGCGGTGGTCGTCGGAGGCAGGAACAGCTCGAACACGTTTCAGCTCTTCCGTATGTGCGAGCGGAAGCTCGGCAGCGCGGCCTTTTACATTCAATCCGAGGAGAGCATTCTGTCGCGGGAACGTGTGCGGCACTACGTTTTTCCGCCGGAAGACGGGGAGGGGCGGTTCGAGGAACGACCGTTTCCGCCTGCTTCGGATCCTCTCGGCATCCTGATTACCGGCGGGGCCTCTTGCCCGGACGGGCTCATTCAGCAGGTGATTTGCCGGATCAACGGCTTCTTTCCCGACCAGGGACTCCGTTCGATCGACGAGGTGCTGGCGACCGGTTTCTAGCCCGGCTTTCGCAGCAGTTCGGGAACCGCCAGTCCGCGCTATTGGCCGACGGCGCCGCTCTGCTCCACCCAATGGACCGCGAACTGGGTGAGTTCCGCCCCGTGCCTCAAATTCAATTTTTCACGTATACGGAAACGGTGCGCTTCAACGGTCTTCTGGCGGATTCTCATTGTCCGGGCGATTTCCCTGTTGCTCCTGCCTTGACCGATAAGTTGAAGGACCTGCAACTCCCTGGAGGACAACGATTTTACTGGGTTGGGGTTCTCGGATTGAGGTTCGGGAAAGGCCCCGGACAAGAGGATCGCCTGAAGCCGCTCGCTGACATAGAACTCGCCCGCGAGCACTTTCTTCGCGGCTTCGAGGATGCGGTCCGGTGCTTCAGACTTCATGACGTACCCCGTGGCGCCGCATTGCAGGGCTCTCTCGGCGTAAAACGACTCATCCCGGTGCGAGAAAATGAGACTTTTCGCGTTCGGGCATCGCCGGGCGAGTTGTTTAAGAATCTCGAATCCGTCGGCGCCGTAAAGGTTGATTTCGATAATGAAAAGGTCCGGTGGATTCGATCCGAAGGTCTCCGGAATCGCTTCGGCGGAGTCCGCGCTGCCGCAGACCTTCGACTCCGGGTCTTTTTCAAACAGACAGGTCAGGCCGATCGCCACAATCGGGTGATCGTCAATCACATAGACTCTCGATGGACGAGACTTACCACTCACTGGACATGTTGGACGCCGATACCAGCCGGCATTCTTCGCTCGAATAACGCTGCAAAATCTCGATCCTTCTCATGCGCCGGCAAATGATTTCGCGGACGCACCGGACCGGTAACCCTTGTTCTGGATAAACATTAAGCTACGACGAGCGCTTTTCAATGGGGGAAAGCACAATTCAAGGGTCGTCGTAAGCCTGTTCAGACTCTAAGGAAATCCTTGCGTCCGCGATGGTAGATCGCAGGAATTCGTGCCGGGTAGAGTGGCGGGAAGCGAAAGAACCCGGAAAGCTCTGCTCGAGCCTTCCGGGTTCATGATCGAGACGGAAGCCTGGAACGAAAAATGATGGAGGCGGGTTAGAGCGTGTGTCGCGCGTTCCCGCGAAGTTCGTGCCAGCGAGCCATGCCGAAGTTGCCGTCCGGAGCGGCAACGCCGGCGAGATCCTCGTCGTACAGGAACGTGCTGTTGCCGTTCATTGTGATGCGTTTCCCGACGACCGAACCCCGAAACTCGCCGCTGTTGCCTCCTCCGTTCATACTGAGGATCGCGTTGGGGGCATAGACGGCCGCGTGCCAGGAGGGGCCTCCGCCCATGGAGAAATCCTGTTCATGGTCCGTGCTTGTTCCGTAGACCTGAAGGTTTTCCGGAAGACCCGTGGCGTTGACCATGCCATTCCCGCGAATGTGAACGTCGCCCCCGACGTACATCTGCAGTGACGCGCCCTCGCTCACGGTGATTTTCGCCCCGCCGGTGAGGCGGAAATCGTTGTGAACGATCAGGATGACGTCTCCCCGGACGACGAGTTCCTCCTGCCCGGAAAACGAAATGTCGTCGGCCTGATATGCAATCGGTGTATCAAACAGGGGATCTCCGAGCAACAGTTCGCCGGTGTATGGAACCGCCGTCAAACCGTCCGGGTTTGACACGGTCGGAAACGACGAGGAAAAGTCCATTGAGATTCTATCCGGGTCGACACTTACTCCGTCCGGCGTGTCTTCGCCGCGGACGGTTCCGTTCCTGATAACGGGATCCGTGCCCCGGGTGGCGACATACCCCCAGATGTCGGCGTTTCCGATCGTTATCGAATCTTCTTTAACTGAATTGCTCGCGACGGATCCATTGTCGCGTATACCGGCATCCGGGTCCGAGGACAAGTAGCTCGCGACGCTGACTTGACCGCCGGAGAAGACGATTTCTTCCCGGGAGGTCATCCCGCTGGCAAAGAAGGTGCGTTTCCGCAGGCGAATTTCAAGCTGCCTGGTGGCGGTGAGGTCGCCTCTGTACATGACCCGTCCTTCCGCCACGACGGTGGGATCGTCGGAATTCGCATTGTTCACGACGACGTGGACTTCACCGGTTGCCCCCGATCCCAATTCATAACCGTTGAAAACGTTCTCTCTGCGATTTCCGCTGAAGGAAGAGGTCCATCCCTGGGTCGCCCAGGCTCCGTTGTCCGCGCGGTTGATCGCGTAGAGTGCTTCTTCAACGCCCGCTTCGGCCAGGTTCAGACTGGCGACACCATAAAGATTCGAATTCGCCATTCGCATTTCGGTGCCCGCAATGCGGATAAAGCTTCCGATGCTGACGGCCGCAATGGTCGCAAACATCACAGCGACGATCAAAATCGATCCTTCCTTCTCCCTGAGTTTGTTGATCTGTACTGATTCCATCGTTTTTGTTCTGGTTGATTTAACGCAATTCATCATTGGTTCGATCGGAGGGCTCCGTTTGCGTGCGTGATACCGGGCGTCTCGTGGGGGTGAGATTAGCGCCTTTCACTTCAATCAACAATCAGGTGAAGACTTAGTGTAATATAGTGAAAAGCGCTATAATCAATAGGGCCAACCCCTATGGATGCATTGCCTCACAGCAGGAGTAGTCGTAATCGCGGCTGTGGTACTTTCATGTTCCACTCCTTCGAGCGATCGGCATTCGATTCGAATGCGACAACGACGAAGATCCCGCTCCTCACGGAGCGGCCTACGCGTTACAGGGAAAGGGACAAGAGGGGGGGGGAATTCGTGTGGCGTATTCTGCCTGTCCCGGCATGCCGGGGCTCGCAGACGCTTTCCGGATTTCGCGGGCCGAGCGCTTGCAAGCAAGCACGCCACTCGCGCCGCGAATCAGGAGCTTTTGTTGGGGTGCATTATTTCCGGCCGGCTAGACTAGTATCGTGTAACACATAAACTTTCGCATTGAAAACGCTCTGATGAGTGCCATGCTCCTTGCATGGCCAGATATCGAGTCACCCTGACGAAAGAGGAGCGCGAGGCATTGGAGACGA
>SLTG01000145.1 GCA_007130045.1 Opitutales bacterium
AACGGTTGCCAACCTTTCTCGGGTGGGACTGGTTACCCACTGGGTATCTCTTGCATGTTTCATCTATTTCTGACTTTAGAATCCCCACGCACAGCTAGCTGGCGCGAGTGGCGTGCTTGCTCGCAAGCGCCCCCCAGAACCGCCCAACACGGAAAGCGTCTGCAAGCAGACACGCCACGGGTGCCCACGCTCTCTCCCTTAATTCCTTGCCAAGACCTCGACACACCCCTTTGAAATTTACGCGTGACGATTCGTGAAACACTCGCCGAGCTCGGAGAAGACCGCGTGCCGGAATCCCTCTCCGAGGACTGGGCGACATCGATGAATGAGATGCCGTCCGACCTGGCTTGCCTCCTCGACCCGAAAGTGATTGCCGAATCGCGAGCCTTTGCCGGTTTGCCGGCAAGCATGGACGCACTGCTTGGAGAAACCCTGGCGGCCATTCAAGAGAGCCCCGCGCTGAAGCGCCTCTTCTGGCACACCTATCGTTGCGCGTACCTTGGCTCGCATTTTCCCTCGTTTGAGGATTGGCCCGCCCTGGAAAACGCGCTCGGAGGGAAACGTCGACTTTTTTATCTGATCGTCGCGCTCGATTCGATTCCATTGACGCGCACCCGTCACCGGAAACTGCACGTCTCAAAAAAGATCACTCTGGACACCTGCCGGGACATCGCCCTGAAGTGCGAGAGCTGTGCGATCCTGGAACCGAACCTTCCGGGACTGCAGCCGCACGAACTCAATTGGCTTCGCCGCCACGTCAACGGCGAGGTCTTTACTCTTGGACGATTCCAATACGGGCGTTATCCGTACCGTGGCGGGGCGGAAGTCTTTCGCAACGACACCGACGACCAGGTGCTGGCGCTTGCACCTCCCGATCAGCGCTACGACGCGCACGGATTCCAACTCTCTGACGGCGAACCGCTTTCGCCGGGCGGGTGGATTTCCCGGTTAACCGTCGGCGAGGGCGACATCCGCGGTCACCCTATTTCTCCTCGGGGATTCGTTCTCCCCACCGAAATCACCCTTCCCGCGGGCCTCTGGCGACGAATCCTGTCGACCGGCGATCCGGTCCTGGAGATCCACATCCCCGCCGGCGGCGAGATGACTCCGGACAAGTGTCTTGCCTCGCTGAAACAGGCGGACCGCTTCTATCGGAAGATCTTTTCCGGACGCCTGTTCCGGGCATTTGTCTGCTACGGTTGGTGCCTCGGGCCGCGGATGAACGACATCCTTCATCCTTCATCCAATATTATCCGCTTCCGCAGGCAGGGTTACCTGTTCCCGGTCTGCGATTCCTCGAACGGCAGTCTCCGGTTCATCTTCGGAACCGACACCCCCGCGACTCAACCGGTTCCGCGGGACACCCGCCTCCGGCGCAACATCATTGAATACCTCGAACAGGGAGGGAACTTGACCAATGGCGCCATGTTTCTCCTCCCCGAAGATCTCCCCAGGTACGGAAATGAACCCTATTTGACCCGGTGGGGAACATTCGAAAAACAGCTCGACGATCTTTAAACAGATAAAACCCGATGGCAGCAACCCTCCACGACCAAGAAATCCCGGAAGCCAACGCCGCCGTGATGGAGGCGGGATCCGGAATCCCGCATGGCGGCGTACGTTGCGCGACGGACGGGAACACGTTCACAATCGCTTCTCCGCGGGACTACTGCGGCAAGCTTTGCCTTGTCGAAAAAATGCAAGTTACGGTACGTAAAAAAGACTTGTCGTTGAGCTGAAAACGCCGGAGGCTATCAGTGGGTTGAAAGTTGATCATAAATTGATTTTATCGCGGATCATCAATGGCGTTCAACTGTTTCTCCAGCCCGTGTTCAGTAATGGTAATTTGGACGAAAAACACGCAGTTACCTCTTCGAGAGAGAGTGCAAGCTGAATTGGCTGATCGCGGTCCGCTCCAGGTAGCGCCTCCGCCGGGTTGGGGATGAATGAATTTTTAAAATACAGTGTGCTGGTCGGGTTGGCGATTTTCGGGATTGGTTCTTGTATCCTCCTCATTCAGCCGGATACCCACTTTATCGTCGTGGATAAAATAGAGCCCCGCAATCTCGAACGCGGCCCGTTCATTATCGTTTGTCACGGCAACAGATCGGGTCAAGAATTCCGTTTCGCCCTGCCGGCTGAGGACTTCGAGGTCGTGAAAATTAACCACCGTCTGCTAGCCTCCACTGTGGAGCGATGGGAACCGCGGGAGGTGCCGAGGGCTCCGCGCGACCCCAATTTCCTGGAACGGCTTTTTAAACGCTGACCGTCGCCCGGGTAACGACGTGCGATGATGACTCCGCCCGTCCGGGTCATTTCAAACGGCTGCTTCCGGGACGAACAGGAAGCCAACAGCCGCTATCTTTACGAACTGGCGTCGGCCAAATTCGGATACCGCGACGAACTCCTCTCGAAGGGTCAGGCCTTCCATTTCAAAGGCGGTCAGGGAGCCAAAACCGGAACCGGCGGGCATTTGCCGGGCAACAAGAACATCGGCCGGATTTCGAAGGTTCGCGGTATCCCGGAAGGCGAGCCCGCTGTTTCGCCGCCCACCTTCGAGGATGGATGATAGATCGCCCCAGGATATGGCAGATGTCGCTCGGTACCAACCGCAACGGACGTGCCATATTTCAGATACTCCGCACTTGAAGGAAAAAAGCGCAGATCAGGTTTAAGGGGCGATCTTGAAAACGTCAGAGGGCGATCTTGAAAACGTCAGGTTTTGACTCTTGACATAATTCATCTCGAACTCCGGTTTTCGCATTGGCACATGGGCGTCATCGCAATTTTTCGATTATCCGGTAAACTTCCTTCGCTCGACGTTCTTCCAACATCCACCTTCGGGAGAATTGGCTGG
>SLTG01000144.1 GCA_007130045.1 Opitutales bacterium
CACCTCCCGCTCCTTCACCCCCAGCAGCCGCTGCCCGCCCGCCACCCGGCTCATGCAATGATAGACCCCACTGCTCTCACCGCGAACCTTCAACCTCCTCCTGTTCAGTCCGATTTCATCGTTCATAACGCCGTAACCCTAAAGACCCACAGGTCCGCGAATCAACACAAATTTTAGCTGGCAAAATCCAGGGGACGAACATCGGGCCCGGAGGGAATGGGTCAGGAGCTTGTTGTCTCCGCCGATATGGCCCGGAACAGTTCGGCCTGCTGCTGAAGTGTATTCAACCAGTGGCTCATCTGTTCGGCGTTTCGTATTTCCTTCCAGTGGTGGAAAAAGTGTTTGGCGTTTCCGAGGGGGAGGCGGCCGCCGGTTTCGTGGATTTCGAGGGTGAAAGTAAGTTGCTCCGGCCGGGAGTGGGTGAGGGCGGTCGCGAGTATTTTCCGGAGTCCGGAGGGTCCGAAAAGGGGGGGAAGGCTCCGGCGGCCGTTGTGCGCGAACGGAATTGCAATCGGAGCCAGGAAGCCTCGGTGGTCCGAGACACCGAATTTGCTGTTTGCGAGAGGGTGTCCGTCGTGGAGGTGAAAATGAATCGGTGTTTCGGAAGCGGTGAACGCGCGAATCACTTTGATCGTCACAGGCAGGGCGCTCTGAACGGCGGCGGCGAGAGCCTCGATGCGGTCGGGAAGTTCCGGCGAATCGGGGTGGAGGGCGCAGGCGTCCTCACCCGGATACTTCGCGGCGTACGCTTTGCGTGCCTGGCGGATCCCGATGTGGCCGACGTCGAGGCAAGCGCTGATTTCTTCGCAGTCATCGAATTTGCGAAGGAAGTCGATATAGCGCACAGGATCAAGACCGACCGCGTATTCGACAAAGAGTATCGGTGCGTTTGGGATTCTGCGAAGGCGGGTTGCGAGCCGGTGAAGGTTCTGCAGAACGCCGCCTGGATCGGTTTCGATCTCGTTCAGGTCGTGAATAACGAAGCCGAAGGCCTTTCCCGCGGCACACCCCGCCAGGGCGCAGATCCCGTCGTGGTGGTCAGTGTTAAGGACGTTCCAGTTTCGCGGAAGGTGAACAACGGCGGTCGATGCCGTTTCGGGGCGGAAGCCATACTGGTGTGCAAAGTCTGCGGGCGACCCGGAATGGATTTCCGGGCCCATTGCGACCTCATCGAACCGAAGCCGCGCCAGTTCGAGCAGCGCATCGTCGCCGGCAAGCCGTTTCTGAAAGAGACCGTGGATTCTCATTTGACGCCGTGTTGAGGGCGGCTTTGGACCAGGGCGATTTCGCCCTTGTGGATAGTCCCTTCGATATCCTGCGGGCTTCCGAACGCGACTTCAACCTCCTTTGCAATCATAGCGAGGCGGTGGAGGATTCCTTTACGGAAATCCGGATCCCGCGAAAAGGCGATCCGAGAGTAGTCGATTGTCACCGGAGCAAGTTTACCGTTTCGATTCGGACGAAGGGCGTGGCTGAAACTGGCGAAGGCGAGCATGTTTGAGCTCCCGGTTTTTTTATCCAGGACAGCGCGATACGGCCTGCCTCCCTGCACCGTGGAAGCGAGTGTGTCGCCCATTCCGACCGCCAGTTCGACGAAGGCTTCGCGGGCATCTTTTGAACCGGGATTGACGGTGTGCATGAAGAAAGAAAGGCCGGCATCGACCATGGTCTGCAGGATAACCGCCATGTGGGCGTCTGAATCGTTGATTTTGAACCGGCGCCTTTCAGCGACCGCCCGTTCGCTCCAGAGGGATGCGCACACCTTGCGAATCGCGTCCTGTAGAGAACTAATGGTTACGCTTGAAACGGAATCATAAAGACCGGCGCCGCCGAAATCCTTCAGGTCTTCGAGGTTGGAACTGGACCGAACGACCAGCCGGGCTTTTTGCCCAAACGCTTTTCCTGCCTCGAAAATGAGAGATTCCGGTATGTTCAGCGCCGCGATCCGTTCCCGTTTTATCCGGATCGCCGCCTCGGTGCCGCAAGCACCACTTTTTTTCGCGGGCTTGTTCTGCGCCGAAAGAAGCTGATCGAGCACTCCGAACGGAATTACGAATGTTGGCGGAGTGTGAAAGCCGGGAGATCCTGAGGCGGCAAGTTCTTCGAGGATACGCAGCGAATCCGCTTTCGGGCCGGCGCATTCGCGGCTTACCCGAACAAGCGGAATGAGCCGGGCGCATGCCTCGATCGATGTTTTCGGAATGCGAATAGATTTCCGCGGCATTGCACCGGGTTCCTCTTTTTTGGATGAGTCGGGCGACAGGTTGAGGGAATCCCCGGAGAGTTCCAGTTCGACTATTCCGCCGACATGACCGGAAAAAGCTTTGAACTGCTTCGCGTCCGGACAGATTGCGAACAGGACATTGGCCTGGCGGGCACGGACACCGAGATGGGAAAGGTGCGGAATCTCGTGCTTGAGGATTACACCGCGAACATCGTCGGGAATGACTTCTTCGCCGTCGGCGTGTTCGAGTAGGACGATGCACGGTTCGGAGAGCGTTTCCGGAAGGTCGGTCAACCGTGAGGCCTCGAGTAATTTTCCTGTCGCCTTGCCCGAAACCAGGGTCTCCCACAGTGGCATACCCGCTTCATCGCGTACCGACCTGAGCAGCGAAGTGACCAGCTTGGAAAACTGGAAAACGATGTGCCGCCGGATGGTGGTTTCAACGAAGCGATCCCGTTCGTCGTCCGCAATCTCAAGCGCTTCACCGAGTTGTTCGGCTGCGTCGATGAATTGTCCGACCGAAACGTCCGCGAAGACTCCGAAGATGCGTTGCGCGCGCTCCAGGTTCGCCGCAAGGCGGAGGAGGAACTCCGGCTCGTTCCCCTTCGCGCATTCCAGAAGCGCGTAGTTTTCCGCCCGTACCGCGCGACATTCATCGGGAGCAATCAGGTCGAGTTCGAGGTTCTCCAGCAGAATCGAAAGCGTTCGAAGGGCAAAGATCCGTTCGTCTTTTGGATCGGAGTCGAACCGATTGACCAGATCGCTCGAAAGAGCGAAGGCGAAATCCTCCAATTCGATTTCCGCCATCCGGCATTCCTGTGACTTCGAATCCTTGAGTTGATCGGCCCGGCGTGAAAGTTGAGTGCGCAGGCGGGTGAGTTCTTCCAGGAAAGCAATAAGATCCCTTTCCTCGTTCCGGTGTTTGGAGGCTTCCTTATGCTTCTGAAAAGCGCGGATGGATTCGACCAGTACCTCCTCATTGAGCGAGTCAGCCAGTGTTTCGAGTCGATCATCAAGGGATTGCGCGTTGAAGAACTCTTTGAGCTCTTCGTGAAAACGGTGGAATTCGGCAACGAACCCGTCCGGGTAATCCGCACCGGGGGCTGTTATCCGGTCGAGGAGTTTAGCCGAGGTGCGAAGGTCTTCCGGCCCCGCACAGCGGTGGAGCTTGTTTTGCAGGGAGTGTTTAATCTCGTCCTTGAGTTCCTTGGGAATGTCATTGCGGTGGGCGATGTCGCGAATCAGGGTCAGGGGCTCCGAGCGTTTGAAACTGGGACGGAAAGAGGGAAGCGCCGGATAAATCTTCCGTATCGCAGCGGCGTTGCCGGGTGTGATAATGCGAGCGAGACAGCCGTAGAGATTGTCGGCAATCTTCGCGTGATGGTTCGGCCGGAAGTGCCGGGAATCTTCCTTGCAGGGGATGTGGCCTGTCTGTATCCACTGAAGGAAGACGGCGCTCCCGGCAATGGCAACTGTGTCGGGAGAGTCGGAGGACCCGGTAAGAAAATCGTGCACCCATTGAAGTTTTTCGCGCCAACTTTTCGTGTTCCGGTGGGCTTCAAGGAGAGTTGCGAGGAATGGATTGGTGGGTGGTTGTGGTTTTTGCCTTGGAGGGCTCTCGTCGGAGGAGGAATCATCGCTATTTACAGAACGGCCTGCGGAGGCTTGCGACGTCGAATGGGGCTTCGCGCACCTTACGGGGCTGCTTGCGAAAGAACGCGGGGCTGTCCGTGAGGACAGGGAGGAAGCGTATTTCGGCTTTGGGGATGGAGCCGGTTGATCGCCGGTCTCGGAAGCCGGACACAGGGCGCGCAGCCCGTCACGGGCACGAACGAGAAGATCGGGCGGATCGGGCCATTGTTCGAGGATTGCGCATCCGTCGTACCCGCGCGCTTGCAGGCGTTCGATTATGCCGCGGATCCCGGAATCGTCGGATTTCGACGGTCCCGTGAAGAGGCAAAGGTGACTGTCGTGGTCGCCGTAATTCTCGTGGAGGTGCAAGTGGATTATGGGGACCGTTGGAGCGAGGAGATCCAGGAATGCGAGGTAATCGTTGCGCGTGCGGGCGCAGAGGTTGGCGTGTCCGAGGTCGAAGCACATGCCGACGTGATCGAAAGAAAGGTCGGGCCGATTGCGCAGCGCTTCGAAGAAGGCATTGAAATCTTCGGGCGGCGTCATCGGCGTGTTTTCCAGTGCCAGAGCGATTCCGGTTTCGGCCGTTCCTCGAATCCAGGGTTCCAGGGCTTTGAGGAAGCGATCGATACCTTCCTCGAGTTGGAGGTGGAGGTTGAGGAGGGACGCGCCGATGTCGCTTGCAAAGCTCAAGGTGTTTTCAATCGCCTCGGGGTCCGGCGCCAGCAACATGTCCAGTGATGCCGGCGCGTGGACGGTCAGAGTCAGCCTTTGCCCGGCGGCCCGGCCCCGTATACGCCGGCGCATTTCAGCATCGAGATCCGTCTCCTCCCATCCCTCTCCTGAATCCTTTTTGTCGGGAAACCATTCGAAGGCGTCGAAGCCCTGTTCGAGCGCGAATTCGAAGGGATCCATCAAACCGCCGGCCGCGAATGACGTTTGATTGCCGATCCGGATATTGACGAAACGTGTATCCATATATTCGATTCAGACCTGCGGGCGGCTTTGAACGACGTAGAAGCGGCCTTCGAAAACCCCGCCTTCGATGTCCTGCGGGACGCCTTTGAAAGCTTCTTCCACGGCGGTTCCAAGTTTTGTAATTCGCGTCAGAAGCGACTCCCGGAAAGCGGAATCGGTTACCAGCGGATCGTTCGAATACTTCAGGCGAACCGTCTCGGGAGGCGGCACGACGACGCTTTCGTACAATCCCGCGCCGGCGTAGCCGGACAGATCCTCGGCGTTCGAGTCGGAGCGGAAGATCCATCCCTTGCCGGTGAGAGCCACACTTTTTGCGGGGTAGGCGAGGACGGACGGATCGGGCGAACTCTTTGGAGAGCGGAAGCTCAGCGCGCGACCGGGGAAGTTGCTGACGAGGGTTTCACCGAGCCCTTTGACAAGTTCGCCGTACAGATCCTCCTCGCGCCCGGTGAACGGATCGGCTGTGTGGAGCACGAACGCGTAATCGAAAGGAACCAACTCCTGTATCAGGACGGCCATGTGAATGGCGTCGTCTGAGATGGAGCGCGCCCGACGGCTGAAGAAAGCGCGGTCGTTCCATTTTGAAGCCCAGACCTGTTTAACGGCGTTCCAGGCATTTTCCCGATCGCCTTTCGAAGGCATCGGTATCCCGGTGTCCTCAAGAATCGCCATGAGTTTGTCCGTGAGGCCCTTTGGGGCCTCCAACTTGAGAAGAAGCTCCCGGATGGATACGAGTTTTTTTTCCGGGCGCGAATCGAGGTCCGAAGAAAGCTCTTCGTACTTCCGGAGGATTGCTCGATTGGCGGAATCATTGAGGACCGATTCGAATACACCGAACGGCAGCGCCGCCGACGCTGGAAGATTGATCCAGTCGGGGAGGAGGTTCCGGAGCGCGTCGAGGTGAAGTGCCTTCCCGCCCACCATGCACTTCCGGAAGGCGTCTCCGGCAATAGGTTCCTTGCTCAGCTTCGGTTTCTCAATCGCGACCGGGGTCCCTTTCTTGGATCGGGATTTTGCCCCGGCCATTTCTTTGGATTCCGAAAACGTGACATCGCCCGATGCGGTCGCGTTAAGCTGAATCCGCTTCCCCTTCAGGTCTTTCAAGCTCTTCAGGGTTTCCGGTTCGTAACAGATTGCGAAGACAACCGGAACGTTCCGCGCGCGGACCGCGAGGTGGGATACGAGATCAACCGGCTGGGCGGTAATGATACCCGTTACGCCCGGCGGCGGCTCCTCGTCGCCTGAAACCTTGTCGGCAACGAGGATCGTCTCGTTCCGGTATGTTTTTCCCTGAACCGACCGAAGCGATTCGACGACCTCCAGTTTTCCGTGCGATTCGCCGCGGCTGACGATCTGCCATCCGCCGATGCCCGCCTTCTCGCGAAGGATCGGATCGAGCCGGTTGATCAGCGCGGAAAGCGCAAAAACCGGCCGGCCGCGAACGACCGCTTCGCCGAAAAGGTTGACGGTCCAGTCCTCGGCTTCGAAAGCGCTTCCCAACTGTTCCGCCAACGGCTGAACGCTTTGGTAAAGGCGGTCCATGACGGTTGTGACCGCGCGCCGAATCCGTTCGAGGACCGCCATCTGTTTCAGGCCGAGGTCGGGGTCGGATTGAGCATTCTTAACCCAATAACGCCAATCTTCGACGCACACCGGCAGATCGTCGTCCCGGTGACTCCAGGCGACGTTCTGAAGGACAAGGCCAAGCAGGGAAATCGCAGCGGATTCGTCAATGGACTTGTGGACATTGCGCTCAATCAACATGCGCAGCGCCTCTTCGAGCGCGATATCCAGGTACAGTAGGTTGCACGCTCTTCCGGAATCCGATTCATGTGACAGCCGCTCCAGGAGATTGCCACGAACCTCCGTGATCCCTCCCGCGACCTCGGCCAGAGGTGCGTTTGTGTTATCCAATTCACCCCTGAGTCTGTAAAGCCGGTCCCGGGCACCGTCATCGAGTTGTTGCGCGGCGTTTTCGAGCGCGACTTCGAGGTCGGCTCCCGAATGGATTGATTTAAGGAGTTTGAGAAAGTGAGAGAAATCGTGGATCAGTCCGTCCTTCAGGTGGGGAACAAAATCGGGAAAGGAAACGATCGGACGCTCGAAACTCTTCAGCCTTTCTCTGGTAACCCCCTCGGCTTCCAGAGTTTCGTGGAACACGTCGAGGTTGCCGTTACTTTTGAGGAAGTTAATGTAGGCTTGGCAGATGACGACATCGTCCGGGGTCGTATTGTTATGAAGTTTCTGGTGCCATTCTTCCAGAAAATGTCCGCTGACCTCCTTGATGTGGTGGCGGTGCATGATGGCGAGAATCTCGTCGCGTATCTGCTGGCCTTCGCCGCCTCGGCCGACCGAACCCATCATGAGCCGGAGCCATTCGCATGTATCGGGATTGTTGATACATGTTTCGGCCAGTTTTCGGGTCAACCGATCCTGGGAGTGGGCGAGTTCGCGCGGTTTTGTATTGTAGTTGCGCTGCCAGTCGAGCTGCCGAAGGGCCGAAAAACGCAGCCAGACGAATAAAAGTGCGAGCCGGAGGGAATCGTTTCCGGCGCTATCGAGCAGGTCGTGACAGAGATTGAACCGGTGCATCAGGGTCCACGAGTTGTGGCCCGTTTCCGCTTCGATTATCTTTTCGGCCAGGGCGGATGAGGCGGCGCCGGAGGCCTTCGACTGCTCGTTCAAAGGGATGAAAAAGTTTTTTCCATTGTTTTTGCGCCACCGCCCGGGATCGGTCTCCCTGAGGACGAAAGAAATTCCGATCGGCGCTTCGGCTTTGGGAAAAACGAGTTTCAAACGGTTGATTGATCCCTCCCAAGCAAACGGGGTCTCGACGGCGGCGTCGCCGAAGCGCGTGGTGCCGGCCGGCAGGCAGGGTTCCGGAGGAAGACGCCATTCGCGCGGAGAGCGCTCGGCGACCCCCCAATGAAGAGCGAGCGGGACGGCGAGGTTCGTCAACAGAATCACTTCACGACAATCGTCACGATCGATCACCGCCACCCCGAGTTGAAAGGCTTCATCCAGTGGGAAAATTTGGCGAAACGGCGCATCGCTCTTGCCGAGCGCCTTGTCGAGGAGCGGATTGATATCGACCGACTCCTCTGAACTGAGCTTAACGACGTAATTCCGGCCATCGTTGTTGTCCCACCGGTTGCGGTCGGGGTAATAGACGACAAAGACGAGGTAGGGAAGATTGGGTGAGTCCGGAATGTGAAGCCGGATCGAGCGCTTGTCATTGCCTTCCGGGAACGGTGTCCGGAGTGCATTATCTCCCTGCGGCGAACTCCCGTCCGGCCACGTCGACCTGGGAGGCATGTGCCAGCTTCCGCCGGGGGTTGCGCTCAATGCCCAGTGCATCTGACACGGTTCAAGAGAGTTGGTGCGGACACAAATATCCGATCCGCGTTTTCCCTTCGTGCGCTCAACGGATATTTCACTGCCGGTTTCTATGTTTATACTGCGGGTCATGGGTGAGTGCCGAAACCTTTATTAAGTGAATTCAAGCATATTTGAGGTCAAGGCGTAAAGCGATCCAACCGCAAGCCGGGAAACGCGCCGTCAAGCGCTTCACATTCACACAGGAAGCTCGAATCGATCGTGCCGTTTTCGAGATCGGCGCAAAGACGCTCCAGGCGGGAAAAAAGTCTTTCCATTTGGTTATTCGCAAGGTCGGCCGCGGTTCCGGTCGTCA
Organism: Opitutales bacterium; assembly: GCA_007130045.1. Lineage (GTDB taxonomy): Bacteria > Verrucomicrobiota > Verrucomicrobiia > Opitutales > T3Sed10-336 > PXDC01. The sequence continues at coordinate 8,526 of SLTG01000144.1, forward strand.
TCATGAACGGCCAGTCGGACGCCTGTGCGAGCAGCAGGGTTCGTGCCGTCTGGCGAAGGGCTCGATCATACGGGCTGCCGGTTGCGGCGCCGTCTGCGCGGTGTTCGATGAGCTTCATCAGTCGACTGTGTGAATCAAAAAGCACCGGGTAGATCCAATCTGTCTCCCGGTTGATCCACTGGGAGTAATCACCCCGGTTACCCCAACTCGACGGGGCGGGAATTCCCTGGGGACACCGGACATACCGGGCGGCCGCTTCGCTTGCGGATACGGCAACGACGGTATCCTGCGTGGCCATTGCCCGAAAGAGCGACTCCAGCCAGATCGGACCCTCGAACCACCAGTGCCCGAAGAGTTCGGCGTCGAAGGGTGCGAACCAGAGCGGCGCGGGCGTTGCGCTGCCATGCGCCCGGGCGACCTTCCGCAATTCGTTCAGAAAGTGTTCGGCGTGCTCTTCCGCCTGTTTGGATGCGGCCTTCGGGTCGTAAAAGGCTTTCTCCCGGCCCGGTTCGCTTACCCTCCAGTATTTCAATCCTGACGGCAGCCTGACTCCCGATTCCACCATCCATTCGCCCAGGGCGGATTCGGGAAGTTCGTGAATTCGATCGCGGTGAAACTCCCGGTAGTGCGGGTGCCCCGGATAACCTTCACGCGCGCTCCAGACCCGGCGGGAGATCTCTCTGTCCCGGGCAAGGGCGACGACGCCGTTGGGACAACGCAACGGAGCGTGGACGCCGGTTTCGGACGGGGGACGCGCGCGAGTGATGCCGTGATGCTCCAGGCCGAATGCACGGATGCCGGCGGCTTTGAGCGGGGTTTCGAGACCGGGAAAGTATCCGCATTCCGGAAGCCAGAAGAACGAGGGCAGGAATCCGAAGATATCCTCAAACATATCCAATCCGACTCGAACCTGGGTTTCGACAATATCCGGTCGTCCCTGGAACGCGGGGAGGAAGGCATGGGTTGCCGCGGTCGTTGCGAGTTCAATCCGCCCGGCGTCCGCGTATTCCCGGAGGACCGCAAGGAGATCGCCGCCGCAGCGCCCGTCCCATGTGCGGAGGGTTTCCTCGAAAAAGGAGGCCTGCCAGCCGGCGGCATCCTTGAAGTCTCCGGTTCGCGCTTCGCGGCGCGCGATTTTTTCCACTGCGGCAAGCCGGTCCCGATAGCGCTTCAGTAAGTGTTCATCGCGAAGCAGGCAGAGAAGCGTCGGGGAAAGGCTGAGGGTCAGGCGCGCAGCGACTCCGTCGCTCTGAAGCCGGTCCAGCATTCGAACGAACGGCAGGTAAGATTCGGTAAGGGCTTCAAAAAACCAGTTCTCCTCGAGGCTCCCGGGATGATCGGGCCGGCGGCAGTAAGGGAGATGGGCGTGAAGCAGCAGAACCAGGGACGCATTCCGGGGTCCGTCGAGCTCAGCGTGTTCTTCTTTATTTCGCATTTACAACAATACGATGAATCCCGGCCATTTTAGACGGGAGAGGGAACCGCTTCAATCCGTGGAAAAAACGGGGTGTCCGGAGAGACTGCGCGAATCATTCGAAATCGACCGGACGCGTCCGGATGGATACCTTCCGGCAGGCGCGAAACGTAGTCGGGTTCCCGGACAACTCCTTCGATATCGACAAGGGCACTCAGGAGGAATCCCGAAAACGGTGAACCCTCGACCGGTTCAGTGATGAGCCCGGGCGGGAGTTCGGACAGGACGGACCAGAGCAATGGAAAGTCTTCCAGCGAACGTTTCCAGGTGAACCGGCCGTCCGGTCTCCGCACGACGTCCGCGCCCTCGATCAAGAGACGTTGACCCGGTTGAACGATGCCCTCCAGAACCAGAGTGCCCCGTAGCGCGAGGGGCGCGCCACTTTGTTCTTCCTCGTAGTGGCTGGCGAGACGGTCGGACGAGAGGGAGGCGCCGCGGGTCGGGTTCGGGCTTTTTGGGGCGTGTTCTGGATGCCGGGACGAGGCGTTGGATTCATTGCGCTGGCGCTCGATGGCCAGAGCCATTCCATTGAGCGCGGCGGCGACAATTCGTTCCTCGTCCAACGCGGGGGTTTCCGGAAGACCGGTGATTGGATGAGGATCCGCCGGTGCGGGGTCCGCGACGCCCGTCTCCGAAGGCCGGCGGAGTTCTTCCGGCAATGCGTCCATTTCGACGGCTCCCGGAACGGCTTTTTCTTCGACTGCGGCGGGGAGGGCTTCCTGGAAGGCGTCCGATTCGGGTGCTTCAGGGAGGGCGACACAAGGTGCGTTGAGCAATGGAAAAAACCGCCCGTGACGGTCTTTCGCGCCGATGACCGCGACCACGAATCCGCCGGGAAAGCCAAAGGCGCAATAGGATTGTCCGGTTTCGGGGGTGATTGGAAAGTCGTCCACCGAAAGCGCCTGGTGCAGCCCGTGTCCGGGATCGGCGAGCCGGAATGCACGGAGGAACCAGCCGGCTTCCGGGCGGGGAACACCGACGGCGTCTTCGGCCCGGCGAAGGAGATCCGGGACGATGCTCCAAAGAGCGAAGATCCGATGCGGATCAACCGGAATGATCTCAAAGCGCGAGTCGCTTAAATTGTCCATGGCCTGACCATTTGTCTCCGAGAGGGTTCATTCGGGGAACGTGCACGGCCGGATGTCCGCTTGTAAGTCAATAATGATCCGCCTTTCGTCTCGATTGTTGGGCGGGAATGCGCCTTCTATTGACCGGGGAGATAAAGGCGTAATATTGCCCATTTGACACGAAAGGGCGCGGATTTCGAATTTGAGTGGCGGCCGTCATCATCTGAGATGAAGCGTTCATTTCTTTCTGATGTGATCGTAAATGTTAAGGTAGTGCTGTCCGGGTACGTTCCACGAGTAGTCGGAGCGCATGGCGTTGTTCATGAGCTCCCGGAAATGCTTCGGATACACGTAGTAGCAGCAGATCGCGCGGGAGAGAGCGGACTCAATTCCGCTGGTGTCGTCGTGATGAAAAACGTATCCGTTTCGTTGATTCAAAGGTTTGTCGGAGTAGTCCTTGTCAAAGACGGTATCGGCGAGTCCGCCGACCGCGCGAACGATGGGGATCGTTCCGTAACGCATCGCGATAAGCTGGGCGAGGCCGCACGGTTCGAAACGGCTTGGAACCACGATCATATCCGCTCCGGCGTAGATGAGGTGCGAGAGTTCCTCGTCGAACCGGATCTCAAGGTGGGAATCCGGGTTCTCGTTTATCTCTCCTCTGATGTGGCGAAAGTGTTCGTTTGTCGCTTCCTCGGGAGCCGTTCCAAGCAGGACGAACTGCGCGCCATGGTTGACGCAATAAAAGAGCGAATGGCGAACGAGATCGAGCCCTTTCTGTGAATCCAGCCTGCCGACGTAGGCAATTATCGGACGCTCGTTGTCGGAGAGAAGCAGGCGCTCCCGCAGGGCGCGTTTGTTTTCGTATTTCCTGTCGATCCGCGCCAGGTCGTATTGTGCGGGAATGTGGGAGTCGGACGCGGGATTCCAGACCTCGCAGTCGATCCCGTTGAGTACTCCCCCGTATTTAATGTGGTGAGTGCGCAACACGCCCTCGAGTCCGAAGGAATTGCCCCGGTCTTTGGCCTCGCCGGCGTAGGTTGGAGAGACAGTCGTTACGAAATTGCTGTAAACGATACCTCCCTTCATCAGGTTGAGGCAGTCAGGCAAATGCCATCCGAGGCGGTCGGGATGGAAAAAGTAGTCGTCACGGTTTAGGCCGGTAGCACGAAGGATTTCGCGCCCGCAGAGTCCCTGATGTTTGAAATTATGGATCGTGTAACAGACTCTCGAGTGATCCATGCCGAGCTTTTCGTAAATCTCGTAAAGGAACACCGGCACCAGCGCCGTCTGCGAATCGTGGCAGTGAATGATGTCGGGACGTTTTCCCGACTTCAGAAGAAACTCCGTGGCGGCCCTTGAGAAAAACGCAAAGCGAAAGGTGTCATCCTTGTCGCCGTAAACCTTCCCGCGCTCGAAAAAGCGGTCATGGGAATGAGGCTCGATAAAAAAGCACCGGCGGTCGTGGACAAGACCGAAGTACACGGTGCAGTGAATCGCGCCGTCGTACCAGGGCACCCAAAGGTCGTCGAAACACGGGGTTGGCTTCCAGACCTGGTCCCAACGGGCGGAATCGTACTTGGGGAGGATGATTTCAACGCTGTTGCCCCGAATCTCGAGTTCGCGCGAAAGGCCGAAAACCACATCCGCCAATCCTCCGATCTTCACCGCGGGCGCCAGCTCCGGTGTGATCATGACGACGTTAAGAGGGGGGATACCCGGGCGCAGAAACGCGGTGGGAGAGACGCCGGAGAGCCGTTCGGTCCGGGGATCGGCGGAAATTGGCGCCGGTTCGCGTCGGCGGGCTTCTTCTTCAGTGAGAAACGACGATTCGATCGTTTGTTCGAATTCTTCAAGGGTTCGCGGATCGAGCGGCGGCCGCTTTTCGGGCGTCGGCGTTTTCCGTTCGGGTTTCGGGGGTTGTTTCGGCTGTTCGGGGGCGGCAAGCTCCGTCTCCTTGCGGGCGGGGGGCGGTTTGGCGTCGCGACCCGATTTCTGCCGGGACCGGGAAGATCTTTTTTTCGGTTTCGCCGGTGAGGCGTCCCTGGCTTCGGAGGAGGGTTCCGGACGCGCAGCCGGAGTTTTGCGGGGAGTGCCGGTCGGCCCGGACTCGGACGGAAACCCATCTTCGGGCGAGACGGACTTGTCTTCGCCGCTCTCAGGAAAAGAAGAAGGATCTGCGGAGGGGGGCGCTTTTTTTACGTGCTTCGAAGAACGTTTTTTTGGCATTATCACTGGGAACCTAAGCCTTTGCGGGTTCTCCCGTAAAGGAAATTCTCCCGTCGTGGACCCAGACGGGGTACATGGCGGAGCGGGACAGGATTCTGGAGTTTGCCGTTGAAATCATCGGTGGGTCCGCTTTAGAAGAGACTCCGTTTTCAACATCACTCAATCCACGTCCGGGGAAAGGAGATCGATTATGCACGTTTCATCACGTTTATCGTCCGGAGGCCTTATTTTTTGCGCCACAGCGGCATTTGCGGTCGCCGACGACCGGAACCCGTTCAGGTATCAGATCCACGACTCCAATCGCGCGCAACCCCCGGTGGTCGATCCGGGATCCGCGGGACCGCCGGTTCCCCCGCCTGCGGATGCTATCGTCTTGTTTGACGGCTCGGACTTCGAACACTGGCGCGCGATGGACGGATCGGAGGTTCCCTGGAAGCTTGTCGACGGAGCGATGCAGGTGGTGCCGGAGTCGGGTGATATTCGTACGAAACGAACGTTCGGCGACGTGCAGTTGCACGTTGAATTCAAGACCTACTTGGATTCGCCTGGGAGCGGTCAGAGCCGGAGCAACAGCGGAGTTTTCCTGGGACCCTATGAAGTCCAGGTGCTCGATTCGTATGAGAACGAGACCTATCCGGACGGAATGGTTGGCGCGCTTTACGGGCAGTATCCGCCCCTTGTGAATGCTGCCCGTCCCCCGGGGGAGTGGCAGACCTTCGACATTATCTATCGCGCGCCCGTTTTTAATGACGCAGGTGTGATGGTGCGGCCCGCCCGTTTCACGGTCTTTCATAACAACGTTCTCGTGCAGGACAACGAGGAGCTGATCGGGCCCACATCACATGCCATCCGCCAGCATTACCATGCGCACGGCAATGTTCCGATCCGGCTTCAGGATCACGCCGACGATCTGATGCATTTCAGGAATATCTGGGTGCGCGAACTGGATTAGAGTCCTATTCGGCGAGCGTGATCGCCATTTTCTCCAGTCCGACGACCACCCGGGTAAACCGTTCGAAGTCGAGTTTGTCCGGGGTGTCTTCAGGTGTGTGGTAGTAGGGGTACCGGAATAGTGCGGTATCGGTGACCATGAAGGCGGGATATCCCTCCTGCCAGAACGCCCAATGGTCGGACCATCCGACGCCCTCGATGAATGAAGGAATCGCCGCTCCCTCGGATGGAAACCGGACGCCCTCGCGGAACGCCCGGATTCCATCCCGAAGGAAACTCCGGGAACGCACGTTGCCGACAAATGCCAGGAAATTGCCTTCGTTGGGATAGAGGAGCTGGAATGGGAACGGGTATTTCTGGCTCCCGGGCTCGTCCGAATAATACCCCAGGGTTTCGAGACTTACCATCCCGATCACGTTGTCTCCGCGCTCCCGGATAAGGCGTGCGTAAACCCGGCTGCCCATATTTTCGGTTTGAAAAAAAGGAGGCTCCTCATTGGCAAAAGCCACGAATCGAACGGTTCGCGCCGGGGCTAGTTCCGCAAATGTCCGCGCCAGTTCCAGCAACGCGGCGACGCCGGTCGCGTTGTCGTTTGCTGCGGGCGTTCCGAAGACCGAATCGTAGTGCGCCCCTAACACAAGGATCTCATCCGGCCGCTCCGCCCCCGTCAGCTCCGCCACCAGGTTGTAACAGGTGCGGCCTTCCACCTCGAAACCGTACCGTGTCACTTCGTAGCCGGCGTCTTCCAGCGAGGACTCGATGAAATCCGCTGCACGAAGATAGTTTTCATATGCCGCCACGTTGCGGTCGCCGATCTTTCCGGCGAGTTTTTCGACATCGTGCACAAGTCTTTCCCGAACCGCTTCCTCCGTTTCGGAAAGCGGCTGCCAGGGCCCGCGGTAACTTGCCGACGGCATCCGAATCATTGTGAACCAGGCTGCCACAAAGAGCAGAAAGAAGATAATGATCGGGCGCAACGGCTGCAGGTACGGCTTCCTCGCCAAAAGGCTTCGGGAACGCCGGGAAACGGGCTGTTCGAGACTTTCTCTTTGGTCGTCGTCGGGCTTTCGTTCTTTGTCCATGATCGGATTTTCGCAGGTTGCACCCGGTCCTTTTCCGGAAGGGTCTGCAACCTTCGTCCGGCCGGACCGATCAAGAAACCACGCGGGATAATAGACATCTGACAAAAGACACGACGTTGTCGAGCCGCAACGGAGGTCACGGCACCGATTTTATCGTCCCTGCCTGAACGGATCATCGTATTCGTCGTCCGCCTCCCGTCGGTTCACCGGTCCGATAATTCGGATGAGCGTTTGCCCGCTTAACGGAAATATCTCCGTTTCCAGGCGCTCCCCGGCCTCCATTTCGGATGTCAGAATCGCGACGTCGTTTTCTACTCGAAGGAAAAAATCCGTGTACAGCGCCACCATTTCCAGCACACGTCCAAGCGTAATGTTGCGCAGATTGAGGGTGACGTACGGATTGAGATCGCGGGGATCGTGTAGAACGATATTGACCCCGCCGTTCTCCACCGGGTCAAGCTCACGCGAGAGTTCCCGAAGCGTTGATATCACCCGGCTCAGCGGAACTTCCTCCCACTGCACTTCCTCGATTTCGATCGACTTGAGTTTTTCCGGAACCGTTCGCCGTTCCTCGACACCTTCCGAAGCCGAAAGTCCGGGGCCAATTAAGCAAAAAAACAAGAGAAACGTGCAAATAAAAAATACATTGAAGAATCCGCGAATCGTCTGCGCCCTCATATCGCCTCCTTGGCCTCGAATTAATCTTCTTTAGCGACCGTACGTGACAAGTTACCGGTTTTCCACGGAATCGCAAGGTCAGACAAATCGGTAGGATGCGGACGTTTCCGCCCGCCGCTTCGTGCAGTCTATGGAAGTCGTGCCGGCCGGTTGCGGATTCAGCCGTCGAACGGCCAGAACAGCAGCAGCAATGGCATCGCTACGGCGAAGGCGATGATTTGAGTCGGAAGCCCGAGTTTCCAATAATCGGCGAAACGGTAGCCGCCGGGGCCGAGGACGAGCGTATTGGATTGATGTCCGACAGGGGTCAGGAAGGCGCAGGAGGCGCCGATGGCAACCGCCATCAGGAACGGTTCCGGCGAAACTTCGAGTCCGCGGGCGAGGCTGACGGAGACCGGCGCCATGAGCACGGCGGCGGCGGCGTTGTTGATGATGTCCGAAAGGAACATCGTCGCGATCAAAAGGATGGCGAGAGTCGTCACCGCCGGCCACTGGGCGCCAAGGATGAGCATTTGCCCGGCGAGCCACGCGCCGCCGCCGGTGGTTTCCAGTGCCTGCCCGACCGGGATCATGCATCCCAGCAGCACCAGCACCGGCAGGTCGATGCCGGCGTAGGCGGATCTCAGATCGATGACCCCCGTCAGGATCATCATGGCCGCGGCCGCGACCAATGCGACCGGCGCGGTCAACCATCCCAAGAGGATTGTCGCGACCGCTACGCCGAAGAGCAGGACGGATGCAAATAGCTTGCGCGGTTTGCCCAACTTCAGATCCCGGTCGGCCAACGGCAGGCAGCCGAGTTCGGGCAGTTGTTCGAGCAGATTGTCCTCTTCGCCTTCCATGAGCAGGACGTCGCCGTTTTTAAATCGAACGTCGCGCACCCGTCCCTTCAGGCGAAGGCCCTGCCGCGCGACCGCGATCAGATTCAATCCGTACCGCTCCCACAGTCGCAGTTGGGCGACGGTTCGTCCAATGAGCCGCGAATGAGCCATGACGACGGCCTCGCCGAGACTGAGGTCGGCCGTTCCTTTCTCTTCCGGCTTGTCGTTATCTTCGCCTTCAGCGTTCTCCTTATCCTCCTCCTTGGCGAAGCCGATGGCGAGCTTCGCCTTGTTGGCGAGCGTTTCGATCTCTTCGGTTTCACCTTCGACCAGCAGAATGTCGTCCTTTTTCAGGACGCCGCGAAAGCGATGGGCCGGAATCCGTTCGTCGCCGCGCACGACGGCCAGAACCGGCGGAGCGCCGTCGATGTCGGATTTTATCTGCCACAGGGTTTGGCCGATCGCCTTTGAGTCTTCGCTCACGCGCAGTTCACCAAGGTAATCATCAATTTCAAACCGGTCCTCTGCGGAAGCCTGACCCTTTCGGTCCGGCAACAGGCGCCACCCGATCAAACTGATGAACAGGATTCCGGTCACAGCGATACCGAGTCCGACCGGTGTGAAATCGAAGAGTCCGAAAGGCGTGCCGCTCACATCACCCCGGTAGGTTGCGACGATTATGTTTGGCGGCGTGCCGATCATCGTGGTCAGGCCACCGAGGAGGGAGCCGAAGGCGAGCGGCATGAGGAGCCGGGATGGAGGAATCCCGTGTGACTTCGCCATTTTGAGAGCAACCGGCAGCATCAGGGCCAGCGCTCCGACGTTGTTCATGAAGGCGGAAAGGAGGGCAACCGTGGCCGTCAGGCTCAGCAATTGAAGGACGGTTCGCCGCCCGGCGCGCTGGGCGGCTTGCGAGAGAAGATCGACAAGCCCGGATTGAAAGAATGCACGGCTGATGACCAAAACCGCCGCGACCGTTATCACAGCCGGATGGCCGAACCCTGAAAAGGTTTCTCTCACCGGAACCAGGCCCAGGAACGTGGCGGCCAAGAGCGTGAACAGGGCGACCAGGTCGTAGCGGAGGATTCCGGATACAAAACCGATCAGGGCGATCAGGAGAAGCAAACAGAGTACAACTGCGTCGGTCGACATCACTTATCACTGAAGGGCCGGGGCGGGCAGGGCAAGGCTCAACCGGGCGTTTCCGTTCGGCATGTCAGAACGAGACTGGAATCTGAAACCGCGTCGCCAGAGGATTAATCTCCCGGAAAATCATCCGGTCGAGAATGATCTCGCGGCGGACGACCATATTTGGCGCCGGGGCGCGAAATATTCTCTGTTGACAGTTGGAGAAAAGACCGCTCTGTTGATTGGTTTGCCAATCATTACCAGCAGGAGTTTGGATCATGCCGAGAGAAACCGTAATCATCGAATGCACGGAAGCCCGTAAGGAGAACAAGTCCCCTTCGCGCTACATGAGCTCACGCAACAAGCGAACCCAACCGGACCGGGTGGAAAAGAAGAAGTACAATCCCGCGCTGCGGCGCCGGACGATTCATCGCGAGATCAAATCCTGACCGTTCACGCGGCACTCGCTGTAAGGGGCGCCCGCTCGAACGAACTCCGGCGGATTTGGCTTGAGCTTATTATTGCCGGGATCGGCGGTTCTCGCGCCAGGTATTCCGGTGCTTGCGAATCCAGTCCAGCAATGCCCGCTCAAACCCGATGTCCTTCCCGGCTTTTTCGGATTCAAGCCACTTGTGCTTAAGGATTTCCTCACGTTCGGCCAGAAATTCCTGGTAGAGGTTCGACTGGATAACAAAATTATCGGGTGATCGCACAGTTCGTCCTTTCTTGCTACTTCCCGCCATATAAGGGCACCCCACTCATTTTATCGCGGCGCTCGACAGCAGAACTGTCGCAGTCAAATCCAATAATCTTCGAGTGGGTCAAATCCGCCAGCGCCTGCCCAATCGGAAGTCCCCACGATGGCGGATTTTCCCGCCGTCCTGTTCGAAGAGATTGAGGATACTTATACACTAACACCGTAATGTCCGGACCTTTTCGAGAAAGTCAACTCAAAGAATCGATGATTTTGCCTGCGATTTCGAAAAAAACGCGGCTTGCCGGCCCGTCGGGATCACTGACCACCAACGGGATCCCGCTGTCGCCGCCTTCGCGGATTGCCTGGTTAATCGGCACTTCTCCAAGGAAAGCGGTTTCAAGATCGATGGCCGCCTGCCGGCCCCCTCCTTTCCCAAAAATCGCGATATGCTCACCGGTGTCGGCGTTTTCATAATAACTCATATTCTCCGCCACCCCAAGAAGCGGTACATTGACTTTATCAAACATTCGCGCCCCCTTGCGCGCGACGTTTACGGCCGCCGGCTGGGGCGTGGTCACGATGAGCGCTCCGTCCAGCGGGATGGTCTGCACCAGTGAAAGGTGCGCGTCGCCCGTTCCGGGCGGAAGATCGACCACCAGGATTTCGAGTTCTCCCCAGTTCACGTTCTCAGCAAACTGCTGGATGGTCTTCATGATCATGGGGCCGCGCCAGACGACCGGGCTGTCCTCGTCGACCAGCAACCCCATCGACATGACCTTGATTCCGAAATTCTCCAGCGGGATGATGTGGTTGTCCACGATTTCCGGACGGCCTCGCAATCCTATCATCAACGGGATGCTCGGACCGTAGATGTCGCAGTCCATGATTCCCACCGCGTTCTTCAGGCCCTTTTTCCGGAGCAACTGGTCGAGGGCGCAGGCAAGATTGACGGCGAAGGTGGTTTTCCCGACGCCTCCCTTTCCGCTTGCGACGGCGATGGCGTACTTGACGCCCTTGATCCGCGCCTGACCGCTCACCGGCGAACCGGCCGGGCCCGGCTGGGCTTTCGGCTGGGAAACGGCGATTCGGACCTCGACTTCCTCGACTTCGCCAAGCCCCTGCAAGACTGTTTCAATTTCACTCTTCAACTGGCTGGGGACCTTTGGGTCCGACGTCGTGACCGCCAGCTCGACCGTCGCTTTTCCTCCGCGGAAGTCCAGGTTTCTGATCAGACCGAAGGAGACGATATCCCGGCTGAACCCCGGGTACTTCACTTGCTTGATCGCTTCTTGTATTGCTTCGATGGACACGGACTGTATTTCTCTGAATTCGGATTTTGCGTTTCGCGCGCAATGCGCCAAGACGAAAACCTTCCGGGTAAATCCGGGCGAGGTCAACCAAATCATCGGAGAGAAATGGCGTCGGGGTGCCCGTCGGCGTTCGAAGGGGGGCGGCGGGGCGAGGTTCAGTAAACGAACGGCTCCACCCGGTAGGGCACCGCCTGCAGGCCGAGTTCTCGCGCGCCATTCCGGAGCGCGGTGCGCTGGGCGTCCATTTCCTCCGGGGAAAGCGGACGGGAGCCGATCGCCTCGAGCGCCTTCGGGTAGGGCGTATTCGGGTACGGCACCAGGTCGGACAGGTAGATCCGATCTTCTTTCTCGAGCGCGGCGGTTGCCAGGAAATCCAGCGAAGCGTTCAGGTGTTCGGTCGCGCGGCGGTTTCCTCCGGCCCCCACCAGAAGAATCACGTCCCGCCGCATCCCCGCGTCTTTCAGGTGCCGAAGCGTCCCGTGCATGTCGCCGGTCGTCGCCGGCTTCTTCATCCATTGCAGAATGCGGTCGGAGCCGCTTTCAACGCCAAGGTACACGCGGGTCAGCCCCCGTCGCCGGAGGCGGGAATAATCCGAGGCGGTCTTCTTCAATCCGGTGAATCCGTCGAGAAACGAGCCGATGCCCAGAAAGCGAAGGCTATGTTCCGATACCCAGGACGGTTTCGTAAACACGTCGGGGTCCGGCAGCTCCACGTGTTGGCCGAGGACCTCCAATAGCCCTTCCAGGCGGGCCTGCGGCGCAGCGATCGCATTCGCCTGACCGAGGAAAATCGTATTCATTCGACGGAGACCTTCACCGTGGAAGGCGAGCGCGCGGCGGATGTGCCCCGAGAACGTATCCGCGTCGCGGATTCGAAACGGAACTCCCCGATAAAGGTTGCAGAAGGTGCAACTGTCGAAGGAGCATCCCTCGGTGGCCTGAAGGACGAGGCAGGAGTATTGGTCGGGCGGCAAGATCGGGACAGGCTGGTAGATCCCGGAAAAGCGTTTGCCATCGAGAGCGAGCCGCTCGGGCGGGTAGGCGGCCGCGCGGCGAAGGACCGGCACGATGGCGGTATGGGCCGGGCTTTCCGCGGGATGAAAACGCGTGACGCAACCGGACTCGATGCCGCCGAGCAGGCTCCGGACCGCTTCCCACGCGTTCCGGCAGGAGCGTTCGAGTTCTTCTGGCGAAAGGTGCTCCCGAACGATTCGGCCCGGTTCCTTGCGGGCGATCAATCCGCGGTGCGAGTGGCTCCGAAAGCGGAACTCCAGCTCTGTTGTCGCGCGGAGGAATCGCCCTTCATAGTCGAAGAGGTACTGTACGTCGTCGGAGGTGTGAACTTCGAGCGCGTCCCGGCGGAGCGCGGCCGCCAACCGGCGTCCGCCGGGAAGACGCACCTGAAGGACGGCGACGAAGCCGGGACAACGGTCCAGGGATCGGTTCGCCTGATAGTTGAGTGTCCCCGTGCCGGACTGTTCCGGGAGTGGTTTGGTGACGGCGTCCACGCTCCGGTTGACTCAGTTCAGCAACGCCTCCACGATGGCGTCGTTGAAGGCGGGCAGGTCTTCGGGAATGCGGCTTGTTATGAACGGCCCGTCGACAACAACCTCCCGGTCGACAAATATTCCGCCGGCCTCCGTCATCTCATTACGGATCGCACTGAAGCCGGTTAGCTCTACGCCGTCAACGATCCCCGCTGAAGCCATGACCTGCGGGCCGTGGCAAATGCCGGCGATCGGGCGGCCGGTTTCGGCGAAGGCACGCAGGAAGCGCAGGACGTCACGGTTCTCGCGCAGCACCGCCGGGGATCCGCCGCCCGGAAGGATTACCGCATCGAACTCGTCGACATCGACTTCGGCGAGCGTTTTCTGAATCTCGACGCTGACGTCGCTGTTGTAGGCCGATATAAACCCCTTCTCGAAGCCGATGAACGTCGTATCGACGTTGTGATTACGAAGGTGAAAGACGGGGGACAGGGTTTCCGCATCGTGAAATCCGTCCGCGATGATTACGGCGACGTGCTTGCCGCTCAGATCCTGGGCTTCGGCTGCATGAAACACGAGACCGCCGAAAATGATCGCCAATGCAAGTGCTCTCAATACGGTTGTTTTCATTGCTCTTTGGTCTTTGGATGAACGTTTAAGGTACCGTTCCGTCTGACGGGAACAATCCGGTACCGCTTTCGTCGAAGGTACGCTATAAAACGGCGCCATGCCGTGCATTTATTGACGGTCCTTGTGCATGGATTGACGGCGCCCGTTCGAGCGGAGCAAATTCACTCTGAAAACCGCCGGTTTAGCGGGATGAACCTTGACATCCCGCGTGCTCCCGGGGGACGATGCACTCTCAAAATGAAACACACCGGGAGGTTTTTGAGGTCTCAGTATCTGAAAGGCAAAGCTGCCCAATCGGGAGGGTCGCCGACGCTGACGCGCGGTGTGGGGCAACGGGGGTTTTGTGGACGACGAGCTTTTGCGGAGGCGCAGATCGGTTCAAATGTGTTTGTATGCCTATGGTTGTTGGAGATCGCGAATCGGATCGTGGATTCAATTGAGATTCCGGGAGTGCGGCGGGAATGGGCAGCTCCGAATTATTGAACGGCTTTCGCAGCCGGTACCGGCGGAAGTTCGAACCGCTCGATACCGTCTTCGCGCATATCCGCCGGGGAAACCGTATATTTATCGGTACCGGGTGCGGAGAACCGCGCCATCTCGTGAATACGCTGGTTGCCTACGTCGCGGCCCATCCGAAAGCGCTTTCGGGCGCGGAACTGTTTCATGTCTGGTCTCTCGGGGTTGCCCCTTACACGGATGACCGCTTCAAGGACAACTTCCGGCATAACTCGTTTTTTGTCGCCGATGCGACACGCGATGCGGTGAACCGGGGTGCGGCCGACTACACGCCGGTTTTTCTTTCCAACGTACCGGATCTGTTTCGAAGCCGGTTGATTCCGGTGGACGTTGCCCTGGTCCAGGTTTCAACGCCCGACGCGCACGGCTTTATGAGCCTGGGAATCAGCGTCGATATCGTCAAAGCCGCCGTTGAATCCGCCTCGCTCGTTGTAGCGCAGATCAATCCCCGGATGCCGCGGGTTCACGGCGATACTTTCGTTCACATTGACGATATTGATTTTGCCATGCCGTTCGAGGAACCGCTTTTCGAGATCGACGAAACGCCTCAGACATCCGTATCGGAACGGATTGGTGAATACATCGCGCGATTGATAGAGGACGGGGACACTCTTCAGGTCGGGTACGGAAGCGTGCCAAACGCCGTGCTCGGCAATCTTCGCGATAAACGGGATCTCGGCATTCACAGCGAACTTCTGACTTCGGGGGTCGTGGAACTGATGCGCGGCGGCGTGGTCAACAACTCGCGAAAGTCGCTTAACCGGGACAAAGCTGTCGCGGCGTTTTGCATGGCGGACGGAGACACCTACGAATTTCTGAATGACAATCCGGCGGTTGAATTCCACCCGATCGATTACACCAACGACCCGCGACTCATCGCCCGCCAGAAGAATATGACCGCGATCAACAGTGCTCTTGAGATCGACCTGACGGGGCAGGCGTCGGCGGAATCGGTCCGGGGCACGTTTTTCAGCGGCGTGGGCGGCCAGTCCGATTTTATGCGCGGTGCCTGCCTGGCCCCGGGAGGGAAGACGATACTGGCCATTCCATCGACGGCCGACAACGGCAAGGTTTCGCGCATCGTTCCGGCGCTGGAGAGCGGAACCGGGGTGACGCTGCACCGAGGTGACGTCCATTACGTGGTCAGCGAGTACGGCATCGCTTACCTGCACGGCAAGAACATCCGGGAGCGGGCGATGGAATTGATTTCGATCGCGCATCCGGATTTTCAAGGGGAACTGATACGAGAGGCGAAGGACCGCAATCTCATCTACAGGGACCAGGCGTTTATTCCGGGGCGCAAGGGACACTATCCGGATGAACTCGAAAGGTTCCAGCACTTGAAGAAAAGCGGCCTGGATATCCTCTTAAGGCCGGTGAAGATAAGCGACGAGCCCCTGGTCAAAGACTTTTTCTATTCGTTGTCCGACAAGAGCCTCTACCGCCGGTTTATGTCGGCGAGAACCGATATCCCGCACGAACGGCTTCAGGATTTTGTCGTTATCGATTACACGAGGGAAATGATCGTTCTGGCGACGATCGGTGGGGAACATAACGAGAAAGTTCTCGGGATCGGCCAGTACGGTCTGGATGAAATCAGCCATACCGCCGAGGTAGCGCTGGCGGTCAGGGATGAATACCAGAACATGAAAATCGGCACAACGTTGCTCGAATACCTTTACGAACTCGCGCGGAAACGAGGCCTACACGGGTTCACCGCCGAGGTGCTGACGGAGAACGATCCGATGATGCGCGTTTTTGAGAATATGGGGTTTGATATTCATAAACAAAGTGAACACGGTGTTTACGAAATGAAGATGGCCTTCAGGAGCCGGGAAAC
The DNA here is from genome assembly GCA_007130045.1 of Opitutales bacterium. Taxonomy (GTDB): domain Bacteria; phylum Verrucomicrobiota; class Verrucomicrobiia; order Opitutales; family T3Sed10-336; genus PXDC01. Next base: position 24,436 of record SLTG01000144.1, read on the forward strand.
GACGTGAACGAGCGTGTAGGGAATATGGAACGACTGTTTAACCCGCGATCGGTGGCTGTTGTCGGAGCGAGTCCGAATCCTGGAAAGATCGGGCACAAGATCCTCGACAACATTCTGGAGGGGAAGTTCGAAGGGGAGGTATATCCGGTGAACCCCCGGGGAGGGGAGATTCGGGGGCTTGAGGTCTTTTCGAAAGTCGAGGACATTCCCGGCGCCGTCGATCTCGCGGTGCTCGCCGTGCCGGCCGCACGAACCATGGAGGCCGTCGAGGACTGTTGCGCGAAGGGTGTGAAGTTCGCGCTGACAATCGCCTCGGGCTTCTCGGAAATCGGCAAGAGGGAGGAGGAGAAACAGTTGGTTGTGCACGCCAGGAGCCATGGAATGCGCGTCTTGGGTCCGAACATGTTCGGCATTTACTCTTCGGCGCCTTCGCTGAACGCCACGTTCGGGCCGGGGCGGATTCAGGCGGGCGGAGTGGCGATTATCTCCCAGAGCGGGGCGCTCGGCCTGTCGATGATCGGGCGGACCGCCATCGAGAACCTCGGTCTTTCCACGATCGTATCGTTGGGGAACAAGGCGGATGTGAGCGAGGTCGAGATTCTGGAGTACCTTTCCCGCGATTCAGCTACACAGGTCATTTTTATTTATCTTGAAGGCGTTCGCGAAGGTGAAAACTTTCTTGCCGCGCTGCGCCAGGCGACCGGCAGGAAACCGGTGGTGATCATAAAATCGGGGCGGTCCGAACGGGGCGCCGCGGCTGCCGCCTCGCACACCGGCTCGCTCGCCGGCTCGGACCGGGTATTCGACGACCTCGTGCGGCAGTGCGGCGCGATTCGTGCCGAAAGCATCGACGAGGCGTTTAATCTCTGCCGCTTTCTTTCCTCAGTCCCCGGCGCACCCTGCTACAATACGCTGATTATCACCAATGGCGGGGGGATGGGAGTGCTTGCAACGGATGCCGCGGAGAAATACCGGTTGCCCCTGTACGATGAGCCCGGGGTCCTGAAAGAACATTTTCTGAAGAAGATTCCCGAGTACGGTTCGGCCCGCAATCCATTGGATCTGACGGGAGAGGCGGGTCCGGAGGATTACGAGCGTGCGCTCAAAACAGCGCTTGAACTCTCCGATGTAAAAGCGGTCATCGCATTGTATTGTGAGACGGCGGTTTTTGACGCGGATGCGCTTGCTGATATCTTTCTGCGCCAGTTTTCGGCATTCCGGGAGGCGGGTCGCCCTCTTGTTTTTTCGACGATGGGGGGAGAGGCGACGGAGCGCGCCGCGGCGAGGCTGCGCGATTCGCGAATTCCCGTGTTTTCGGATGTCTACAGCGCCGTCCGTTGTATGGGCGCATTGCACCAGTACGCTACGGTTCCGGGGGCCGTCCCGCAGCAGGGCGACCGCAGCGATGTCCCGGTTGAATTGATCGAGCGAATCGCGGCCGATGTCGCCCGCGTTCCCAGGTACTTCCTGCTGGCGGACGAAGCCGCGGAGGTCCTTGGCGGCGCGGGTATCCCCATGCCGCAGCGCGCGGTCGTTCGAACCGCCGCCGAGGCCGTTCAGGCGGCCCGGAGCACGGGCTATCCGCTCGCATTGAAGATCGTTTCCAAAGACATCCTCCACAAATCCGACGTCGGAGGGGTTGCCCTGGGAATTGAGAATGAGAAGGAGCTCATTGACGGCTACGAAGGTATCCTCGGCAACGTGCGCAGCCGCCAGCCCGGGGCGGAAATACACGGCGTCGAATTGTCAGCGATGGTCTCTCCGGGTATCGAGTTGATCGTGGGCGCCCGGCGCGATCCCGTATTCGGGCCGGTGGTGATGGCGGGACTGGGGGGCGTTTACGTCGAAGTGCTTCAGGATGTTGCCTTCGCCGGCGCGCCCGTCACGCGGGACCAGGTGTACGGGATGATAAGGCGTCTTCGATGCTTTCCGTTGCTCATGGGGGTGCGGGGCGAAAGCCGGAAAGAGATTGAACTTCTGATTGATGTGATCCGGAAACTGGGAGAGATTGTTGCCCGGTGTCCCGGCATTGCGGATATCGAAATCAACCCCCTGTTTATCTATGACGAGGGTGACGGAATACGGGCGGTTGATGCCAGAATTCTGCTCTCGGCCACAACTTCGGAGGAATAACTATGAAAAGGATCGTTATTGGTTCCACTCATGCAAACTCGGGAAAGACGAGCTTGATTATTGGATACGGAAAACAACTCGCCGGAAAGATCGGTTACCTCAAGCCGTTCGGGGACCGGCCGGTTTACAGGAAGAAACGTCTGTGGGACACGGACGTTTCGCTTCTGACCCGCGTGTTTTCGCTCCATGAAGATCCCGAAGCGATGGTCATGGGATTCGATCATTCAAAACTGCGCTTTTCCTACACGGACACCGGAATTCGAGACCGGTTGTGCAAAATGGCCGAGGAGGCGGAAGCGGGCAAGGATACGCTTGTCGTCGAGGCCGGTTCCGACCTGTTTTCGGGAGCTTCGCTGGGTTTGGATCCGTTTGTCCTGAGCCGTATCCTCCAGGCTCGCTGTTTCATCGTTGTCGCCGGGAGGGATGACGATGCGGTCGATAAAGCCTGTTTCCTCGGCGAGAAGACGGATTTCCCGGATTCTTTGTTCGGCGGTGTTATCTTCAACAAGGTTTCGAATCCGGAGGAGTTTCGAAAGGAACAACTGCCGATCGTGGAACAAAAGGGGATTTCCGTCGCGGGCATCGTACCCGACAAGCCGGCGCTTCGTACGCTGACGATTCGTTTTCTTGCGGAAAACCTGTTTATGAAACCTCTCGCCGATGCGGAGCGCCCCGATCTGCCTGTGGACAGCATCTTTCTGGGAGCGATGTCGGCCGGAGAGGCCGGGAAACTTCCGGCGTTCCAGTCGAAGGCAAAGCTGGTCATCACAAGCGGCGATCACTCGGATCTGATCCTGGCGGCAATAGAAAGCGGCGCTTCCGGAATCCTCCTTGCCGATGACATTTCACCGGGTGCGGATCTTGTCGCCCGGGCCGGAGAGAAGGGCATACCGCTGTTTCTCGCATCGTGCGATCTCTTCGAACTGGCGCGGCAGGTCGAACGTCTGTCTCCCCTGCCTGCCCCAGGCGATCACACGCGCCTGGACCTTCTGAAACAACTCGTTTCGGAGGGCGTTCGGTTCGAGGATTAGGCATGCTCCCGGCCGAAACGCCGGGCGCGCCCGTAAACGCGCTACGGCGAAACAGTGTGAAACGGTGACGTCCGCTCTGATCCGGCGGAGAACCGGAACCTCAAGCCTTCCAGACTTGCAGCATCTTCAGGTAATTGGCCCGTTCGATCGCTTCCGGGTTCGGGGCGTTCCGGAGGCTCATGCATCCTTGAAGCTGAGGGATCGACTCATACCCGTGCGCCTCCATCCACAACTCAAGCCCTTTCACGAGCGTTTGCAGATGTTCGGGCCCCAATTGCAGCAGCGCGGACACAATCTGGACACCCCCGGCTCCGGCCATGATCGCCTTGACGACGTCCTCGGTTCGGTGAACCCCTCCGCTGGCGATCAGTGTCGCTCCGACCTGACCGTAGAGGATCGCAAGGGCGCGAAGACGCATACGGAGTTCCGAAGGGTCTGACAATTGAAGGTGCGAGATCGCTTCCTTGAGTTCGATGTCGATATCGGGCTGATAGAAGCGGTTGAAAAGGATGACCCCGTCGACCCTGAGCGCTTCGAGTTCCTGGACGAAATGGGGAAGTGACGAAAAGAAAGGCGACAGTTTTACCGCGACCGGAATCGTAATGTTCGATTTGACCGCCCGAACGATCTCGAGCATGCGCCGTTCGATATCGCCCGCCGAATCCGAGGGTTCTGTCGGAAGGAAGTACATGTTCAGCTCGAGCGCGTCAGCGCCAGCCTGCTCGATCAAGCCCGCGTACTCGATCCACCCGCCCAGGCGGACCCCATTGAGCGATCCGATCACCGGAATCGACGTGATTTCCTTGATACGACGGATCCGCTGCAGGTATTCGTCCGGTCCGAGGGGAAAGTCCTCCTCTTTTGAGAAGTAGGTAGTGGCTTCGGCAAATGACTCCTCGTGGCGATCGCGATGATAATGGACCGCGGATAATTCCCTTTCGATCTGCTCTTCGAAAAGCGAATGCATCACAATCGCCGGGGCTCCCGAATCCTCAAGGCGCCGGACCCGGTCGAGATCATCGACCAGAGGAGAAGCGCCGGGTAAAATCGGATGCTTGAGTTTGATTCCAAGGTAATCAGTTTCCAGGTTCATGACGAGTTGGTCGGTGGATCGATCGCTTTTGTTTTTCGTGCGTTGCTCGTTGCTGCCGAGCGGAAATGGCGCGTTCTTGTCTCGAACCGAAGTCTACGGCTCGGCCTCCCGTTCAGCCACGCAGGATTTGGCAATTGCCGGGCGGAAATTGTCCGTAGACGACGAAATCCTCATTCGGACCGGCTTGAGGGAGCCCGGCCGCGTCCGAAACTTCTCCGTGCCTTCGCAGGCGCTCCCGTTGCGGATCGTCCGGCATGTCCACGGGCTGAACGCTTTGGCATGCAGCCCATGCGAACGCCGCGACTGCACCGAGGAGCACGACCGCTGTAACGAGTCCGCTCATCCGGGTTCGCGACTCAGCCGGCGGCCCGTTCCGCGTTCTCCGTCCGATCCGGGTGCGGATCATCCCGTCGATCCATTGCCAGTGCAGGACCACATGCACGATGAGAACGGCGATCAATCCGAAGCTGATCCAAGTGTGAACCGTCCCCCACTCATGGCGGGAAAGCCCCCATAGATAATGGCTTCGTTGTGTTCCGGGCGGCAGCGGAAAGCGCAGGATGAATCCGGTGGCAAGCATTCCGAGAAGCAGAAACGCGGCCGCGCAGTCGATTACGAAGTTCAAGCATGCGGGTTTCATCTGAATTTCGTTCCCGCGCAACCCGGATGCAGGTCATGTCATACGTTCCCGTGCCGAGTATCTACCTCACACGCCGGATGGTTGCCCCTTGCCCTTGTCTGGGCGTCGGGAACAGTCTTTTGAAAATCGTTCAGAATAAGAATCAATCCTTCGTTCACACCCTGTCCACACGCATTCCCACTTTCCGGAAAACGGCCTTTTCAATCTCCACGATGAAGAAGATCGCGACTCCGGCAAGGACCAGCTTGCCCCAGGTCGCCAGGTCGAGGCCTTCGGTGCCGAAGAGCCTTTGAACCGGAGGTGCGTAGGTGAATGCCAATTGTAACAGGATTATCAGGCCGATCGCCCCCAAGACGTATCGGCTGCCGGTGAGAGCTCGCCAGCTCAGTGAGGATTCCAGGATGAACCGGCTGCTGAACAGGTAGAAAATCTGCCCGACAACCAGGGCGTTGACCGCCGTCGCGCGGGCCAGCTCGATCGAGCTTTCCCGCACCTCGTACTCCCACGAGAAGAATCCGAAAGTAGTCGCCACCAGAAGAACGGATACAAAACAGATCCGCCAGATCCCGAAACCGCTCAGCAGCGGCTGGTTCGATCGGCGTGGCGGGCGCGACATTACGCCGCGCTCCATCGGCTCGAAGGCGAACGCGAGCGCGAGCGTTACGGCCGTCACCATGTTGACCCACAACGCTTGCACCGGAGTGATCGGAAGGGTCATGCCCAGGATGATCGCTGTGATGATCGTGAAGGCCTGTCCCCCGTTGGTGGGCAGAATAAACAGGATCGCCTTCTTGATGTTGTCGTAGACCGTCCGGCCCTCCTTCACGGCGGCCGTGATGGAGGCGAAGTTGTCGTCCACCAAAACCATTTCGGAAGCCTGCTTGGAAACCTCCGTGCCCTTGATGCCCATGGCGACCCCGACATTGGACTGCTTGAGGGCGGGCGCGTCGTTGACTCCGTCACCGGTCATGGCGACGATCTGACCACGCGATTGCAGCGCGCGCACCAGACGGAGCTTATGTTCGGGACTGGCGCGGGCGAATACATCGACCTCAAGAGCCCGCCCGGTCAGCTCCTCGTCGTCCATTTTTTCCAATTCTTCACCGGACAACACGGTTTCGCCGTCTCCGATCCCCAGCTTTTTGGCAATACTCACTGCGGTGAGCGCGTGGTCTCCCGTGATCATTTTGACGCGTATCCCTCCGGAGTGACATTCTTTGATCGCGGTGATCGCTTCTTCGCGCGGGGGATCGATGATACCGACCGCTCCAACGAAAACCATATCGCTCTGGACCTCGTCGAAGGTAAGCTCCCGCTTTTCGACCGTGACACGACGCAAGGCCAACCCCAAAACGCGCTGTCCCTGGCTTGCGAGCCGGCGAAAAGTTTCACGCCAATGTTCGGTGTCGAGCTCCGTTTCTCCCTCGGGAGTCCATTGCTGTGTGCACATGGCGAGGACGCGTTCCGGCGCGCCTTTGAGGAAGACGTGGGCGTTGCCCTCGTGATCGTGGTTGAGGGTGGCCATGAAGCGGTGCTCCGATTCAAACGGAATGGAGTCGACGCGCGGATAATTCCGCTGGGTTTCGTCGAGTTGAAAACCGGCCTTCGCGGAGAAGGTAATCAGCGCGCCTTCGGTCGGATCCCCCTCGAGCTTCCACTCCCCGTCCGGTTCGTGGTACAGCACGGCGTCATTACATAGCAGGCCGGCCCGGGCGAGTTCCGCAAGGGCGGGTAATCCTGACGGATCGACCGCCTTTCCGTCCCGCTTAATGTCACCGATGGGAGCGTACCCGGATCCGGTTACCTCGAACTCTCCCTGGGATGTGACCACCGAAGTGACCATCATCTCGTTCCGGGTTAGAGTTCCGGTCTTGTCCGAACAGATTACGGATACCGAGCCGAGCGTCTCCACGGCGGGGAGCCGTCGAATGATCGAGTGGCGCTTTGCCATGCGCTGCACGCCGATGGCCAGTGTGATCG
>SLTG01000046.1 GCA_007130045.1 Opitutales bacterium
AACGAATTGGAGACAGTCTTTCCCGGTACCGAACTGGTCGTAAGCTACGAATTCGTAAGCTCACCAGCCCCGGAGCCCGTCGATGGTGTCACCGCGACTTCACAGGGGTAAGGAGTTCTGAAACTGAAGCGTTCTGGCAGCTCGCCCTCCCGCGCATAGTCGAAAGAGGTGTCGATCTCAGCGACGGCGTGAAGCTGCGGACTCTTTGGATTGCCAACAAGCCGATCGATCGGTCTGAATGACCGGGAGGTCGGGCCTATTTCAGGTACTCGCTGCTGCCGCGAGGAGTGATACGGCCGACCCGGGCTTCGGGGAGGCGAGGGTCGATGGTGTCGGGATAGGGTTTCAGGGCGTGGATGCTTCCATCCGCAAATACGAAAAGCGCGATCTCGCCGCCGCCAAAGCGGAAGTGGACGGTGCGGTGGGTGTCGTCAATGAAGTAGAACTCTTCCAGCATCGGATTCTCAGGAGAGGCGGGGGCTTGAAAGCCGTTCACCTGGGCGGCCGTTCCGAACAGGATCACCCGGGAGGGATGCGAGAGATCCGTGAGCCGTTTGCCGGGACGCCTGACCTCGCCATTGCCGTAGTACATCGGTCCGAGCAGAACATTGAAGCCGTAGCCCCAGCTCGCGCCCTTGAACTTCGGTTTCCAAAGCCTGTTATTGTAGTCGAAACCCGGGCAGACTTCCACCCCGCCGATCTGTTGAAGGTAGGGATAGAGCGGGCCTCGCGTCCGGTCGAGTTCCCTGTTGCCTTCGTCGCGTGGACCGTCGCGGCGTTCCATGCCGAAGAACCAGATAACTCCTGCCTCCGTGTCTCTCCGATAAGGGAAGAACGCGTCATCATGATCGATTAAATAAAGGTGTGTTGCCATTGCGAGTTGGCGAAGATTGCTGGCGCTTTTAGCCTGTTTGGCAGCGTTTGTCGCGCGTGGAAGGATTCCGCCGACTGCGATCGCGAAAAGAATGCCGATGACGGCGATTACGGTCAGCAACTCAATGAGTGAGAATCCATGCTCTACAAAGAGCTTTTGAGGGCGTCCTGAGGAATTGGCGGGCGCGCCGATCATGTCCTTCATCCGAATGTCATCGAATAAAGGCGTTGCAGGCGTGGCCGCGAAAGGATTTGCGATTCTGTTGCCGAGACTTTTGAGCACTCAATTGAAACTGGATTTTAACGCCAGGTTTTTTACCGGCTAGATAATGGTTGTCGTAACCGACTCGAACCGGATTTAATCACTGATGAGCGGTGCAATACGAATACGATCACGATTGCGGCCACGATTCCGAATCAGCCTCCGGGAACGGGACTTTACCTCGATGCGGAGCCTTTCGTTTCGGCCGAAGTCGCCGGAACGCCACCAGGCACATGATCCCCGCGCCGGTGAGGAGTCCCGTGGTCGCCGGTTCGGGGACGGCGGTAATCTCACCCATCGCGAAGTAGGCGGGTGTGTTCATGCCAAAAGCGCCTTCGTCCGATGACGATAGCGTGAATTCGAGGGCCCGGGTGTCCGGGCCGAGCGCGCTCACATCCACTGTGGTCCACTCGTCGATGATGTAGGCATCGTTCGGCTCCTCGAAACGATAATCGGCAAGATAGAACTCCCGGGTTCCGGTGACTGCGCCGCCCGCGTCGAGACCGGTGATGGTGAGAAGAAACCAGTCCCCGTCGCCCTCGGTGCTGAATGGGTTGGCAAAGTCGTCGCCTTCCAGCATCGAGTAGTAAGCGTAGGTGGTGTTGGTGACCGTGACCGATTCCGGATAGTGGTTCACCGGGAGGGTGGCCGTCGGAATGGTCGGCTGAAAATCATCCACGAAGGCCACCCCGTAAATGGCGTTGTCATCGGCGCCCGTGCCAGTGATTGCAGCGTACTGATTTTCGAAACCGCGTGTTTCCGTATCGTCCACGTTGGAGTAGGACCACCCCCCCCATGTGCCCCACTCGTCATCGTAGTGATTGTTGAACGACGCGCCCCCGCTCGTAAAGCCGCCGCTTTGGTCGGAGCCGTTCCAGAACGAGTGCTCCGGAAGCGACAAGTCCCCGAAATCCACGATGAGATTGCCGGCGGCGTTCAGCGGGATCAGGCACAACCCCGCAAGCGCCGCGAGGCGGGCGATTCGACCGGCGATGGATGCCGGCACGGATATCGACGACGGAATCCATTGATTCGGATGAAATATTTCCATTACCGGAAACCTTGAATCCGCGAAGACCCATGGCAAGATAAAAATGACAATAGAGAGTCAGTCTCAATAAAACGCCTTCGATAAAAGTTTCCAAGAGACCGCCGTTCCGCCTAACCACGGTGTATTGTGATCATCCCATCCGCCATACATCCGACCTCCGGGTAAACGGACACCTGGGCGCACCATTCGATGTCGCGCGTCTTGCCGATGCGTGCCAGGGCCCGACCGTTTTTTGATGTGCTCAGGGCGGACAGAAGATCGCCGGCGTAAAACCGGTGAAGGTTCAGGACGGCGCGTGCGGCATCGGACAACTCCAGTCCGGAGCGGGGAAGCCGTTCGATCAGCGCGCCGGCGCCGATGGCATCCTCCATCGCGAAGCCTCTGCCGGTTCCCGCGCACACGAGGAGCAGGTTTTCCGGGGCGAGTTCGGCAACGGTCGCCGCGAGCCCGCCGATGTTGAGAAGCGAGCCGGGAAGGATCGCCTTTGCCCGTTCGCACGCCCGCAATGCGAAAGTTCCGTTGGTTGTGGTGGTAATGATCTCCCGTCCCTTAAGCTCACAGTATTCGGCCGGCGAATTCCCGATATCGAAACCGGCGATCCGTTCGCCTTTGCGTTCCCCGCCGAGAAGCGCCTCCGGGTGGGTCGCCTTGATCTCTCTGGCTTCTTCGATCGTTTCCGCCGGGAAAATGCGATGAACTCCGTGCGCGATTCCGGTTACGATGCTTGAAGTGGCCCGGAGCACGTCGAAAACCACGCAAACGGTCCCGCCGAGATCGACGGACCGAAGATCGGATATTTCAGGAGGTGAAAGAACGGCGTGGACGCAGGTCATTGGCGGAGAGAAAAATTGTTCTGATCCTGGATTTCTGACGGATCGTGTCAGATTTTGCAAAAACGGAATCGCCAAAAGTTATACGAAATAGCGAGGTGCCAGGATTCTGAATGGTCGAAGAAAAGATGGAATTCGTTACCGAAACCTGTAGTTTGCGGTCATGAGACGCGTGTCATTATACCAGCATCCGTCCTATCTTGAACACGATACCGGCTGGGGACATCCGGAATGTCCGCAGAGGTTGAGCGCGATCAACGAGGGACTGGACGAGCGCGGATTGCGCGCAAAGACGATCGCGCGTGACCCCGGCAAGGCGACCCGCGACCAGTTGTGCCTGGTTCACGCTTACCGGTACGTCGACCGGATCCTGTCACTTAGCGGACAGCACGAGCAGTTGGACGCCGATACGTGCGTGTCGCCGGGCAGCGTGGAGGCCGCGCTGTTTGCAGCGGGCGCGTTGATCGACGGAGTGGACGCCGTGCTTGAGGGAACATGCGATACGGCGGTTTGCCTGGTCCGTCCTCCAGGGCACCATGCTGAACGAGATCGTGCGATGGGGTTCTGTTTGTTTAATAACGTTGCGGTGGCTGCCGGGCACGCAACGGCAGTGAGAGGCCTTAAACGCGTGCTGATTTTCGATCCCGACGTGCATCATGGGAACGGAACCCAGCACATTTTCTACGACCGTCCGGATGTGCTTTATTTTTCGATACATCAATGGCCGTTTTATCCGGGGACCGGAGATGTGGGGGAAATCGGAACGGGAGAGGGAACCGGGTACACGGTGAACGTCCCGCTGCCTGCCGGGATGGGGGACGCCGATTACGCGTATGTCGGGGAGAAGCTGCTGTTGCCGATGATCGATGAGTACCGGCCGGAACTGGTTCTGTTTTCCGCCGGATTTGATGCCCACGCCCAGGATCCGCTGGCCGGGATGGAACTGAGCGACGAGGGTTATCAAGGGATGTATGGGGCCTTGGTCGGAAGATTGGATACGCTGGGAACTCCGTACGCCTTCGCGCTGGAGGGCGGGTATTCTCTGGAGGTTATGAAGAAAGTGGTTCCCGATCTGATCGACTCGCTGGTGACGTCTGAGTTTGCTTCCCCGAATGCACAGCAACCTGGCGAGGAAGCGGTTCGCTGCGTGAAGGAGGTCTGTCGCCGGCTCGGGCGCGCGGGCCTTGAGGAAAGGCAACGGGATTGATGCGACGCGAAGTCGATGCGTACCTGAAAGGGGAGAAGGACCGGTTGGTCCGTTTCCTTTGCGAGCTCGTGTCGATTCCCACCGAGAATCCTCCGGGGGCGCGCTACGGTGAGTGCGCGGACTTATGGATGGATCATCGGACGAGGCGCTTCGGATATGAAGGGGTTCATATCCGCGCTCTGGTTTGCGTTGGAGGCGTTGAAGGCCTGTGGGGTCAAGCCGAAGTGCAACGTGGAGATATCGTTTACGGCCGACGAGGAAACAGACAGCCGACTCGGCATCGGATAACGAAATCCGCCGAGGCGACGTGTCATGAAGGGATCGAGGACGGGTGAAGATTCAGTAATTTTTTACGTAGAAAGGTTTCGAACAGGCGGTTGATTATCTTGTATCATCGGTCCTAATTCAAATCCGATGACCTGACCATGACCGAGGAGCTCCGGAAGCAGATTTTGCTGGTGGACGACGAGGAATCTCTGACGAAGCTTTGTCGGGATTACCTTTCGTCGTCGGGGTACAGGGTATTCCTGGCCGATTGCCTGGGCCGGGCGCGCGAGGTGTTGCGGACCGAAACGATTCATCTTGTCCTTTGCGACTTGACTCTCAAGGACGGCGAAAGCGGACTCGACCTTCTTGAGGAGATACTTCCGAAGACACCGAATCCCGCCGTCTGCATGATGACGGCAAGGCACGACATCCGGTTGGCGATCGATTGTTTGAGGGACGGGGCTTTCGATTTCATTACGAAACCGTTTTCACTGGTCGAGTTGAAGGAATCGGTTGAACGCGCGTTGAGCCGGCGGAACAAGATGATTGCCGAGCGGGAGGAGGCGGAAGGATTGATCCGGGCGCTGGCGCGGTTTCCGGAGGACAACCCGAACCCGGTATTCCGGGTCGATGCGAAGGGAAAGATCCTGTACTCAAATCGAGCGGGGCAACCTTTGCTGAAGGAATGGCGGATCGACGTGGGCGATCCGCTCCCGGCGGCATTTCTGTGTTTGTTGAGAGACGCCTCGTTCAATTCCGCGGCCGATAAGCCGGCTAAGGACTCCGAATCCGCGGATGACCTGCCGGCGGATGATGAGCGCTACAGCGGGGCATTCGAGGTTAACAGCGGCGACCGCATCTTCTCGTTTTCGGCGACACGTATCGTGGATTCGGAATGCTTTTACCTTTACGGCCACGATGTGACCGATTGGAAGAAAGCGGAGAAGGAATTGGTTCGGATGAAGAATGAAGCGACCGACTTGTCGTTTCGCGACCAGTTGACGGGAATGACAAACCGGAGCTATCTTGAGAGCCGGTACAAAGAATTGTCGGTGAAGGCACGGAAGGACCGGACCGGTCTGGCATTCCTCCTTCTCGATCTCGATAATTTCAAAGAGGTCAATGACATCTACGGTCATGAGACGGGTGACAGGGTTCTGATTCAGGTGGGTCGGCGCCTCGGACGCCTGCTGGGTCCGAACGACATCCTCTGTCGCTGGGGAGGCGACGAAATTGTTATACTCAAGAGCGACGTCCGAAGTGTGGCGGAGGTGGACGATCTCTGCCGGGACGTCCTGGAGACGGGACGCAACCCCTTGAAGACTCCCGGCCAGACCTTTCCGATTACCCTGAGCATCGGCTACACCCTCTTTCCCGAGGACGGAAGCGACTTGGACGCTTTGATGCAGCGGGCCGACCACGCGTTGTACCGCGCCAAGGAGATGGGGAAGAACACCTGGAAAGCCTATCGCCAACTCGAAAAGAAAGAGATCTTCCGGCAGAGTCCGAACCTGTTGGTTCGCTTTAACGAGGCGGTCAACGACGGTGACATCGACGTAAATTATCAGCCGATCGTTGATGCGGCAACGGGGCGCTCGGTCGCGGTTGAGGCGCTGGCCCGCTGGACCGATCCCGAACTCGGGCCGATCCCGCCGGGAAACTTCATTCCGGAGGCCGAGGAACGCGGACTTATCGGACGGTTGGGCAAGGTTGTTCTCCGAAAGGCGTTGGACGATCTGGTTCGATGGAGGGCAGGAGGCGTTTACGTCACTCTTTCCGTTAATCTCTCGCGACGCCAACTGCTCAACCGGGAGTTCATTACCTTCGTCAACGCTCAGATGGAGGAGCGGGACCTGCCGTCTTCGGCTTTGACCCTGGAGATCACGGAGCGGCACTCGTTCTTCGATACCGCGATCGGGAGAACCCGCTTGGGCGAACTGGCCGAGGCTGGCTACGGCCTCTCTCTTGACGACTTTGGTACGGGATACTCTTCGCTCTCGGAAATGGCCTCAATGCCTTTCGATGAGCTGAAGATTGCCATCAATCTCACCCGTCAGATCACCGACACCCGAGGCAGGAAAATCGTGCACGCCATCAGTCTGATGGGCCGGGCGCTCGGGCTGAGCATGGTGGCGGAGGGAGTCGAGACGAAGGAACAGGCTCACCTCCTGCGAATGATGGGGATCCCGAGACTGCAGGGATATCTGTTTGCGCGCCCGATGGAGGCCGAGGCGTTTTTTGAATTTGCCCAATCCCGCGAATTAATCAAATAAGGAACCATGCTCTCTTCTCAAAATCCTGAATCCATCGGTATCGGTCAGATTCCCAATACCGATCAGCAGCGGCTTCTCCACGCCGCCGTACTGCGGCTGACTCCCACGATACACCCCGGAATGGCCAAAAACGAGAGAATAACCGTTAAGAACCTTCGGACCTGCACCTACCTTAATATCAGCAAGGCGGAGTTGAATATCCTGCAGCAGTTCGGAGAGGGAGCAACGGTCGGAAAGATCCTCTCCCGGCTCATTATGGCTGAGAAGTGTCCTCCATTGCGCGATTTCTATGAGCTGATTCTGAAGGCGCTTGATCGCAAGATCCTTGTCGGAGTTTCCGAAGAGGCGCCGAAAAGGAAGGCGCCGTCTGATTTTTCGTTCGTACTTCCGCTGTGGCAGGCACTCATTCTGATCGCCGGGTCGGTCGCGTTCATTGGATTCGCTGCGATTCAGACCGAACCGGTGCTGCCGTCCGCCTGGTATGACTACGTGATCGGCTACATCCTGCTCTCCGTTGGAATAAGCGCAGGATATTTACTCGCGGCGGGAACGTTGAAGGCGTTCGATGCCGAAGTTTACGATCCGCACTGGAATTGGAAGTCGTTCGTGCCCCACTTTTCCTTTGATATGAGAGCCGCCCGCCTCGTGGAGGGGAGATGCGAAGCCCTCGCCGGAGTGGTCCGGATGGTACCACTTTTTGTTTTAGCGGGCGCCGTTTCGTTTCTGTTTCCTTCGGCTTCCCTGGTTCTTATCCTGGGCATCCTGTGGCAAGCCCTTCCCGTGCGGAGGTATCCGGTTAATCAATTCATCAGCGGTATCACCAACCGAATCCCCTCCGACACGCACAGGGATCTCATCTTTGTGCGTAACCGCCGCACCCTGGGAGGACTGAAGCTGCGATTGCTCAATGAGAACAAGCAGTTTCTGTTTCTGATTTCGGTCTATTGGCTCGCGTGGGTGGCGCTGGTGCTTTATCTGGTTTTCCTGGCGTTTCCGCTGATCTTCGGGACGGCTGCTCCCGACCTTTCGCCGGGCGTGTTCCTCCTGCTGGTGGCGTCTAGCATGGCAGCCTTGCTGGCGATCATCGGATTGAAAGCATTGGTCCTGAACGCATGGGCGGCGCACAAGCTGCGCCTTGACAGGCGGGCGGCGCAGAAGAAGAGGAAAGCCGGACTGGCCAAGTATTCGCGTACCAATCCTCCCGATAGCGATCGCCTTTACGAAATGCTTTCCGAGAGTTTGGTGTTCGGAGAGATCCTGCCCGAGGACCGGAAATTGATTTCCAATAAACTTCAGCCGCATTTTTTCGGGAGCAGGGAAACGGTCATCAGTGACAATGACGAACATGATCGCGTTTACCTCGTATTCAAGGGCGAGCTTGAGGCGATGCGAGCACTGTCGTCGGGCAGGCTTTTGCGCCTTGCGAAATTGTCGTACGGTGATGTTTTCGGCAGGGTTCCATTATGGAACGAACCGCCGCGTGACCGGGTCATTCGTACCTTGACTCCGGCGATCGTTTACTCGCTTTCGGCGAGGGAGTTTTCGGATACGGTCATCTCCAAGGAAAGCCACATTGCGATCAGGAACGCCGTAAAAGCGTCGTTTCTTAGCCGGATTCCTTTTTTTGGGGAGTGGCCGCGCGAGGTGATTCGAAGCTTTGCGAGAATGGGGAGTTTCGTTTCCTGCCCCCACGGCAAATACGTGATCCGGCAGGGGCAGCACAATCAGTTTTTCTACATCGTTTACGACGGCGTCAACGAGGTGATCGTTGACGGCAAGCGGAAGGGGAGATTGAAGATCGGGGATTTTTTCGGCGAAACCAGCGTCCTGCGAAACACGCTTGCTACGGCCGATATTTTCGCCCGCGAAGACTCGCGCTGCCTGGTTGTCAGCCGTAACGACTTTATTCAGTTTATCTCCCAATATCCGGACGTCGCGATCGGGTTTGAGGACGTTTGTTCGAAGCGCCTGGGTGAACCGCTTTTCAGGTGAAAAGCAGGTACGCCGGGTCAGCTTCCGCGGTCGCCCGGTGATTGTCCGGTGCCGGCATTTTGGCGTTCGGCCAGCAGCACGCCGAGCACGAAAGTCATCGCCGAACCGATCGGCGCGAACCAGGGCCAGGCGATCGTGCGCCGTACAGGTTCACTGGCGCCGGGGATTTCCGAAATCGAATAAGCGTTGTAAACAGCCCACTGTATCGCAGTGATCGCGAGCAGGAGGAGGAGGGTCCGGAGCGTTCGAATGCGGGACGGATCCGTGGTCAGCCATGTTGCCATTACCGCGGCGCATCCCGCCCAGCACGTCGTCGCCGCCCATGCGTATTGGTTGAATGGGCTGACCGCGAGCACGGCGAGAACCCCCAGAGGGGCGGCGTACATGAAGCCGGTTCCGTCGATGTTTAAGCGTTTGCTGAAGAACGCGAGAAAGAAGCCCGCCATCAGACCCCCCTGAACGAATCCGGCCATTCCGAGAGCGAGGCCGAGGAGGTGATCGAAATGATCCGCCGCCCGGTCCATCCCGATCGCCAGACCCGACAACACCACCCCCCAGAAGACCACGAGTATCCGTGAGACCAGAACGTTGCGCCTGTCTTCCTGAGTGTCTTTGGCCGGAAGTGCATCGCCCTCGTCCAGCGGATCTCCCTTGTGTGGAAGCAAACGTTTCCTGGCACGGAGATAGCGTTCGCGTGCCGGCAGGTAGAATGCGTGCATGCTCGTCTGCGAAAGCGCGGCGAGAATCGAATCGAGACTCGATATGGCCGCTGCAAATATCCCGGCAATTATCAAACCGGTCAGGCCGGTCGGAATCACAGTAAGAATATAAACGGGAAAGATGCGGTCGCCGCGCTCTTCATACATCGCCAGTGATTCGCCCTCCAAGGGGAACTGCATGTAGTAGTACCACAGCCCGACTCCCACGAGTGAAACCATTACGGTAATCAGAATTCCAGCGTAACTGGCGATGACTGCTTTTCGCGCTTCGCGAGTATCCCTGCAGCAGAACAGGCGTTGGGTCATCAATTGATCGGTGCCGTACGCTCCGATATTACCCCAAGTGGCGGCGATGGCGGCTGTCCACACTGTAAACTCCACCGTCAGGCTGAAGCTGAAGTCCCAAAGCTCGAATTTGCCCTCTTCCCAACCGGCGTGCAGGACGTCGAAAAGACCGGCGTCCACATGATAAACAGTTGTCCAGAGAGCGACGAGACCGCCTATTAAAAACACGAAGAACAGGATAACGTCCGTCCAGATAACCGTTGCGATTCCACCCATCAAGGTCCACCCAATAGAAACTACGCCAATGATCACGATAGACCAGGCAAGGACCGGAATGTTTGTTGTTTCAGCGAGATTGCCGAGGGGTCCGTGAAGCACGAGGGCCAGAATCAGGGCCGTGAGGTACACCCGTGAAGCCTGTCCGAGCATCCCCATTAAAGAAAAAAGGACAGTGGCCATTCCGCGGACCTTCCGCCCCAACTGATTACCCATATAATCGTACGGGCTGTAAATCTCGCGTTTATAGTAAGCCGGCACCAGCACGTACGCTACCACGAGCCGCGAGAGCAGGCCGCCGATCAGGCCAAGTTGCAGGTAGGTGAAATTGCCGCCCGGCTGAAACACGATGAACGGCACGCTGACAAAGGTAATCGCACTGATCTCTGTGGCAATGTTTGACCCGGCCACAGCGTACCAGCGCAGCTTTCGTCCCGCCAGAAAGAAATCCTTGATGTTCTGCTGCTTTCCCGCGAGAATTCCACCAAGGACCGTTGTGACAATCAGGTAGCCGAATACCACCGCCCAGTCGAGCCACGTAAAATGCCCTTCAAGTCCTCCCGGGATTCCCAGTGCCGCCAATGTGATCGGAATATTCATGCACGCGCAGGGTATAAAGGCAGGGAATTGCCGAATTCACAAGCCGATCATCTTCACAGTCTTCAATTCAGGAAAAAACCGGCATCCCGTGACGGGTAATTCGGATCGCTGAATACCGGTTCGCATTTTCCGTCTCCTTACAACTTAACCCGACTTTCTCAACTGGAGGGTGATTTTGGCGTAAGTCGTTGATAAACGACGAAAGGTCTCCACTACAAGGTTTCAGTTTTCGATTCGATTTTCGGTGGCGGTTGTAGCGGTAGTTG
>SLTG01000072.1 GCA_007130045.1 Opitutales bacterium
CGAAGCCGACGCGGCGCATGATTTCGAAAAACTCCTTCATGTACGCGGCGCCGGCGGATTCGCGGGTGGTGGCGCCGTACAGGCGGGCGAAGAGTCCGTTTTTGCGAATGCGCCGGGAGGCCACGTAATCGTTCTCCAGATACGGCTGCACCGCCCAGGCGGGCAGCGCAGCGACGCCGCGGCGGCTGGCGACGAGTTGCAGGATGGCGACGGTGAGTTCGGAGGTGCGGCGGACCGGATCGATGCCGGCCGGTTTTAGCACGTGACGGATCAGGTCGATGCGGTCGTCGGGGATCGGATAGGTAATGAGCGTCTCGCGGGCGAAGTCGCGGGCGGTCAGGCGGGACTTCGACGCCAGAAGATGACCGTGGGCCATCAGGGCGACCACCTCGTATCGGAACAACGGTTCGAACACGATGTTGCCGCGGGCGGTCGCGTGAGAGACGATCACCAGATCCGCCTGGTTTTCCGCCAGGAGTCCCACTGGATCGGCGTGAAATCCCGACACCAGGTCCATTTCCACATCGGGCCAGCGCTCGCGAAACACGTCCATCGACGGCATCAGCCAATCGAAACACGAATGGCACTCCACCGCGATCCGCAATTGTCCGGCGCTCCCCTGAGCGATGCGGGCGACGTCGCGCTCGGCGTCGCTCACCAGCCGCTCGGCCTGGCATGCGGCCGCGTACAGCCGCTCCCCGGCCGGGGTTAGGCGCAGCGGGCTGCTCTTGCGCTCGAACAGGGAAACTTCCAGGTGCTCCTCCAGCGCCTTGATCTGATGCGAAACGGCCGGCTGCGACAGGTTCAGGCTGCGCGCCGCCTTGGAAAGATTCCCCTTTTCCACCAGTGCGGAGAACGTTTGCAAATGACGAAACTCGATCATGGAATCATAACTATCATGAATGATCATCCTAAAACAATTGCGTTTTGAGAATGATCCGATGCGGGTTAAACTGGTGGCGTGATGGAAAAGCTACGAACGAATTCCCTCGGTTACCCAAGAATCGGCGACAAACGCCAACTGAAAAAGGCGGTCGAAGCCTACTGGAAGGGCGAACTCTCGCGTGAGACCCTGTTGCAAACCGGCGCGAAGTTGCGCGAGCGCAACTGGCGGCGGCAACTGGAAGCCGGAGTCGATCTGATTCCGTCCAACGACTTCTCGTTTTACGATCAGGTCCCGGACATGAGCTGCCTGCTCGGCAACACCCCTCCCCGCTTCGAGCGACCGCCAGGCAATGTGAACATCGATACGATGTTCCGGGTGGCGCGCGGGGTATCCCGTCAGACCGGATTAGAAACGGGCATGCAGGCGGCGGAAATGACCAAATGGTTCGACACGAACTACCATTATATCGTGCCGGAATTCACTGAAGACACGACCTTCGGGCTGTCGGCGACCAAGGTGTTCGACGAATTTTCGGAGGCGAAGGCCCTCGACATTCTCACCAAACCGGTTCTACTCGGGCCGGTTTCTTACCTGCTTCTGGGCAAAGTGACCGCGGAAGCCCGGACAGGTTTCGATCGCTTCGAACATCTCGAAGCGATTCTCCGGGTTTATGAAACCATTTTAGCCCGCCTCAACGAACTCGGCGCCGAATGGGTACAGATCGACGAACCCATACTCGCGACGGATCTGGAAGAGAAACACCGGGAAGCACTGATCCGCTCGCACGCACGCCTGTCGGCGGCCGCGAAGGGTACCAAGATCATGGCGACAACCTACTTCGGCGAGCTGCGTGGAAATCTCGACACCTTTCTTACCCTGCCCGCCGACGCCCTGCACATTGACGCCGTTCGCGGTCGAAATGAATTTACCGCAGTGATCAGTCAATTCCCCGAAGACAAAATTCTCTCGCTGGGCGTGGTTGACGGCCGAAACGTATGGAAGAACAACTACGAGGATTCGCTCGAACTCATCGACGAGGGGATTAAGGTGCTGGGCGGACACCGCCTCATCCTGGCCGGTTCCTGTTCGTTCCTCCATGTGCCCGTTTCGCTGCAATACGAGAACCGGTTGGAGGCGGATTTGAAAGACTGGCTGGCGTTCGCCGACGAAAAACTCGATGAACTCGCGGATCTGCGCGATCTCGCGGCCAACCGAATTTCAAACGAGCCATTGAAGCGGAACCGCGAAGCCCACCGGCGCCGGCGCAAGGACGCCCGCACTCGCGATGGGAGCGTCCGGGAGCGCGCCGCCGCCGTCACCGATCGTGATCGCCACCGTCCTGATCGTCACGCCATTCGTCGCGCGGTCCAACGACAGCGGCTTAACCTGCCTGATCTTCCCGCCACCACCATCGGTTCGTTCCCCCAGACCAGAGAAGTACGCGCGCAACGCGCCCGCTACCGCAAGGGCCGGCTGAACGAGAACGCCTACGATGCGTTTATCAAAACACAGATCCGGGAGTGCGTCGCGGCGCAGGAGGCCCTCGGGCTCGACATGCTGGTGCATGGCGAGTTCGAGCGCAACGATATGGTCGAGTACTTCGGCGAACAACTGGATGGGTTCGGCTTCACGGAATTCGGCTGGGTGCAGAGTTTCGGCACGCGCTGCGTCAAGCCGCCAATCATTTACGGCGACATCAAACGTCCCCGCCCCATGACGATATATTGGTCCGAGTACGCACAATCCCTCACCGACAGACCGATGAAAGGCATGTTAACCGGACCGGTGACGATTCTGCAATGGAGCTTCGTTCGCGACGATCAACCGCGCTCCGAGACGGCCGAACAAATCGCCCTGGCCATTCGCGACGAGACCGTCGATCTTGAAGCCGCCGGATTGCCGGCCATCCAGATCGACGAACCCGCGCTGCGGGAAGGCCTTCCGCTGCGACTGGAGGATCGGGCGGAATACCTCGACTGGGCGGTGAACGCGTTCAGACTCGCCTCAAGCGGTGTGCGCAACGACACCCAGATCCACACCCATATGTGTTATTCGGAATTCAACGACATCATCGAGACAATCGCCGCGCTCGACGCCGACGTGATCACCATCGAGACCGCCCGATCGCACATGGAGTTGCTGGATGCCTTCGCCGCGTTCGAGTACCCGAACGAAATCGGACCGGGCGTGTACGACATCCACTCACCGCGACTGCCCTCGGCTGCCGAGATGGAAACGCTTTTGGAAAAAGCGATGGAAGTCATCGATCCCGGCCGCCTGTGGGTGAATCCCGACTGCGGTCTCAAGACCCGGAGCTGGGACGAGGTCAAACCCGCACTGGAAAACATGATGGCAGCGGCGCGAAACCTTCGGCAGAAGACGCGGGTTTCCGGGGCCATCCAGTAAACGATTTCCCTCAGACTGTGACCTGGGGAAGAAAAACCCGCCGCTGGGAGATACCGTTGCCATAATTTCCCGGCGGCGCCTTCCCCTGAGGAAATTTCTCGGACTTGAGCGCATGCGAATTCCTTTGGGGCGGGACGGACAAGAAATCGGTGCCTTCCCTTGAACTGCGAATGCTTTTCTATAGTATTTGAGGTGAAACACTCAAGTTAAATGCAAGAATATCATTTTTCGATTCCGAGAATTCTCATCAAATACCTGTAATACATTATTTTACAAATTCACCTAGTTCGATGAACGCTTCAAACATCATACCGGAGACGGCACCCTTCCGGGAGGAGGACCGGCGGTGGCTAAACGGATTTCTGCCGTCGCTCTCCCCGGAACAAACCGCTTGGATCGAGGGCTTCCTCGCCCGGCATCGGGCCGGATTCGAGACCGATCGGCCCGGCCGCACCGAACCCACCTCCGAGCCCCGCGCCGTTCCCCTTACGATCCTCTACGGAACGGAGTCGGGCAATTCCGAGGGTTTGGCGGATGAAACCGCCAGACGCGCCAAGCAGGCCGGATTCGATGCCGCCTCGGTCGATATGGCCGATTTCGAGCCACCCGCCTTGGCGGAGACGGAGAACCTGCTGGTGATCGTCAGTACTTGGGGCGACGGCGATCCGCCGGAAGGGGCGGAAGGCTTTTATGAGAAACTGATGAGCGATGGAATGCCGCGCTTGGAAGGGGTCCGTTTTTCGGTCTGCGGCCTGGGAGACACGGCCTACGAGGCGTTTTGCAAGATAGGCAAAGATTTCGACGGCCGGCTGGAGGCGTTGGGCGCAAGCCGCATCACCCCGAGGGTCGATTGCGACATCGATTTCCGTGAATGCTACGAAGGTTGGGCGCAAAGAGCACTAACCGAACTTGAACGCCACGCGACCGAATCCAACGGAGCTGGCCGTGTAAGCGTCGTCGACGACAAAGCTGCGCATGTTGCGTCGAAAACCGAACCGGCCGTGGCCTACGACGTCCGGAACCCGTTCACGGCCGAAGTCGTGGAGAAAGTCTCACTCAGCTCGACCGGCTCGGCCAAAGAGAATCTGCACCTCGAACTCTCGCTGGCCGGTTCCGATATGCGCTACGAACCCGGCGATTCCCTGGGGCTGGTTGCGGCCAACGATCCGGAACTTGTGAATCGGATTCTCGAAACAACGGGATTTTCCGGAAAGGAAGAATCGACGGTCAAGGAGGAGACGCTCCCCGTGCGCGAAGCCTTGGGCGCCCGGCTTGAAATCGCCGCACTGACGCCCCCCGTGATCGCCGCCTACGCCGGCGCAACCGGCGACGAAAACCTCCGGAAGCTGCTGCACGACGAGCAGAATGCGGACCTGCGGGAATACCTGCGGGGCCGCGATGTTTTGGACTTGTTGCAGGATTTCCCGGCGAATTCCCTGACCCCGGCACAACTGACCGGTGCCCTGCGCCCGCTGCAACCCCGACTCTATTCCCTTGCATCAAGCCTCCGCGCCCATCCCGACCAGGCCCATCTGACAGTCGGCGTGGTGCGTTATTCAGCCCACGGACGGGATCGCGGCGGGGTTTGCACGACCAACCTAGCCGATCGCCTGAAAAAAGGCGCCCAGGTGGGCGTGTACGTTTCCCGCAACAAGAACTTCAAACTCCCGCAAGATCCGGACACCCCGATCATCATGATCGGCCCCGGCACCGGCGTGGCTCCCTTCCGGGCCTTCGTCCAGGAACGCGCGTACATAGGAGCACGGGGACGTTCGTGGTTGTTTTTCGGCGAGCAGCATTACCTGCACGACTTCCTCTACCAACTGGAATGGCAGGAGCACCTTAAAACCGGCGCTTTGACCAAACTCAACGTCGCCTTTTCCCGCGATCAACCCAATAAAGTCTATGTGCAGCACCGGATGCTCGAACACGGACGGGAACTCTTCACCTGGCTGGAGGAAGGCGCATACCTCTACGTGTGCGGCGACGCTCAACGCATGGCGGCGGACGTCCACACCGCACTGGAGAAAATCGTCGCCCGGGATGGCGCCATGACCGAGGAAGAAGCTGCGGAATACGTCAAACGACTCAAGGCGGACAAACGGTATCTGCGCGACGTGTATTAGATTAACCTGACCGAGCCGAAGAAGGAATGGAATGAACAAGAAAAAGGAAAAACGCCCGCACGTGGTAGTCCTCGGCGCTGGTTTCGGCGGACTGGCCTTTTGCCGACAAATGAAAAACGCGCCGGTGGATATCACGCTGGTCGACCGACAGAATCACCATCTCTTTCAACCGTTGCTCTACCAGGTGGCTACGGCCGGGCTTTCCTCCACTGAGATTGCGTATCCGATTCGTAATATCTTCAAACACCGGTCGGACCTGCGCGTGGTCATGGGCACGGTAGTCGATTTCGACCTGACGAATCGACGTCTGAAGTTGCGTCGTGAGGAGCTGCGATACGATTACCTGGTCATTGCCCTGGGCGGCGTGACCAGTTACTTCGGCAACGACGCCTGGGCGGCGCACGCTCCGGGCCTCAAGAACGTGACCGACGCACTACGGATTCGTCACCGGCTACTCATGGCCTACGAACGCGCCGAAACCGAAACCGACCCGGAGCGCCGGCGCAGTTACCTGACCGCGGTCGTGGTGGGCGGCGGACCAACCGGCGTCGAGTTGGCGGGGTCTTTCGCCGAACTGGCGCGGCGGGTTCTCCGTTCCGAATACCGGCAGGCCTCCAAAATCGACCCGCGGATCCTCCTGCTGGAGGCCGGCCCCCGCATCCTGCCGACCTTTTCCGAACGCCTGTCACAAAGCGCGGAAAAACAATTGCGCGGCCTGGGCGTCGAAGTCCGGACCAACGCGCCGGTGACTCATATCGATGACGGAAGCGTCTCCTTCTCCGACGCGAAAATCGCAGCCGAAACCGTGGTCTGGGCGGCGGGCGTGCAGGCGTCTCCCCTCGCCCAAAAACTCGTCGTTGAACTCGACCGGGCCGGACGCATACCCGTGGAGCCGGATCTCCGCGTCCCCGGACACCCAGAAGTCTTCGCCATCGGCGACATCGTTCAACTGAACGACGCCAACGGCAAACGTGTGCCCGGCGTCGCTCCGGCGGCCATGCAGATGGGAAGGCACGTCGCGAAAGTGATGCGGGAAGACCTGCGCAACGGCAAACCGACCCCGGAGAAAGCCTTCGCCTACCTCGACAAAGGTTCAATGGCGACCATCGGCCGCTCGCGGGCGGTGGCGCAGGTCGGAAAATTCGAACTTTCCGGTTTCCCCGCCTGGCTGACCTGGTTGTTCATTCACCTGATGTTCTTAGTGGGTTTTCACAATAAGCTGTTCGTGTTCCTTGATTGGCTTTACGCCTACGTCACCTTCAATCGGGGCGCACGTCTGATCATTCGCTCTGATGTCGACAATCTCCCACCCGACCGAAGGTACACCAAACCCAACCAATCCCCTTTGATTCGCCATGATTGAGGTCTGACGTGATTCGCCTCAACGGTCGAAAACCGGTGGCCATACCCACAGGGTCTCTGATTCAGGAACACAAAAAAGCCGCTTCCCGGGGGAGTGGGAGGCGGCTTTTTTAGGTGGGAGGGGTTGGGCGAGGAGGCCCAAACGTTACGTCATCCCAAAAGAACGCGTAACGACGTCTATTGCGGAAATTCGAAGAGGTCGTCTCGCCGCCGCCCAAGCCACGCCACGAAGGTATGCAAGTTGATCCCCTCGCGCCGGGCAAAGGCCTTCTGAGTCAATCCGCTGCTATCATACTCATCGAGCACCCGCCTCCATTCGTGTCCTGGCAAAATACGACGCCCGCTGGCATCCTGCTTCACCCCGCCGTCCAATACTTCCGTCTCGATTGTTTCCATCCAGGAAGCATACCTCGGATGTCCCGACCTTTATTGGGGGTGCTTGATCGGACGCTTACCGTTGATCGAGAATTGCCGGATACTGGGAATAAACCCGGAAACCTACCTCGCTGATGTGCTCATTCGCGTCGACGACCATCCGGCCTCCCGGATCGACGAACTCACGCCCCACAACTGGGCAAAGTCAAAGAACGCTTGAGCCGAAGCTCAGCGGGAAGTCTACCGCATTGCTCTCGCAAGCGGTAGGTGTCTAAAAAGAACGCTCGCCGCCACCATGGCGGAGAAGGTCGAGGCGCTGCGCAAATGGGCGCACGGCCGGGCGCGGCTGGCGACGTCATGTCCCACGGGCAGTTAGGCCGGAAGGAAAGGCCGCAAGGTGGTCGCCATGCCCGGGAGGAATTGAACGCAGGCACAAAAAAAAAGCCGCTTCCCATTGAGTGGGAGGCGGCTTTTTTTTAGGTGGGAGGGTTGGGGCACTGGGGCGTGGCGATGGCGGGAGGGGCGGCCGATTGGAACGAGGCGGGGCGGTTGGAGTCGATCTGTCAATTGTCGAAACGTGAGGACTTTTCCTTCCCTCCAGAATCCTCCGCTCTACGAACCACTCGAAAACCTGAGTAAGTCAAAGCATGTCCAGAAGGTTCTTCACTTATCCAACGAAACTTTACTCTACAAACAATCTCGAAGTCGGACCAATTCCCTCCACGAAGAACCCGGTACACTCTGCCTCCATCAAGTTCCGTCAGATCAGGACCCTTGGGATCTTCAACGCTATTCCGTTGATAGAGTGACGTCAGATCCCAAACCCATTCCCTGACATTTCCACTCATGTCGTAAAGGCCTAACTCGTTCGGGTTCAACATCCCTACCGGCCATGTGCCCTTTCCAGTGCCCTCCCATCCAGTTAAATCGCACTCGGCACCGGCCGAATTCTTTCGATACCACCCGACCTCTTCTATTTCATTACTACCGCTATAAGTGAATCCTTGTGATTTAGTTCCTCCGCGAGCGGCGAACTCCCATTCCGCCTCTGTCGGAAGACGATAGCCATCGGCTTCCCAAAGCACATCATCGTTTCGAATATCATGGTCTCCCTGACGGTACACCTCGCCTCCCTCTAAGCAATAAACCGGTTTCAGCCCGGTCATTTCACTGAATGCATTGCACCATTTCACGGCTTCATACCAATTAACATCATGCACTGGGTGCCTATCAGCACAGCCGACGCCAACGCCGCCCAGGTCATAGCCATTCTTCGTTGCCCAATCGCGAACCTCGTTCCATTTCTCAAGTGTCACAGGGAATTGGCCAATATAAAAATCACTTACAGAGGTCGCTCGTTTGTTGCCTCGAGGCTCTCCGTGCCGGTCTAGCGATTGCATTTTAAATTCACCACCTTCAATAAAAATCATATTATAATCGATTTCTTTGCTCGAGTCAGCCATTGAATTTTCGCAAGCAGCGAAGCAAACAGCAAATGCTCCTAAGAAGATCCATACTAAGTAATCTGGTTTATACATGATTCTTTCTATACCAGTTATTTGTATCACTACAAGGGTGATCAATGATTATTGACACATTCACGATACTGCTCCTCGCAATCCAATAACACTTCGTGCAGGTCCCCCATCCGTAGACCGGCTCTGTTTACTTCTTCCGCAGTGGGCGCATTTGAGCATTCAGCATCGAACCTAGCTTGATACCGTTCAACAGTAGCCATTTCTCTCTCGCACCTTTGGCTATAAGAGAGCGCATACCCAAGCTGCACATATAGAATACTGCATGCCACCGCATTTCCTTTTTCACATCTTCTTGCAGACCTTGCCGTCCGTTTCAACCATTTGGTTGCACGATCACAAGCTTCTTTGGCCCCCGCTTGAGCAAGTCTAAGAGCAGATTCTAATTGATCACATGCTCTCTTTCTGTCTCTAAGAGTCTTGAAATGCTCCCTGGCCTCTTCATACGCCTTGCGCTCAGATTCGCAATCACTGCAACACCTACCTGAGCTTAATCCCAAATAATCCCACCGATTCACCGGATCATTCCCGACGAACGCATACAAGTTCAACCCACCTTGCTCGTTAATCGGGTCCCTGTTCAGGAACCTTCCCATTGATGGGCTGTAGAATCTGAAGCCGTAGTAATCAATAGACCACCATTTCTCGAACAGTTTTAGATCTAAGAAGAAGTCCATTTGCTAAATAAACAACGAGAAATCCTACAACTCCCAAAATGTTTCCAAATCGCGCTGTTCCTGTCCAAACATTATATATTACTATAACGCAAAGAATACAAACCACACCCGCACAAAGCCAGCTGTAAACCTCCAACATCCTTCGTGCCCAACGTTTCTTCCTCATCAGGAAAATTCCCCCAAGAACCCCGCCAACACCAACCAAAACAACAATTACCATCAGCGTTGACCCTAATAGTAATAAAACCTCCATGCGCCAACCAAATCTAACCAAGCCGACCACCGCCCATACAATCAGGTTGAACCCAACTCCAACCCAAAATACACCTAAGAGAATTAGCAGCATTGAACGAAGCCTATCTTTAAACAGCTTCATCTTGAATACTCTTGCACGATCACGACTAGCCTAAAAGTTTTTCCAGAACGCCGGGGCTGAGGTATGGCTAGAAGCGGCAGCTTCTAGTCATTGCCTCCGGCCCCCTTGTTAGGAATCGGCGTAAGTTCCCTAAGGATACTCAGAACTTCTGAGTGCTTAGTCCGGTTATTTTGGAACTCAAGAAGCTCTTTGTTCTCAGATACCAATTCCAAAAAGCGGATGCACTCCTTACGAATCGGCTCAAAATATTTTCCCGCATCCCAAGGCTCCTTTTCTCCCGGGGCTTTTCGATCATATGTCAGATGGGAAATTTCATGGGAAGCTCGTCGCATAATCTCCGGATTCGACCTGTAATCCGATCTCCATTCGACAAAGTGCTCTGGCTTCATGTAGTCGGAGTTAGATTGCTTTCTTCCAAAAAACTCGTCGAGATTTCGAAGGTGAAGCGCAAATACCTCGACCAAAATGTTGCTTTCGAATTGTCTAAGGTTTCCTTTAGAGAACGCCATCATTGAATAAATGATCATTTCTATCTCGAAAAGAACATGATGGAGAGCTTCAGGTAAATTTCTTTTTTTCCCCATTAAGGTAGCACCCGCCGTTGCCGACGAGCCCCCTCGCAGATCCCGGCGTGCGGTTCGCAGGAAGGACTACGGCCCAACCCGAACGAGCTCCGCCCCGTCACTTCTTTTTTCAATTAGCGACTTACGGAATTCGTCCAGCGGCATTTCACCCCCCAACCAAACGGCGGCCTGTCGAGCCAAGAGATTGCCTGACATCGCCTTCCGGGGCAAGCTCAAAGGGGTGGCGATTGCCGGGATGCCGGGATGTTCACCTTCTTCTACACCGCCGCCCAATCAACACGATCACCAGCCCTCACACCCCGGCCAGCAGCACCGCCGCCCCCGGCTCGGGGATTACGACGCCAGCCGGGGAAAGAGGTATGACCGTTACAGCCCGCGGACAATGGGTGCATCCAGGCGGCGCCCAGTCCTATCAGATTTCACTCGATTCCGACCGCCGGAAGCGCAGCGTCAGCGTCCGCTCGCTAAGGCCCTCGCTCAGATGACTGCTATGCCAGGTGAAGCTGCAATCATAGCGCCTGCCGTTGTCCGGA
>SLTG01000139.1 GCA_007130045.1 Opitutales bacterium
CGCGTTGGAGACCGCCGACCACTTCCGCTCCCCCCACTCCATCCACGCCGATCACCTGGTCCTCCAGCCAATGCTCCGCCCAGGACCGAAGCGCCACCAGATCCCATTCGCTGGAACGGATCGGCATTTGCACCACCGGCAATTGCGAGGGATCGGCCTTGAAAACGATGGGCGCTTCGACGTCGTCGGGCAGCTGCGGCGTGGCGCGCGACATCGCCGCCAGCACGTCCTGGTAGGCCACATCGACATCGACGCCGTAATGGAAATTCACATCCAGTTGATACCGCCCCTCCCGTGATTCGGAGGAAAGGTAATCCAACCCGTCCACCGTGGCGATCCGTCGCTCGATCACCTCGGCGATATTGGTGTCGATTTCCTCCGGGGTGGCCCCCGCCCAGCGCACGTCGATCCGCACAAACGGATAGGTCACCTCCGGGAGAAAATCGACCGGCAGCCGCGACAATCCCCAACCTCCCAAGACCACCAGAGCCAAAGCCAGGACAGCGGCGGCGGTCCGCCTTTCGACGGCCATCGCGGTCAGTTTCATTGCCGGCTCCCTTGCTCCGTGAACCCGTTTTCCGGCTCCGGCTCCGGCGAATCCCCCCTCTCACGAACGCGCACCTCGGTCCCCGCCCGGAGGCCTCCGTGTCCGAAGACGGCGACGATTTCCGCCGGGATCAGGTCTCCGCTCACCTGGCTGCGCGCCGGTTCCTCGATCCCCAGGGAGACCGGCACCCGCTCAAGCCTGCCCTCCCGAACCACCCTGACCGACCGTCCCTCCCCGGGCCGGGCGATCAGGGCCTCGTTGGGGACGACCAGAGCATCATCGGCCAATTCCAGGGTCAGTTCCAAACGAGCGAACATCCCCGGAGCCAGTTCGATCTCCTCATCGACCCGGGCCTCCGCCATCCGGGTACGCGTCGTTTGGTCGAGCCGGGGAAAAACCCGGAGGACGCGGGCATCGAAACCCTTTGGACCCAGGGCATCGAAACGGATCCGGGCGGACAGGCCGATCTCGACCGCTCCGGCCGCCCATTCCGGCACGGCGAACCGGACGACCGCGGAGGCCGGATCGTACATCTCCAGCAAAGGGGAACGGGGGACGGCCATGTCGCCGGTGACCACGTAAGTGTGACTGATCACTCCGGCAAACGGGGCGGTAATCCGGCACTCGGCCACTTTTTCCTCCGCCAGTTGCCGGCGCGCCTCCGCTGCGAGTGGCCCATCTTCAATTCCTGCCCCCTCTCGCATCCGTGCGCTACGTTTCCTTCGCATGCTTCGGCGCCCGGATCCATCCCCAGTCGTCGAATAGGACGTAAAGGGCCGGGATCACCACCAGCACCAGGACCGTCGCGCTCAATAAGCCGAAGACCACCGCGATGACGAGCGGCTTGATGGCGGCGGCCTGGGTGCTCGTTTCGAGGAGCAGGGGGAAGAGACCGGCAATGGTGGTGCTCGACGAGATCAGGATGGCTCGCAGCCGGTCACGGCTGGCCTGGCCAGCCGCCGCCACTGCATCCAGCCCCCGTTTCCGGTGAGTGTTGATGAAATGGATCAGCAGGATCGCGTTGTTGACCACGATGCCGGACAGGGAGGCCGCGCCGATAAGGGACGGCATCGAAAGGTAGTAACCCATGATGACGTGTCCCCAGATCGCGCCGATGAAGGCAAGCGGGATCGAAACCATCACAAGGAGCGGCTCCACATAACTCCGGAACTGGAATGAGAGGATCAAAAATATCCCCACCAGCCCGATCAGCAATCCGCGACCGATGGAGCCGCCGGTCTCGGCGGAGCGAGCCACCTGCCCCCCGAAGGTCACTGCCACCCCGGGATGGCGCGCTTCAAAATCGTTCATCCAGTCGGCGCGCAAACTGTCGACGATCGCCTGACCGCTCGATTGGCGTGCATCGACGTTGGCCTCCACCGTGACCGCGCGGCGCCCGTCGATGCGGGTAATGCTCGCCCAGTCACGCTCTTCGGCGACATTGGCCACTACCTCCAGCGGAACCCGGCGGCCGTCCGGCAGGAGGATGGTCTGGTCGGCCAGGTCGTCGAGGCTGTCGCGATCGGCTCCCGCCTGGCGAACCAGGATCTCCACCTCGTGATCCCCGATGCGCTGGCTGTCGGCAACCTCCCCGAGCAGGGCGGCGCGCAACTGAGCCGCCACCTCCTCGACCGTCAACCCGAGCCCGTGAGCGCCTTCGGCGAGTGAGAAGGTCCGCTGCGGTTTTCCGAGGCGCAGGTCGTCAATGACGTTGTAAACCGCGGCGTAACTTCCCAGCTCGACCGCGACTTCCTGCGCCGCGACCTTCAACTCGTCGAGGTTCTCACCGGCCAAACGCACTTCCACCGGAACACCCGCCGGGCCGAAACCGGGTTCCTGGATGATGAGTCGCTTGAGGCCCGGGACCGGACCAATCTCCTCCCGCCACGCCGCGCTCAGTTCGTCCAGCGTGATGCGGCGGCGCTCGGCGGTGAGCAGGTCGACGATCACCGTCGTGACGTGCGGACCCGCCTCCCGGGCGCTGGGATTGTGATTGAAGCGCACCTGGATCGCCTCCACCAGGATGCCGCCGGGCTGCCCGGGGGCATAACGTGTATCCAGCCGCCGCATAGCCGCCTCGACCTGTGCCGCCACCGCTTCCGTGCGATGAAGCGGCGTTCCCTGGGGCATCAGTATCCGCGCCTCCAGGACATCACCGTCGATGTCGGGCATCGCTTCGCTGCCGATATGGCCGCCCGCCAAAAACCCGAACGAGCCAATGAGGATGGCGAGCATCGTTCCGAGCGCCGCATAGCGAAATCGAATCGCCAAATCGGCCAGGCGCCCGACCTGCTCGCGAAACCGGTCGAATCGTTGTTCGAAGGCGGCGCGCAGCCGTGAGTCGTGTCCTTCGCTGAGCCTTCCCACGCTGTCTTTGAGATGGTGAGGCAAGATCCAGAAGGCCTCGATCAGGCTGGCGGCCAGGGCGGCGATCAGCACCACCGGGAGCACCTCGAGCACCGCGCCCAACTCGCCGGCCAGGAAGGAGAGAGGAACGAACACGGCTACCGTGGTAAGAAACGAGGAGAGAACGCCGGGCAAAACCTGGCGCGTCCCTTCGATCACCGACTCCAACGGTGAGGCGTTCCGGATGGCGCGAGCGGCAATATTGTCCGTGATCACGACGGCGTCATCCATCACGATCCCAATGGCCATCAGCAGGGCCACCAGCGTGATCATGTTGAGCGACAGACCGGTCAACGCCATGACGAAAAAGGCTCCCATGAAGGCCGCGGGCAAACCGAGCACCGCCCAGAGCGCCAGCCGCGGCCGGAAGAAAAGACTCAACACCAGGACTACCAGCACCAGCCCGACGATTCCGTTTTTGACCAGCATCTGCAGGCGGTCGCGCACGATGCCGGTCATATCCTGAGTAAT
Source organism: Opitutales bacterium (assembly GCA_007130045.1). Taxonomy (GTDB): domain Bacteria; phylum Verrucomicrobiota; class Verrucomicrobiia; order Opitutales; family T3Sed10-336; genus PXDC01. The sequence goes on from SLTG01000139.1 coordinate 3,425, forward strand.
TAACAGTTGGATACGGTCATCAAACCGCCGCCGTTCACCTTCCAACAGAACCTCCAGGGAATCCTTGACCGAAAGGGCGTCGGCGCGCAGTGCTTTGCTGACTTCCAGGACGAGGGCCGGCTCGCCATTGAAGAGGATTTTCTCTTCCGCTTTTTCGCCGATCTCACGCACGGTGGCGATCTCCCCCAGCGTCAGTTCGCCGCCGTCGGGGTCGGAAACGACCACCAGCGACGCCAGATCGCGCGGGGAGCGGCGCTGATCGGTGAATCGCAGAAGGATGTCCCGTTCGCGGGTCTCCAGGGTGCCGAGCGGCAAGTCGAGACTCTGGCGCCTCACCCGCTCCGCCAGTTCCCGGGCCGAGAGACCATGCTGCCCGAGCACCTCGCGTGCCACCTCCACCTGCCACTGGCGCTGGGACATTCCGTGCACCGTCAGCCCGGCCACGCCCGGCAGCCGCATGATCTGTTCCTCGAGGCGCAGGGCGTAATCCTCGAGTTGCCGTTGGGGCATGTCGGCGGTGACCGCGACCGCGGCTACGAGGTCGCTGCGATGCAGCTCGCGCACCACGGGCGGTTCGGCGCGGGGCGGCAGGTCGGTGATCGCCTGCACTTCGGTCCGCAATTCGTTGAGGAACCGAATCGGATCGCCGCCGGCAGCCATGGTGGCTGTCCCGCTGGCCAGATTGTCCTGGGCCACGCAGACAAATTCCTTCAGGAACTCTACCCCTTTGACCGCATCGTAAAGGCGTCGGCCGACAGCGTCCTCGACGTCGGAGGCGCTGGCGCCGCGATACACAACTTCGATGGAGACTTCCACCGGGCGATAGTCGGGAAAAGTTTCGCGCTTCAGATGAGGAGCGGCGAAGAGGCCGGCGGCAATCAGCAATACCAGGAGCAGGTTCGCCGCCGTCGGGTGACTCGCAAACCAGCGGATCATGGCTCGTCTCCTGTTGCCCGGGCGGCGATTTGGCGCTCAAGGGCCTCGTCGCGCCGGGGCGCCAGCGGCATGCCGTGCAATGCCGAGGGCAGATCGTCCACCACCACCCGCTCGCCGGAAGCCAGGCCGGCGGCGATCACGGCCAGGTTCCGTTGCTCGAACGCCACCTCCACCGGACGGCGCTCCAGGCGATCATCGTCATCGACCAGGAAAACTTCACCCGCATGTACCGCCTCGGCGGGTACGGCCAGCAGGGGTTCGGGACTGGGTACGGAAAGCCGGACGCGCGTGTAAACCCCGCGTTGCAGCGGGGGGCGCTCCGGCGGCCGGGCATCGCGGTAGGGATGGTCGACCCGCACCACGACACGCACGGTTCGGGTGACCGGGTCGAGGCCGCTGGCGATCCGGGTGACCCGCCCCTTCCAGTTGGCGCCTGGAGCGCCAACCATTTCCAATTTCGCGTCAATCGTCGAAAAATCGATCCGTTCGCTCAGGTCGAGCGCCTCGTTCGGCGGATCGGCGGGCGCAATGCCGCCCACCAGCCGCCGCATCATCGATACCGGTACGTGTGCCTCCACCTCGGCGGCCGAAAGGTTGTCGGCCTGGAACAGGGTCTGGCCGACGCCGACAAACTGGTGGAGCTCCACCTCCACCTCGCTCAACCGCAGGTCGTAAGGGGCAACAAAGCGCGTGTCCTCCAGGTCGCGTTGCGCCTGGGCGAGGCGGGTGCCGGCACGCTCGCGCTGGGCATCCAACATCTCGCGCCGGGAGGGAAGCAACGCGAGTGTGTTCTCCAGGGAAGCGACTGCCTGGCGCTGGGCCAAGGTGGCACGGCGCTGTTCGTCGAGTTGGGAGAGAGAGACCGCCCCGGTTTCCGCCAGGTTCTCGATGCGCGAGAGTTCCTGCTCGGCCAGAGTCAGACGCTCGCGCTCCAGTTCCAACAGACGCCGCGTATTTGCCTCCTCCGTGTCGAGCTGCGGTCCCTCCGCCACGAGTGCAGCCAACTCGCTCCGGGCTTCGGCAATGGACAATTCATAGCGGCTGGGATCCAGCACCAGCAACTCGGCTCCCTTGCCAAGGATGGCGCCGCCCTCGAGATTCGGGTGACGCTCGACAACCCGCCCCGCCACGTTGGCCACTGCCTGCCAGGTCTCAGCGGGACGAGCAACCCCATGCCCCCGCGCCTCCAGCCGAAACGGCAGAGATTTGGCCTCAATCACCGTAACGCTGACCGGCACAACCGCCGTTTCCAGTCGCTCGGGAGCCTTCCGGTTTACGACGAAAAGCACCAACAGCGCTGCCCCCACTGCGAATCCGGCCAGCACGATCAGCGTTCTGCGAAGAGGCTGATTTGCCCGGAGTTTCCCGCCAACCGTATTGAAGAATTTGCTCATCGTTTTCCTCCCGGGTCGACCCGAATGCCGTTCAGATAAATGTCAAAGGCGGCGGGGGCCTGGGCGACGATCCGCGGCACATCCCCGGCAATGAGCGATTGCAGCACCAGTCCCTGGAGCGTGCCGATGAATTGAATGGCGGCCGCGTCGATGGAGAGCCCCGGGCGCAATGCCCGCGCTTTTTGCGCCTGCTGCAGCAACGCCGCGATCCGCTGCCGGTAAGCCTCCAGCATCGAGCGCACCATTCGCTTTGCCTGGGTTGACCGGGAATGTTGCAGTTGCCCGATCAGGACCCTGGGCACCCCGGGATGCCGGGCGATGAAATCCACATGGGCCACAAAAATTGCCTCCAGTGCCTTCAACGGATCCTCGATTTCCTCGCCGGCCACTAAGACGCGATCCGAGATTCGCCCGGCCACCCACGCCACCACCGCCTCCCATATCGCCTCCTTGTTCGGGAAATGACGAAACAACGCCCCCTGCGTCACACGCATGTGGCCGGCGATGTTTTCGGTGGTGATCGTCGCCGGATCCGCCCTGGAGCAAAGTTTGATAACGGCTTCCACCGTTCGCTCACGACGCTCCCCGGACGATAAATATTCTTTCTCAGGCATAAAACTCTTTTCAGAGAAAGTAATTACTTACTATCTTTTATGGAAACTGTCAAGTGAGACCGCAACCCTCCGGACGCGGCCCGAGTTCTGGACCGTCTCCGGCCAGTGGCAGGCAGCCGGTCAGGAGCCGTCCGGTTTTTCGAGCGCCGGGGCGTGCTCCCGTCGAACGGCGGGCGGTCCTTCCTCCACAAACCCGCTCACGATTCTGGCATGGTTGTGGGCCACCGCCACGGCCTCCGGCGTTGCGCCCACCATCGTAACCTGCAGGCCATTCGGAAGCTCGACGACACCCAGCGTCAGATCCTTTTGGTGGGCAATCATCTCGACGTAGGCGGGATCCCACCGTCGGACCATCGACCCGGCCGCGATCCGCTTTTGCATATAGGCGACATGGGCTCGCAGCGCGGCCGCGATCACGGGATCGGTCGAGGTCGTAGTCGCCTCGTAACCGGTTTCCGTGAGCGTCACCTGCCGCTGGATTTTCTCGTGCGACCTGGCCAACTGGTGGATGAGGTCCTGCTGGCTTTCCGGCAGCGGCCCGCGCACGGGTTCCTCGGCCAGAAGGCAGGCGCCCGGCAGGAGGGCAAAGAGAAGCGCCGCCGAAAGACCGCGCGAAATCGAGTTGGATAGTCGGATCATCTTTGAATCAAATGAAGTTTCTGTTTCGAAAGGCGCTCTGCACCGGCAGGACGCCCCTACCCTCCGAACTCCCGGTAATCGCCGGATCTTACAAAGAAATCAAAGTGGATCACTCTTTCCGCATAGGCGGAATGGCGGTTAAGCCCAAAAGTAGAACACGCTTCCAGCGTGTTGTCTCAGGCTGGAAGCCTAAGCTACTTCGATCCACCGCCTTAACCGAGCAGTATTCCGCATAGGCGCGACGGTCATTCTTCCGGCGTGGTTATCCGTGCGGCCTTCCGGAATGAACGCCTCCTTGAATCAAGTCGGTCGGTCGAACTTTTTGACCGTCCGGACCCCTTGCATGCTTCGGTTCGCGTTCGGCGCAAAACCAGCTCAAAACCTCGACGGCGGAAAGCACGAGGATCAAGGTTCCCACCATGCTGACGGCACCTATTCCGAGCAGCACAAACTCAGCTCCGTCGGCGGGCAGCAAACCGCGGACGTTGGGGACGACCTCGGCGAGCCGGTACACTGCCAGCGTGGCGACGACCCATGCTCCCCCAACGATCCCGATCAACATCAGGAAGGCAAGAACCGGAAGGGGAAATACGTGAGGCCGCCCGGCCCCGCGAGGGCTTCGCCTGATTGCCTGGACTGCCCGCAAGATCGGAAGGATCGTTAGGGCCATCAGGATATAGAAGATTACGCTGATTGCGGTGATGACAGGTATGCCCATTTTAATGTCCTTTCTCGTAGAGTCTCAGCGGCCGGCCGACGATTAACTCCGACCAGATTGCTTCCAGCAGAAAAAATGCATTCACGGCCCGCAGGACGAGAAAGCCCGGAATGCTCGCGAGCGCCCGCGCCGTCTCCCGGCGCCGGATGGCGCCGAGCAGGATTGGGGCGAGGACCACCGGCAGGTCGGCCACATAGGCCACCATGAGAATCGGGGCCGAAAACAGGACGATCATCAGCGGCAGGAGCACGACCAGTGCGAGGGAGGCGACCATCGCGTCCCACGCGGCGACGGCCACAATCATCCGCAGGGTCGGCACGGCGAGAACACGCCGCCAGTGTAGCCGGACATTTTGTACAAACCCGTGTGACCACCGCCGCAGTTGCTTGCGCATGAATTTAAAATCGTGCGGCTCGATCGGGTAGGAGACGGCGTCCGGAACAAAGCGCACCTGCCAACCGGCAAAATAGAACCGCCACGTAAGGTCGATGTCCTCCGTCATCGTCCGGTTCGACCAACCGCCGAGCGCGCGAAGGGCGTCCGTGCGATAGGCGGAAAAGCAGCCGGATGCGATCAACGGCTTTCCAAAGAAATCCTGGACCGGCTTGAGAAAACTGAACGCGAAAAGATACTCCACGTAGCGACCCCGCTCCCATACGGTCCTGACGTAACGCGGCACCACGAATCCGCTGGCGGCCGCGACCTCCTTCTCGTCCAGGGCGACCATAAGCTTCTCGACGGCATCGAAGGCCAAAGTGGTGTCGGCATCGATCGCCATGGTCCACACGGTCTCGACAAGAGGAAGCGCGAAATTCTGCGCGCCGGCCTTGCTTCCAGTGTTTTTCGGCGGTCGGACCACGGTGGCGCCGGCCGCGCGCGCCACCTCCGCGGTTCCGTCGGTCGAGCAATCGTCGACGACGATAATCGCCGCCGGTTGCACGGTTTGGGCGAGCAAGCTGTTCACGGTATCGCTGATGCTCTCCGCTTCGTTATAGGCCGGAATCAAAACGGTGATTCCGGGACTCAGTGAGCCGGGCTCACCACCAAGGTTTGGATTGTCCATACATCTCCCCTACTCCCGGGGAGACGAAAATCTTACAGCCGTTATCCCAAAACCATCCGTTCCACCGATTCTTTCGAACAGCTTGAGCAACGAGGTGTAAGAAACGCCCGTTTCCGGGAGTGGGTATTAAGCCATGAAAAAGAAACTTTCGCTTTGCAGCGCCGCCGAGCCCGCTCCGGGTGACGAGAACCCGCCAAAACCCCGCGAACGTCGCTTCAACTGGCGCGGCTTTGCCTCACTCGCCACAGGCTTCGCTTTCCTGATAATGATCGTTTCCGGCGTCGTGCTTTACGTCGCCCCGCGCGGCCGCGTGGCGAACTGGACGGACTGGACCGTCATGGGCCTGGGCAAGGAGGAATGGTCCGACCTGCACATGGCAGCGGGAATCCTGCTGGTGGCGGCCGTTGCACTCCACCTGTTTTTCAATTGGCGGGTATTGGTGCACTACGTCTGCTCGCGGCCGGCCAGGCCTCGCGCGCGCTTGCGGGAGCTTCTGGCTGCCTGCGTTCTGACGGTTCTGGTCGTCGCCGGCACGATCGGCGAGCTGCCGCCCTTCAGTGGGATTGAAAAGGTCAACACCGCGATCAAAGACTATTGGGAAAGGGACCCCGATCACATGGCACGCGCGCCTTCGACCTGGGTCCAGGAAGCGAACCTCCCGAGTTTTGCGGCCTGGGCCGGTGTTTCCTTCGCGGACATGATGACCGCCTTCGAAGAAGCCGGTTACCCGGTCGAGGATCCCCTGATGTCGATAAGTGAGTTCGCCCGGCACCACCGCGTCTCACCGAAAGAACTGTTTGCGCTGGCGCGATCGCAGCCGGCGGGCGCGTCGGACCAGGGGAAAACGTCGGACGACCGCGCATTGAATGATTGAACAGTCCGCTCAGGAACAACATCGGAAAACGGAAGAAGTTCGAGAAGGTCTGCGCCTCGAATACCTCCTCGCCCGAGACGGCGATGAATAGGGAGAATCTTCTCTTTTCCGAACATTCGGAAGGTGAAAGTTTAGGCCGATGCCTTCCGCTTCGCAGCAAGCTCACTCCCGGGAACTCTCCATGCTCGGACTCAGTCCCTCCGGCCGGGTACTTTGTCGTGCGGCTGACGGATTCGCCTCCGAGGTTTTTGCGCAAGGCGAATCCGCCGGGTTGATCGCACTGGCCGAAGTCTTGGAGAATTGGAACGCCATTCCCGACCATAACGCATGGATTGACGGAATTCGCTCCCGGCACGCCCGCAAATCCGCATTCCGGGAAGCCATGGGCGAGTCGCGTTCGAATTGAATCCGTCGCACCCCGTCAGGAACTGCGGTACATCGGATTTGTTCGACCGTTCACCGTTCGGAATAATCCAAGCCCCGACTCGTCGCAGGAAGATGGACCATAACGATAAAAAACTCGGTATCGCTCTCCTGCTCCTTCGCCTCGGCGTGTTCATCGTCATGTTCATGTGGACGCTGGACAAGTTCCTCCATCCCGAACACGCCGCTGCGGTCTTTGCGAACTTTTACATGCTGGAAGGGCTCGGTGAAGGCGCTTTTTTACTTATCGGCGCCGTACAATTGGTGATCGTTCTCGGATTCGTCGCCGGAATTTTCCGTGCCTGGAGCTACGGACTTGTGCTGGCGATGCACACCGTCTCCACCTTCTCTTCCTGGAAACAGTACCTGGACCCCTTTGAGAACCTGCTCTTTTTTGCCGCCTGGCCGATGCTGGCAGCCTGTGTCGCCCTTTTCCTTCTAAGAAAATCCGACCGACTTCTGAACTTCGACGCCTGGCGAGAGAATAAAGCCGCGGCTTGATTGGGCAAAAAACCGGACAGGGCGCTGTCAGCCCTGTCCGGCGGAATATTTGATGAAGCCGTTCCGGCGCTTCAGGATGTCGCCGCGGCGATCTTGTTCCGAATGTCCTCGGCGGAATCCTCACGCGTGATCCGGTCGACCACCTCGCGGCTTTCCGCGTCGATCAGAAGGAGAAACCCGGTTCTTCCCGCGTTCTCGTTGAAATGCTCGTCGAGCTGGAGCGCGTTCGCGAGCATCGCGGTGTGCCGGGTCGTTTTCTCGTCTGTCATGTCGAAGGTGACGTACAAAACGGGCTCTTCGGCCAAGGCTTCGCGAGCCTCCTCGATCTTCGGATCGAGGGCTTTGCAGGTACCGCACCAGTCGGCGTAGAAGAGCACGGCATAAGTTTTGGCCTCGGCGCTCTCGGGTTTCTCGTCGGCCTGCGCGATCGCGCCGCCTCCAAGCAGGGCCAGGGACACGGCGATTGCGGTGATTACGGATGGTAGTTTGATCGTTTGATTCATGGTTTGTGCATCCTTTGGTTGGATTGTTGGTATTTGGCTGGCCTTCTCCCAAAGAGGAGACCGGTCGGCCGAAATTGATTGCACCCTTCGGCTAAATATCCTCAACCCATTGCCGCCACCAGCGGCGTGAAGCCGTCCTTCAGAAACAAGGAATTCCCGCCTCCGCGCCGGTTCAGCGTCCGTCCGCCCGTCCGTAGCCCGGTGCCGTTTTCAATTCCGGCCAATTCTCGTCAGCGCGGGCGATCAATCGCTCGCTGTTTCCAGCCCAGCTCGCGTGAATGCCAGGCGTCAGATTGAAGAACAGCCGTCCGTCGATCACGTCGAACGCGGCCGGGTGCATATCGTCTTTGTAACCATTGGCCACGCCGAGAGCGCAGTAACCGCCATAGGCCGGAATATAATCCTCCGGAGCCTCCAGGAAGCGGTCCCGGTTCTCCTCCGACGAGAACTGAAAGATGGCGTCTTCCCATTCCGCAGTGATTTCCGGCGAACCTTCGACAGGTCGATCCTCCGTAAAATAGGCCACAACGTCGTACCCCTTCACCGCGATCCGGTCCTCCGTCATATTGATGGGTCCGTCGCCGTCGAAGGACAGCGAAAAGGGGATCGAATCCGTCCGAGGATCGACAACGTGCGATCCAGGCTGGAAGTGTCCATGCGCCGAGCCATGCCCTCCTCCGGCAAAGAACAGGGAATCCATCACGTAAACAAGCGGCAGCGCGAGAACCACCCCCAGCAACACCACGCGCAGCCGAACCAAGGGTTTTCTCGACCCTGTTTTTTCCCTCCTTCCGGATTCAGATGCCATATCAACTGGTTCGACGATCCACCGCAGCGAATATTCCCGTGAGTCCGAATGGCCCTCATATAAGGACCTGTCCGATGCCGCGGGCTCTGGTCTATCAGGGAATTTTTTGACCACTGATGGTTCAGATGAACACAGATTCAAAGACGAAAATTCTTATCTCTGCCCATCTGCGAAATCTGTGGTTAAAGATCCGTTCTCGGTTCACGGTCATCCAGCAAGGTGTCACTGCTCCGAATCGAAGAGGTCCGTATCGGGATGAAACGACGCCCACGCGAACCAGAAAGTGTGGACGGTGTGAACCCCTTCGGGCTTTTCGACGATCCGGATCGAGCCGTCGCCCGACGCCTCCAACACGATGCTGCCCGCCGGCGTCTCGTCCACCACGCGCCCGCCCGGCGCCTCCGAAACTTGTTGGACAGTATAAGCTCTCGCGAATCCTTCGGATTGAACGCCGACAACGGGCTCTTTTTCCGGGAGGCGATCGTCGTCGCCACCCTTCGCCGGAAACCTTAATCCCTCCCCTTGAAAGTACGCTTCATACGGATTGCGCTCGTAATTGCGCCTGTATCCGGTGTTGAACGTGGCTACCGTCGATCCGGGATGTTCCGCGCGCCGGAACCGCGCCGCCTCCGGCCTGACCGCCGTTCATAAGCACGAGCAGAATCCCACCCGACAGCACCACACCGGCGATGCCGGCCCCTCCAACGATCTTGATCATTCTATGCATAATAGTTCCTTCCGTCACTCCTGCGTTAATCGGTTTCAAGCATTCGACGGCTCACTCGGCTGAAAATTCCGGCCTTTCGCTCCATGGGATGGGGATTGACCCGCAACCAGCGTGAACTTGCGTTCCCCCGAAAGGTCCGGCTGAAAGCACGGACCTACTGCGTAGCTCCGTTCTTCAGACGGCGAATGGCGCTCGGTTAGGACGCTGGATCGATGTAGCTTAGGCTTCGACTCGGCCGAGCTCGTCGCGGGCGAGCCTGACTCAACACGCTGGAAGCGTGTTCTACTTTGGGCTTAACCAAGTAGCATTCCGGCCAGGCGCTCGATTCTCGGGAATCAATGCGCCTTCCAAACGTCTTAACTCCGTCATGAGATTAATACCGGGACTGATCCTTTCGTTGTTCGCTTTGGCGGTCACGGGCTGCGTCACCCCGCAGCACCGAAGCGATATTGATACGGCCGTCGCCGCCACGGCGGGACAGGAAATCGAACGAAAGATGCTGCGCGGGAGCGCGCTGAGCGGAGACGATATCATTTTATTGAGCCGGAAAGACGTTCCGGATGATGTGATCATTCGTTTGATCGCGCGCAGCTCGGCCATGTACAAGATGGATACGGAGAGTGTCAAACAGCTTGAGGAAGCCGGGGTTAGCACGAGCGTCATCGACGCCATGCTTGCCACCCGGACTCAATATCGCCCGGCGTACGTCCCCAGTTATCACCACGGCTTCCGGCACCACCGCTTCCACCACCGACGCCATTTCCACCATCGCCGCGGCGGATTCCGCGGGTCTTACTTCTATCACCATTATTAGCAAGGCGCAGCCTCAGACCCAAGCGTAGCATCCCGCCTTGCGGGATGACCCCGAACCAGAAAAAAACCTTTAACCACAGATCTCCCAGATGGGCACAGATTAGGGGCAAGGGGCCGGAATCATTGGGAACGCGGGCACCCTGCCCGCCATAATTCCGTGTACTTCGTGTGTTCCGTGGTTTTGAATATATTCTCAGCCAACCGTTTCACTCATTTTTTACCCATGAAGTCTTCCGTAACAGACAACCGGAAATGCCCCTTGATTCATTGCCCTATATTCCTTTGCCGGTGCCTCTAACCCGTATTGATTCAACCACGGATCTCGGGGTCTTTATTTTGCGTATTTCGCGGTTATTCTTCTTTGAATCTGTGCCCATCTGGGAAATTTGTGGTCAAAAAATTCCGTTACAAGTCGCCGTTGCTCAGCCATGCCGGATTTCTAAATTACTCCGGCTCCGTATCCAACTTCCAACGTTGGAGATGTTCGAAGGAAAAATCCTCATCACGCACCATCTCCAATATCTCTTCGATTTTCGGACGGTCACCCCAGTACGTTCCCCGATACGCGAGCCGAACAATACCTTCCTTGTCGATAATCACCGTAGCCGGCCGGTTGATCCATTCGGCGTGGACGACGTACTGCATGGGATCGACACCATGTGGCGCCCACGCCGCACGCCAGATCGACGAGGTGCGGCCACCAGCGGCCCTCCAGATAGCCCGCCTGCGGTGAATCCTCTTCGCTGAACCAATACGTCGGCTGCATCTCCTCCCTGAGCCGTACCGCGTCGCGAATCGCGAGTGTCCGGACCCGCCAGCCGTCGTCGTTCATATCGGCGACGCCATGGACCTCCAATTGCCGGTCGTAAGTAAACCCGTCACGCAACGGGTGAAACGGTACTCCTTCAATTCATCGAACATAGGCGTTTCAGTTTCATTTTCCTGCGCTGCTGCTGCGTGCAGGCCCGCAAGCAATCCTGCAAGACCAACCACCGTGCCGGCACACGATCTCCCCAAAGCAGTTGAAGGTAAACGAACGCGTTTGTCATGCATCCTGGTAATGACGAACGAATCCTCCGAATATTTCAGTTGGCTTGTTTGTTTACTCATAAATCAGCCCACGTCTCCAGGTCCTCCATCCGCTCGAACAGTCTTCGGCAGGCCGGGTTGCCGAACACCGCATCACAGCACCCTTGTTCCAGAATTTCGCCGGCACCATCCCGCACGCAAACGCACGCGATACGGTCGGTCACCCGCCGGGCCTGCTCGAGGTTGTGAGTGACCAGCAGTACCGTCCGGCGCTCGCGCATGCCGAGGATCAAATCCTCGATCGCCTCTGTCGAGCGAGCGTCCAGAGCACTGGTGGGCTCGTCCATCAGAAGCATCTCCGGATCCAGGGCCAGAGCCCTGGCCAGACAAAGACGTTGCTGCTGACCTGTCGAAAGGTTCCACGCGGAATCCTTGAGCCGGTCCTTCAACTCCCCCCAAAGGTGCGCCTCGCGCAACGCCCGTTCGACGACTTCGGCCCGCTCCGACCGGCGCACGCCTTTCACCCGGCGCACGCCGAAGAGAACATTCTCGGCAATGGATACCGGAAATACGCTCGGCTGCTGGAAGACCATCCCGATCCGGACGCGCAAGGCATCGGTATCGACACGGCGATGCAGAATATCTTCTCCCCGATAAAGGATCCGTCCCCGGACGCGAAAGTCCGGCTGCAAATCCACAAGGCGGTTGATCGTTCGAAGCAGCGTGCTTTTCCCCGCTCCCGACGGTCCGAGGATACCGAACACTTCGCCCGGCTGAACGTCGAGCGAAACACGGTTCAGAATGCTCTTACCTTGCGCCGTGACCGAAACCTCCTCCAGGGCCAGCACGGGCGCTTGCGGGTTCTCGATACCGCCGGGCGCAACGGTTTTTTGAGGATTCCCACCGGATTTCTGATTTTCAATCGGTTCCATGACTGGTACGGGTTCGCAGGCGCAGGGGCAACGCGATCAGGTTAACAATAAAAACGAGCATCACCAAAACCAGGGCCGCCCCCCAAAGCTGCTCCTGCGCGCCGGGATGAAAACTGTCCTGGGCTAAAACAAAGATATGGTACGGCAGAGCCAGTACCGGATTGTCGCGAATGCCGTCCGGCAAGGTGGCGCCGGAGAACACTGCAGCCACAAAAAGGATCGGCGCCGTCTCTCCCGCCGCGCGCGCCAAACCCAGCAGCGACCCGGTTGCCAGGCTTCCAAGACTTTGCGGCAGAATCACCGAAGTGATGATCCTTGAACGTCGCAGCCCCAGCCCCGCCGCCGCTTCCCATTGTTCGGGAGGAATGGCTCCGATGCCCTTGATCAACGACACCGTCACCGTCGGCAAGATCATCAAAGCCAACACCGCCCCGCCGGCCAGCCAGGACTTGCCCATCCCCAGAATCTGCACGAAGAAAAGCAGGCCGAGAATGCCAAAAAGAATCGAAGGCAGCGCCGCCGCAAGATGTAGAGTGCCCAGCAAACTGTTCCGTGCTCTTTTCGGGAGATACACGGTCTGCGCCAAAGCCAGCCCCACCGCCAGCGGTACGGCCAACGCGAGCGAGGTCACCACCAGGATAACGGTTCCCAGAATCTGGTACCGCAACCCGCCTTCCGCGCCGGCCGCGGTACTCGGATCGACCAGCAAACTCCAGCTCAACGCCCCGGCCCCGCGCCAAAGGATCCACCCCATCAAACCCGCCGCAATGACCGCGCAACCCATCGCCGCGGCTCCCGCGATCCACGCCAGGCCAAGATTCAACACCCGCCGCCTCATGCCCGCCCCCTTCCCTTGCCCTGCAAATACCGGGCGCCTCCCAGGCAAGAGACCGTTATGGCCACCAGCATCAAACACAGCCCCATCATCGCGCCCCAATGCAACGGATCGCCGGCAGCCAGATGGGTTTCCGGTCCGCCGAGCTTCGAGGTCAACGTCTGCCCCGGCTGAAAGATCATCTCCAACGAAAACCACTTTTCCGGCAACTGGTTATCCATCCGTCCCACCACCAGAAACACCGCGATCGTCTCACCCAGCGCCCGGCCCAGCCCCAGCAGTGTGGCGCCCACCACGGCGGGCCAGGCCTGCGGCAACACCACGAGGAGAACGGTCTCGCCGCGCGTCAGGCCGAGCCCGCGCACCGCAACGCGCTGCTCCTGAGCCACCCCGCGCAAGGCGTCATCGGACAGCGTCACCGTCAAGGGCAACGCCATCACCGCCAGCAACAACCCCGCCGTCAAAAGCGTGTCCCCGGTCCACCCCCCGAACGGCTCCACCGCGCCGCCCACCCACTCCCGAAGTACCAGCACCCCGAACAGCCCGTACACCACCGACGGCACCGAAGCCAACGCCTCCACCAGGACCTTCATTCCCCAGCGCAGCCGGCGCGGCAGGTACTCCGACAAAAACACCGCCGCCAGCACCCCCAGCGGCACCGCCAACAGAACCGCGATCGCCGCAACCGCGACCGACCCGTAAAGCATCGCCCCGGCGCCGAACAGTTCGTGCCGGTAGAACCATTCGCCGCCGAACAAAAATCCCCACCCCTCGTGCCGCCATATCGGCAGCGACTGCCAAACAAGGGTCGCCCCGGCAAAGAGGAACAAACCTCCCGAAAGTATCAGAGATCCCCATACGAGAGTCGTCCAGGGATCGTGGGTAAAGCTCCAGGTGCCCGCTAAAGAAGGGCGCTCCTTTTCTATCGCAAGCGCCCGCGTCACAACCCCGCCTCCGCCAGCGAAAGGTACCCGTGCTTGCGCACCAGTCTTTGCCCCTCCGGCCCGAGAAGAAACTCGATCAACTCGCGGGCCGCGCCCTCCGGCTCCCCTTCGGTCACCAGTAACAGTGGCCGGCTCAGCGGGTAATGCCCGTTCGCCAGGGCTTCGCCTTCGGGCCGGATGGTCTCACCCGAATCGTTTACGATTCCCAGCGCAAACACGGTCCGCCCGTCCACCCAGGACGCCGAAAGTTGTGAAAGCGCACCCCTCGTGCGCGAAACCTTGGTTCGCACCTCCTCGTTCGCCCCGACCTCCGGGTGGCTCACCGGCGGCGCCTCGCCCGGATCGCCGTACGACCATTCCGCGAACACCGACCACGTTCCGCGTCCGGGTTCCTTGTTAAAGAACACCACCCGGCGGTCAGGACCGCCGAACTCCGTCCAGCTGACCCCCGGCCGCTCGTAGATCACTTGCACCTGCTCGCGCGAGAGGGAACGCACACCCGCTCCCCAGACGTCCGGCCCGACCACCAACGCGACCGCGTCCACCGCGATCACCGTCTCATGAAAATCAAAGCCCGGATGACGCCGGCGATCCTCGTCGCCGATCGCTTTCGAAGACATCCCCACCTCCGCCGCACCCGTCCCCACAGCGCGAATACCGCCGGCGCTGCCGCCCAACGTGTCGATTCGATAGCGGATCCCCCGTTCCTCACGGAGAAACTCCAGGGCCTCCGTCACCACCGGATTCACCGTGGTGGACCCCTGTACCCGCAGCACCTCTCCGACCAGAGCCGGCGAAACCGTTCCGGCCAGCATCACACCCGAGACCAACAGCCCAAGCTTGCGGAAACCCATATGTCGAAAAGACGTACAGGCCCTGTCAATATTCCCCTTTATCCTTCCGGTGCTTCACCGACTCTCTCGATATCTTCCAGGAAAGGCATTGGAGCTTCGGCACTCGCCGGAATTCGCGGACATTTCCCGTTACAAGAATCGCGCCCAGGCTGCGGGCGTGCGCGGCAATAAGCAGGTCGAGCAGGCCAATGGATTTCCCCTTCTTTTCCAAGTGTGAGCGTATTTCTCCGTAAACCCGCGCGGCCCCGGCATCAAAGGCGGCAAGGGTCACATGGCTGACCAAAAACGAGAGCCGACGGGCGTGGACTTCCGGCCGTTCGCTTTTCCGAACACCGGTTTCGAGCTCCGCCAAAACGACTGACGACACAACAATGCTCTCCTGTTTCAGATGGCCGATCTCCGGAGGGATTCGCTCCGGCGATATGCGCAGCAAATCGATACAGGTATCCGTGTCCAGAAAGTACAGCGAGAATTCCATCAACGATCCAAATCGAGCTCCCGGTCCTGCTGACGAAGAGGCTGCTCGCGGTCCGGGAAAGCGGTTGCCGGATACCGCTCCCGCATTTCACGGACACAATCGGCAAGCGTCACCGCATCCCGGAGCGGACGCAGCACAATGTCCTCTCCGTGCTTCTCGACAATCACCTCCTTGTCCAATTCGGAGAAACGGAACTCCTTCGGCAACCGAACAGCCTGGCTTCCCCCGTGTTTGAAAAGTTTCGCCCGTTTCGCCCTCTTCATAGCTACATTCTGTAGCTACAGTCACCCAAATGTCAACCCGTCCGGCAAGAAACAAGAAGAGAATTCGAGCGGCAACACTTACCTTGCCATGAAAAGCATCGGAATCCGAAACGAAGAAAGACCTTGACCGGACCCAGTTTCACAGTTAATGTTAAACCATGAAGAATATCACATTGAGCGTGGACGACGAACTTTACGAGCGGTCGCGCGTACTCGCCGCGGAGCGAAAGACAACCGTGACCGGCCTCGTTCGGGAGCACCTGGAAGGGCTCACCCGCCTTCAGGAAAATCGTACGCGGGCACGCAAGGAGATCCGGAAGATGATCGGCGGCTTTGGCGGCAAGGTGGGAAGTATGCCTGCCAGAGAGGAACGCCATGCCCGAGGCTGAGGTATTTCTCGACACCAATGTGCTCGTGTACGCGTTGTCGGATGCTCCGGAAGAGCGCGCGAAACGCGACCAATCGGCCAAGTTGCTTTCGGAATCGGACTTTGGAACGTCTTATCAGGTTCTCATGGAAACCTGGGTGGTGGCGACCCGCAAGATGGCGAAACCGGTTCCGGAGAACAAGGTGGCGGCCTTCCTCGAAAAAATTCTGGTTTTCCCGTGTGCCGCCGCGACGCCGGATCTTTATCGCAAGGCGTTCCTTCTTGCGTCGACTTACCGAATCCACCCCCACGATGCGGCCATAGTCGCCGCCGCACACGAGTTGGGCGCGCGAACCCTGTACACGGAAGACCTTAACGAGGGACAGATGTATGAGGGAATCCAAGCGGTAAATCCATTCTCGGGAATTTAGAGTACTCATCATAAATCGCCCCCCTCATACGAGCCCACGATTGGAAAAAGACCAGGAAGTCCTTACGGTAGAACACTGTCGCAACACCGCGATGGACTTACCGATGACCGTATTGAACAACATCCTGGAGATTGCCCTCGAAGTGGCGCCCTGGCTGCTCGGGGGTCTACTGATCGCGGGGCTGATCAAGGCGTGGATTCCGGAGGCGCGTTTGGTTCGCTGGCTGGGTGGCCCCGGCCTCGGACCGATCGCCCGGGGCGCGGTCGTTGGGGCGCCCCTGCCCTTGTGTTCGTGCGGGGCGATTCCCGCCGGCGTCACCCTGTACCGCGGCGGCGCCTCGCGCGGCGCCACCACCGCTTTCATGGTCGGAACACCGGGAATCGGAGTCGATTCGGTGGCGTTGACGTATGCGCTTATGGGGCCATTTATGGCGATCGTGCGTCCGATCAGCGCGGTGGCGAGCGCGATCGCCACAGGCCTGCTGGTGGCCGGCGTGCCGGCCCGCTTCGCTCGGAAGGACAAGGAGGAGCGACGGTTCTGCGACCATCGCTACCCTCCTTCCAGGGCGGAAATCCGCATAGGGAGTCCGCCGCGCGGATTCGATCAAGCGGACCTCTCGACACAGGGAGCAAAAAGCTCTCCCTGTTGTGGCGACTCCTGTAATTCGACCGTAACCACGGTTTCGGACGCTCCCGCGAAAAACCCCTCCGCATTGCGCCGAACCGTGGCCGGCGTGCGCTACACCTTCACCGACGTCCTGAACGACATCGGGCCGTGGATGCTTCTGGGCCTCGTCCTCGCCGGTGTGCTCGTCACCTGGGTGCCCCCGGAAACACTGGCCGATTACGGAGGCGGATGGACGGCCATGCTGGTCATGGCGGTCATCGGCATTCCCCTTTACCTCTGCGCCCAGGCGGCGACGCCGATCGCCGCGGCGATGATCGTTGCGGGGGTTTCCCCGGGGACCGCCCTGGTCTTTCTTCTCGCGGCGCCGATGACCAGCCTGGCAACGCTTGCTGTGCTTCGGAAGGAATTCGGCCTGGCGCCGGTTCTTGTCTTTGTCGTCGCGATAGGCGCAATTGCCATCACAGCCGGCCTGACCGTCGACGCCGCAACGGCGTATTTCTCGGTCAACGTCGCCGCGCAGGCAGGCGAGGCAAAAGAGTTCTTCGGCAAACCGGTGGCGTACCTGGCGTTGATCGCTCTATTCATGCTTGCTATGCCCCCGGTACAACGCCGGCTCTTTGGCGCCGCATAGAAGTCCGGGGCTCAATAGACACCCAAAACGTTTAGCGGTACCGGAATCAGGGTATTCCGACAAAATCGAAAACGCCGAAGATCTCGAAATCCGCCTCGTTCAACGTTAGCAGACGTTGCATTCCGTTCTCCCAATAAGTCGCGGCCAACAGCGTGTCGAGCAGACGCTTGCGCCCGAGACGGTGTTGTCGCTGCCACTCAAAGCTGATCCGCATCGACTCCTCGTTCGGAAACACCCGGTGTGTTTCCCTCGCAGTCCACCACTTCTCCGCCCGACTAAGAGCGTCGGTCATTTCCAGCGGATGTTCGAACCGGCGCGGGTCGGTGGCGACGTGCAGGAACTCATGAATCACCTGAGGACAAAGGGCCATAGAGGCTCCTTTCCGTCGAGCGAGTTCGGCGAGGTAAACACGGGCTTCCCGATGGCCCGGAACTTCCCGCATTTCACATTGGAGCAAGAAGGTGGTGTCAATCCCGATCATCGCTCCGGTCGAAGAGGTCTCCCGTCAGGTCGCCGCGACTGCGCCAGGTCCGGCGAACCTTTCCCACGCTGGCCGGCGCACCATCGAGCACACTGGGCCGCGGACGAATCCTCGTCTCCCGATACGCTTCCATTGCCTCCCGAATCAGTTCGGAAGTCGGTCGATCCTTTTCCCGTGCATATTTCTGAAAATCTGCATAGACCGGTTCACTTACATTGATTGTAATGGTCTTCATACATATTCGATACTTTATCCGGTTGCATCGGTTTGTCAATATTCCAACACTCTCTCGTTCCTTGACCCTGCACCGAACTACAGGGTTAAGTTGTCGGTATGATGGATGCATTCCGGACGCGGGGAGAACTGGCTCAGCGGGCGGGAGTCAAGGTTGCCACGACCTCAGTCTCTTCGCCGAACCCCAACCCGTCACGTTGATACCACATGGCGATCGCCTCTCGAGCGAACTGTAAGGATTCCGAGGACACACTTCAGGTCCAGGGTATGAACGTATTAAGGAAATCGATTACCTTGTCCATTTTCTGATTGGACTCTTGGAAATCCTTGACCTTGTCGCTCTCCCTATACGCCTTGAAAAACTCCTTCGAAACCCGTTCGCGCTCCTCGGGTGTCGGGTAGAGTTTTCGAATCTTTGCCAGGTCACCGACCTCCAGCCATACTCCGCCGCATGCCGGACATTCGTCGATCTCGACCTTTCGCAGGGCATTGTAAAAACGTCTGTGCAATACAACATCGCCGCACCGGGGACAGGAATGCTTCTCCTCAGGATCGGGCTCACCACTCTGAAAACGCTCCATCAGCGCGGCCAGACGCTCACCCGCCTCGTGGTCCTTCCATTTGAAATGCTCAAGCTCGTAACGATCGAACCAAGCACCGCCACACCCCTCCGACAGGTGGATCTCGACTTCACCAAACTTGTGGGGCGTCAAACGAACTCCCGTTCGAGGACATTTCAATTCCTGGGCCATTTCTCAATACGCGGTTGGTATTCAAACTGTTTCCATACCTTCTCCGGTTTCGGGCCGCAAGCGTTTCTTGATATAAGATTGCTGATCCGCTGAACCGGCTCACCTTCGCTCACGGCCGCCGGTTCCGCACGACTTGGCTGTTCCCGGCAAAAAAAGCCACCCCATCGTATTTCCGGAGCAAGTTGTTCATACCCCTGAAATCACAAATCTCGCGCCGGAATCTGAACACCGGTTCCAGCTGAAGCACGGAACTCCCTTAAGAAGCGAATTTTTAAATGAATTGGAAGGCATAAGCCGCCGGTCGGCACCCCTGCCCAAGTAGTGACGTTCCGTCTCTCGCCTCAAAACAACAATTGGTATTGCATTCGGACGATCTCCGTGTCGCGCCAGTCGTCGGCGTCGTGCCGCTGCTCCCATCCCGCTTCCAGATGGACCTTTGAGCGGTGCCCGTTGTGATAGATTTGAAGCCCGCCGATCACTTCGCGTGTCTTGCCCTCGTCAACGGTATCATCCGGGGCGGCCTGCGAATACCGCAACCCACCGAACAGCCGCTCGCGCAGAATCAGATATCCGCCCTGCACGTTGAACCCAACGCCATTAAAGGTGGAAAAGCCATCCTCCCGCGGATTCACCCGACGGAAGAAACCGGCGGCGTAAGCGGAAAACCTCCCTTTCTGCCATTGCGCGTCCACGGTGTTTGCGAAGGCATTCGCGGTTTGGCCTTCGTCATCGTCCCACGGATACCAATCGCGCACGGCGCTTTGATGGGCGTACCAGGCACCTGCGCCGAAAGAAAGGTTGGTGCGTTCGACCGGTTGGACCAGCGCTTCGCTGCCCGGGTATTCGCCGAGCAGCGACCAGGTGACGCGGCCGGACACCATCACCCCCTCCGTGCCTTCACCCGAGAGGTTTCGTCCTTCCCCACCGAAGACGCCGGCCGCGTAACGCACGTCCTCGGCGAACCGTCCATGGATCGTTGCGCCGACGTCCTTTCCACCGCCTCCGGGCCACTGAAATTCGTTGTTGGCCGTCGATCGCTCCGTCAACTGGTGGCGACTGCTGGAGGAATCCCGTTCCCAGGCAAACGGGACGTTAAACTGGCCCGCCCGTATCTGGACGGCGTCGGAGAAACGGAAATTGATGTAGGCCGTATCCAAGCGGGCATTGTCCCTCAACTCCGGCATGATCCGGAAGGTCAGGTTCTCGTCGATCACATGCCCGCGGAAGTCCAGGCGAAGCCGGCGGAAACGGGCGCGACTGACATTATCGTCGCCCTCCCGCCGCTCGTACTCGAAGCGCGGTTGAATCCGGCCGCCGATGTTGAGCCGGTTCTTTTCGTCCGGAGACTGGATGAAGAAACGTCCGTTCTCCAGCCCGGCCACCCCGACTCCCTCGGCCGCCAGAATCTCTCTCATCACACGGCGCACATCGCCTTCATTGAAACCGGCCGACTCCGCCCATTGGGACTGGACGTCTTCAGTTTCCGCACCGACCGGCGAACCGTTCAGCGCCGTCACTGCCGCAAGCAAGATCGCCAGTAAGGCCGGCCGACAAACTCGCAGTCCGGATCGTTCCAAACAACACCGGAACGTTCTCGAATCTTCGTTGACAGAATTCATTAGCTCCATATGAAAATACTGTTTTTGATTCGTCAAACTAAAAGTTTTGATTTCAAGATTACGCTTATCGGAAGAAAAAGGCAGACGTTCCTGAATCATTTCGGACAAGCCGGATGAGTCGTGAGTCCTCGTGTTCCGGGCTCGGGGAAAAGGAAGGAGGTCACAAACGCGAGCGCGGCGCGTTGTAGCCGCACTCCTTGACAAGTAAGAGATTCGGATCAAAAGTAATACCATGAAACTGACGAGCAAGGGGCAGGTGACGATTCCCCGGAAGTTACGCGACCAGTATGGTCTGAATCCGGACACCGAAGTGACGTTTGAAGCCACCCGCGACGGGGTGCTGCTCAAGCCCGCCCGTGCCGACCGGCGAAAGCGGATTGAGAGAGGGTTGCGGCGCGCGCGCGGAAGCGCCACGGCAATGCAATCAACCGAAGATATCATGCGTCTTACCCGGGGCGAAGACTGATGGTGTTGGTGGACACAAACGTATTGCTGGATGTTCTGACAGACGACCCGGTCTGGAGGAGTTGGTCGGAAGAGAAGATCCTCGAATGCGGGGAAGTCGAGGATATTGCCATCAACCCGATCATTTACGCGGAGTTGGCGCCCGCCTATCGCAGGTCGTCCGAATTGGAACGCTCGCTCAAAGGATGGACGTTGCAACGGCTGCAGCTTCCCTATGAAGCCGGATTCATTGCCGGCCACGTTTTTGTCCAATACCGGCGAGAAGGGGGGCAACGACGCTCTCCGTTGCCGGATTTTTATATCGGAGCCCACGCCCAAAGCGAACGGATGGCTCTGTTGACCCGTGACGCGACGCGCTACCGGAGTTATTTCCCCAAGGTAAAACTCATCGCGCCGAAGTGAGCGTCAGGGCAGCGGACCGTCGCATGCACCGCCCGAACGCGACGGGATTCGGGTGAACGGGGACCACCGGCGCCACGTCGGCTTCGAGAACCGTCTTACAAGCACACAACTCTGAGACGGTTCGCACAACCGGATCAGGAACAATAAAAACGACTGCAAGCTGGTTTCGCTTCCACCCCTGCCGCCGATCCTGGCAATGAACCGATTCTTCAGTGAATTCGCCGGCCGGGAATCCACACTTTCAGCTTGCGGAAGTAATCCCGGAGATAGCCGCGATCACGTGCCAGGAGACGGTCGGCGTGAAATTGAGCATGGGCACCAATCAGGAAATCGGGGACGATTCCATTCCGTTTGGGATTTCGGCGCAGGTAACGCGCAAAGTGCTCGCCTGCCAGGCTCGCGCTCTCCAAGGTTCCCGGAACAAAGCGGATTTCCCAGTCATCGAGAAAATCCGCAAACGCTTCTTCAGGAAGAACGGGACGGATTTCCGCAACGACGGTTTCTCCGATAATCAGGGAACCCTCGGCGCGCGCCTTGCCGAGAGCCTCCCCTGATGCTTCCGCCCACTGCGGGTCGTCGGTCAGAAGGTCGAGCAGGACTGAACTGTCAACGGCCGTCCGCATCGCGCACACGTTTCAGGTACTCATCGACGTCACCGCCAACCGGAAGCGTCCCGCGTCCGCGCCATTTGCGGGCCGGATCGCTCCCAACCTTCTTTCGCGCCACCAGCATTCCCCCTTCAGTGGAAAATTCCAGGACAGAGCCCGCGTGCAGTCCCATCTGTTCCCGCAATCGTTTTGGGATCGTGATCTGGCCCTTTTCCGAGACGGTTGTTTTCATACTTTACTGGTATGATTTCTTACCAATCTGTCAAGGCCAGAAGCTCCGTCCTTCGTCGATGAATTCATCCCCAAGCTTCCCGCTGGGTGGATCCACCCGTGCCGTAGGGTGTTACGCTGAATCGGGATCGCGATCCAGGAGCTTTTGCGCCAGGCGTTCGATTCGGTCGCGATTTTCCTTCAAAAGGGTTTTTGCCCGCTCGTAGGGCCACAGGAATAGGCGGAGTCGAACTCAATCCGTGGCAACGGGCTTTACTATCCCCGGAAACGGAATAAATCCCGCTTCCTTTCGTCTTCCCCGAAGTACCAAGTCAGCAAGCGGCTTGGGTTCTCTAACCCTCAGCCGCAAAACCAGCTAACCAACCAAAGAGCACTCATTCTATGAAATTCACCTTGCACACGAAGGAAACGGCGCCGGACGCCTCCAAACCCATTCTCGATCAAACGGAAAAGAACTATGGCTTCATCCCGAATATCCACGGGATCCTCGGCGAGTCGCCGGTCGCCCTCTCGGCCTACGCCCACATCACCGATCAGTTGCAGGAAAACGGTGCGCTCAATGCCCAGGAGCAGCAGATCGCCATGCTCGCCGTGAGCGAAACCAACGGCTGTGACTACTGTATGGCGGCGCACAGCGTGGTGGCCGGCATGAGCAAAGTGCCGGAGGAGACCGTCAATTCCCTGCGCGAAGGCAAGGAACCGCCCGATCCGAAACAGGCCGCGCTGGTCCGTTTTATCAAGGCCGTCCTCGAACACCGTGGATGGGTGCCGGAAGACGCGCAACAGGCCTTTTTGGACGCCGGGTACACAAAGCGGCACGTCCTGGATGTCTTGAGCGTCGTGTCGTTGAAGACCTTGAGCAACTACACGAATCACCTCGCCCAGACCCCGCTGGACGCTGCCTTCGAAGGGCATCGCTGGAGCAGGAAAGGTTGACGGTCCGCGTCAACCACCCACATCCTCAGCTCCAATCCGGTCTCGTTGTTCCGGCCAAAGCGGTACAGGTAAACCTATTCCGCCGGAGTCTTCACGCCCTCTCTTGCACACCCCATGCGCGCCTGGGATGAACTCGATGTGGGCGGCGTCCTCATCAACGAGGTTCCCACCTGGCGCGTCAAAAAAATGCCCTGCGGCGGAGCGAGGAAAGCGGCATTGGTCGCTAAGCCGTCCGCTGCGCCATGGAGGACATGACCCACATCCGCAGCCTCATCATCCGGGAACGCTCTTGACGACGAATCCGATTATCCGCTTCGGCACCCGTCGCGGGAAGCCATTAACTCTCGGGCAAAACATTCAGTGGTTTATCTGTCGCAAGGATTGCTGCGCTTGGTCATTCTCCGCCTGCGCGAAAATCCAGGTCACCGCAGGGCGCCTTCGCGATAACCCAGTGGGCGCATCTTCGCGTTAAGTCACCTGCACGTCGTCTGAAGCTTGCGTTTTCCCGTTTTCTTACGTGAAAAACCTATGGTAAAAGTCGATCCATAACCCGGCCCGGGACTTTCCACCTGAAGTGAGCCGCCCATTTCGGTCATATAATTCACCGAACTGTGCAGCCCGAAGCCTTTGCCGCCCGATTTGGTTGTTAAACCGTGTTGAAACACCTTATAAAGTTTATCAGATTCAATGCCGTGCCCCGTATCGGAAACCGACAGATATATCTTTTGCTCATCCTGAAAGATAGAGAATCTCATCTTCTTTTGCTCCGTGGGCAAATCATCCATGGATTCTTTGGCGTTTTTAATAAGATTAATAAGCACGTGGGCCAGTTTCGAGCGTTCTACATCTATTTTATCCACCTCCTGATAGTCCCGCTCCACCGTAATACCGTGGCGTTCAAGACTGCCGGCCTGTAGCATAATGGTATCTTCCACAAATTCATTAAGCGGCATTTGCTCGGTAACCCGGCCGGCTGATGCAAAGTTCTGCTGGGCGGATATGATATCGGCAATCAGCTTCACTTTTTCGGTCAGCCGATCGCTTTGCATAGCCAGCTCTTCGACCTCGTTGTCGATCGGCTCCTCCAGGCTCAGGTAGTACTTCAACAGCTGCTTACCCTTCGGGTCATCTTGTATAAACCGGTCGATATCCTCCATGTTGGCCCGCAGCAGCTCATTGGCTTTTTTAAATTTCTGAACATTCGTCTGCCGCACTGTTTGCTGGATAATGATCACTGAGGTGTTTACGCTGTTCAGCACGTTGCCGATATTGTGCAACACGCCGGCGGCCAGGTCCGCCATGCCGGCTTTATGGGCCTTATCCACCAGCTCGCTGCGCGTCTGCTTCAACTCTTTAAGCGCCTGTTGCAGCTCTTCATTGCGTTCACTCACCTCCGAGGTTCGCTCGGCCACCTGCCGTTCAAGCAGTTTGTTGCGCCGGGTTATCGCCTGCACCCGGAGGCGGTAACCGCCAAACACCAATCCTGTAATCATTATAACACTCAGCAGATAAAACCACGCCGTTTGCCAGAACGGCGGGACGACCTCCACCTCTATGGAGGCCGCACCTTCTTCGCCCCATACGCCGTATCTGTTCGATGCCATAACTCTAAAGGTATATTTGCCGGGTCTCAGGTTCGTATACGTTGCCGACCGACCCTTGCCCACATACTGCCAGTCGTCATTAAAGCCTTCCAGCTTGTAGGCAAATTCGTTGTCTTTTTCAGCACTGAAGTCGAGCGCAACGTAATCAAACGTGACTACCGATGCATCATAGGGTAACACCACCCGTTCAGTCTGGCTGATGTGCTTGGCCAGCGGCGAGCCGCCGCCGATGGGCACCGATTCGTTAAAAATCTTCAGATCGGTAAAGACTACCGGAGGCACCTCCTCACCCACTGCAATTTCTTCGGGGTGGAACCGGTTGAAACCGTTAGTTCCGCCGAAGTATATATATCCCTCACGGTCCTCATAGTGGGACAGCGGTAAAAACTCATTGCCCTGAACTCCGCTTCCTACGCCGAAATTCTTAAACCTTTCGGTCTCCGGATTAAACCGGGCAATTCCGTTGTTGGTGCTCAGCCACAGATTGCCGGCCTCGTCGTCGCGAATGCCATTGATCACCGAGCTCGGAAGCCCGTCGGAGGTTGAATAGGAGGAAAACGTATAGGTTTCGTAGTCCAACCGGTGCAAATCGCCCTCTTTGGTTCCCACCCAGAGATTGTTTTGCCGGTCTTCGTGAATCGCCATTACCTCATTGCTGCTGAGACCGGCATCGCCTTGATAAAAATGCCGGATCACCTCATGGGTGTGCCGGTCGATCTGCCGCAACCCTCCGCCGTGGGTGGCGATCCAGAAATGGCCGCGCGAGTCCTCGTGGATGGCCCGCACATAACCGGTGCCGTCGCCCTGCGGGCCTACCCGGATAAAGCGACCCTCTTCGGGATCATACCGGTTAACGCCCTCCCCGTTGGTGCCGAACCACATATGTCCGTCGCTGTCTTCATGGATAACATAAATGTGGTCACTGGCCAGGCTGGTGGAGTCCTCCGGGACGTGGCGGAATTGCTCTGCCGAACCGGTTAGCGGATCGTATTTACTTATACCCCCGCCGTAGTGACCAATCCAGATATAGCCGTTGCGATCTTCGTGCATGGCAAGTACCACATTGCTGCCGAGGAAATTATCCGGGTCTTCGGGGTCGTGTTTAACGGCTTCAAACCGGCCGGTATTCCGGTCAAAAATATTCAATCCACCGCCGTCGGTACCAACATAAAAGGTGCCGTGCCGGTCTTCCAGAAACGAGAGGGCATAGTCGTTACTTAGCGTGTTATCCGCGTGCCGCCGATGCCGGTAGTGCTCGAAACCCGACTCGGTTAAATCGAGCATATTTAATCCTCCCCTAAATGTGCCCACCCACAGCATCCGGTCCCTGCTTTCATACAAAGCCCATACGGAATTCTGGGTGAGACTATTGGGATTACCCGCATCAGATTGAATCCGCTGAAAATCTCCTTTTCCCCGGTCCATGAGATTCAGCCCGTCGTTCTCGGTGCCGACCCAGAACCGGCCTCGGCTGTCTTCATGCAGGCTTAAAATGATATTGCCACTGATGCTGTGTGGATCATCCGGATCGTGCCGGTAGCGATAAAATCGTCCGGTGTCCGGGTCAAAGCGGTTAAGTCCGGTTTCGGTACCCACCCAGAGGGTGCCCCGATCATCTTCATATATTGCAAACACTGATCCCTCGGTGATGCCATGAGGATCCTCCGGATCGTGCAAATAATGGCTAAAGGTTTCGTCCCCGCGGTTGAACCGGTTGAGTCCGTTATCGGTACCTATCCACAAATGGCCGTCACTACACTCATGAAGTGCGGTAATGTGATCGCTGCTGAGTCCTTCTGCTTCGTGAAAGTAGCGGAAGGTTTCGCTATCCCGGTCATAGATGTTCAATCCCGGCTGCGTGCCGATCCACAGCACCCCCTCACTGTCTTCTAATATAGCAACAACCGCCCCTCCGGAAGGGGTTGTTCCCGGTTCAACGCCCTCATGGCCGAAAAAACGGGTAAACGAGTCGCTGTCCCGGTTATACCGGTTCAGGCCCCGCCCCTGAGTGCCGATCCATACGTTGCCTCGGCTGTCCTCGTAGATTTCGCGGATATGACCGCTGCTGACCGAGGTCGAGGCGCCATCAACCGGGCGATACACCGTCATATCATAACCGTTGTACTTATTGAGCCCGTCCTGAGTACCGAACCACATATAGCCTTGGTGATCCTGCTCTATAGCATATCCGGTACCCTGAGAAAGCCCGTCTTCGCTTGTGAGATGGTCGAAGTTAACGGGAAGCACATCCAGTGGCTGACCGGATGCAACAGACCAGGAGAGAGCTGTTAATACCAAAAGAACTACGAGCCTATTCATCACATTGCCGGTTTACAACCTGAAATGGTATCCTGTACACAGCAATCATTTGTGTCATGCATCTTCTTTTTTCAACCGGAATGGATAAGAAATTATCCATTCCGGTTCGAATGCATTTTTCCTTATGAGCCTGAATAGCGGAAGTGGTCAGGGCTATAATCGGCACGTGAAGAGCGTGCGGAAAGCGGACGGGAATGTCAACCCCCCGACTTTTCGGCTTCAACAGGGGCTTAATGGGTGGGTGAAACATTGCGATTAAGCGTAAGATGGCCTCGATACCGTGCGGCGACAATTTTCGGGAACATACCACCCCAGCCGCGAGCGCTCATTCGCTCGCGTAGCCCATCACCGGTTCGGTTTCGTAGCCGGGGAAACCGTCACGGCCAGCATCACTCCCCAAACCAACAGCACTAGTATCTTGTAACATTTAAATGTTCGGGTATAGTCGCCTCAGTTTTACTCGGGCCTTTTCGTTTGTGAAGTGCCAGTTGATTGGTGCGCCCCGATTATTCCGGTCGCTTTCCCAAGCC
>SLTG01000061.1 GCA_007130045.1 Opitutales bacterium
GAATCACGTGAGGAGTGGATCTTCTACCCCAGCGCCCCGGCGGAATACGAGGGCTTTCAAGGGTTCTTCAAGACCACCGGTGAGATCGACCGCTTGGCGGGCGTTCTGTCAGAGAGGGATAGGGACGGTCAGACGTAGGTAGACCACACATCGGACCCTTGCTTGATTGCCTTTTGCCGACGTGTTGCTGACGATGCGGCGCCGGTACGATCCAAAGACATCGGTCACACTTCAAACTGGCTTACATGCTGTGGAAAGAAGTGGAACCGATGGACGAAAAAGAGATATTTGCGGTCCTGGCCACGCTCCCGGCGGGAGGCCAGTCAGCTTGACCTGTTATGAATGAACAGATAGTCTAACGGTCGATTTGTTCACTGAACCCTACGCTCTATGGCCATTTACGAACTGACCTCCGAAAGTTTCCGGGAAATTGAGGCCGGTGATTACTCCGTTTCCGGTCACAAGGAGCGCGGGGATCTGCAGCGACTGCTGCGAACTCAAATCGAAGTAATTTCGGCGGACCTTTTTGTCCTCACGGAAGAGTTCAGCGATTGGGACGAGAGCAGGCGGCGTATCGACCTCCTCGCGATCGACAGGAATGCCAATCTCGTAGTGATCGAGCTCAAGCGGACGACTGACGGCGGATACATGGAGCTGCAGGCGATTCGCTATGCGGCCATGGTGTCGGCCATGACTTTCGATCGTGCGGTACGGATTCACGCCGATTTCCTCGGAAGGCTGAATGACGAGAGCGCCGACGCCGAAACCCGCATTCTCGATTTTCTCGGATGGTCGGAGGCCGACGAGGAGGCGTTCGGGAACGATACGCGAATCATTTTGGTCGCGGCCGACTTCGGTAAAGAGCTGACCACCTCCGTCCTCTGGCTGATCGACCGCGGCCTGAACATCGAATGCGTCCGCCTCAAACCCTACCAGGACGGCGACCGCACCTTGGTGGACGTTCAACAAATTATCCCTCTTCCGGAAGTCGGACGGAACGTAAATTGAATTTCCTATCAACCAAGGCCGAATTCAATCGCCAACCTCTGCACCAGTCGGACGGAACGTAAATTGAATTTCCTATCAACAACAACTCAACCATCGTCTTCCCGATGCCGATCGAATTGATCCGGGGGCTTTTCAACAAACCACAGGAAAGGGAGGAGAAGAAAAAGAAGAAATCCTGATTCGCCTTCAGGCGCTGAATCGAGCCAGGCTGTGGTTAGGGAGCGCATCCGTTATGAGTGATTTGGTGTCAGGCAAAAAGGGGGGTACGGGGCCCAGTCCGTTCTGGGTCGAGGTGCTGAGCGAATTTCTGCGCAACGAGACACGGGTGGAAGCGGTGCGGTTCAACGACCGGAAGCGTTCGTTGTCGGTCGCTACCTTGCGGGAGGTGGACGAGGCGTTGCTGGCGAAGAAGCTGAGGGCGGCGGTGGCCGCCGGGGAGCGGCTCCAGCGGCGGCGGCCCGAGAATTTCCGGGAAGAGGCGGCTGAGACCGGCGAGATCGCGCTCAAACGGGAAGGGGATTCGACGCAACTGGCCAAACCGACTTGTCCCACGGCGCCACGGTTCTGGCGCTGGCGTGAGTTCGCCTGGCCGGAAGACGAAAGGCGGGGGTGGTTTTCCGACGAGTGGAAGTTGTTGGCCCTGTTATCCGGGGCCTGCGGCGTGGCGGGTCTCTCGGCCTGGGTGTTGTCTTGGGTGGAGGCGGTCCCTTACGGGGTGTCACTGGGGTTGTATCTGGTGGCGTTGACCGCGGGAGCCTGGGATGCGGCCATCGACGCCTGGGCGCTGATGCGCCAACGGAAAGTGGATATTCATTTTCTGATGCTGGCGGTCGCGGTCGGGGCCAGCCTGATCGGCGCCTACGGGGAGGCGGCTTTGTTGCTGTTTCTGTTCTCCGCCTCCGGGGCGATGGAGGCTTACGCGGAAACCCGTACCCAGCGGGAAATCCGGTCGCTCTTTCACCTTGCGCCTCGTCAGGCGTTGCGGGTGGAGGACGACGGCTCCGAGGTTTGGGCCGAGGTGGAACATCTGGGGGTGGGCGACCGTTTGCGCGTGCGGCCCGGCGACACTTTTCCCGTGGACGGAGTGATTCTGGAAGGGGACACCGAAGCCGACGAATCGGCCCTGACAGGGGAGTCGCTGCCGGTGCGCAAGTCCGCGGAGGTCCCGGTATTCGGCGGCACGCTGAATCTTTCGGGGTCGGTCCTGGTGCGGGTCACTCGTCCGGCGGACGAAAGCGCGCTGGAGAAGATCATTCGTCTGATCCGCAACGCCCAGGCCTTCAAGGCGCCCGTTCAAAGGTTCACCGACAAATTTGGAGCGGGGTACACGCTGGCGGTTCTGGGGGCGGTCACGGCGATGTTTTTTGTTTGGTGGGCCGGCTATTCGCATCCGCCGTTCCAAAACACCGAGGAGCAACGTTCGGCGTTTTATCTGGCGATGACCCTCCTGGTGGTGGCGAGTCCCTGCGCCCTTGTCATTTCCATTCCCTCGGCGATCCTGGCCGCGATCGCCTATGGAGCGCGAAGAGGAATCCTTTTCCGCGGGGGTGCGGCCATCGAGAATCTCGCGGAAGTCGACACCTTCTGCTTCGACAAAACCGGCACCCTGACGACGGGCGAGTTCGAAGTGACGGCGGTGGAGTCTTTTCCCGCGGGAACCGAGGGCGAAATACTCGCGGCGGCCGCTTCACTGGAACGGCATTCCCGGCATC
>SLTG01000113.1 GCA_007130045.1 Opitutales bacterium
AGAGGGCAGGTCTACACTACAAGCCATTCTGAAAAACGCGGTCCCTTAACCATGCGGCCTACAGTCCAGTCAAAGGACGAAAAAACCGGTTTTTGCTGTCGAGTTGGTCAAGTCGGGTTAGGCTTGTGTGCGTTGAAGGAAGTGCTTTACTAGGGCACGCATGGAGGTTTCCCTGATTTATCTTATTGGCTCACTCGTTCTGCTCTGGATGCCGGGGTACCTTTACCTTACCCGCGAGGGCCGGGAGCGGGTTTCCGATTCATACGGGTCGAACGGGCTTCCCCTGAGTCGCATTGTCCTGGCGTGGCAAAACTGGATGGACGCCGCACGGGGGATTGCCGGCGCGTACGGCTTGACCCATCTTGCGATCGCCTTGGATTCGGGGGTGAGGGAAACCTATTATTACGGGTTTGCCGGTGTGGGAGTGGTATTGGCGATCGCGATCGTGATGCAGGTCGTTTATATTCGCCGACATGTCTTCTGTCTCTCGCCCATCTTTTTTGTATCCGGAATGATTTTCGTCCTCGTGGATTGGTGGATCGCGCTTTACGCGGTGGTAGTGGGCCTCTTCTTCGGCCGGATCATCAACTCGTCGGAAGGCTTTTTTTTCTGCGCGGCAGCGACGGTTGCCGTCTTTGGCTACCTCTTTCATGGAATCGATATTGAATGGATGCTGACATCCGGACTGCTTTTTCTTCCGATCGTCTGTTCCCTCACGGCCCAGGAGAGTCTCGTTGTGGTCATAAGAAGGTGGACCTGATCAGCCGCGTGCATCCAGGGTTGCCTTGCGACCGGAATTCCCCCAAAACGGCATCTTTCATCCAATGCTGGACACCATCACAAAAATCGCCCGGGAAGCGGGCGCTGAAATTCTCACGTACTACGGGCGGGAATTGACGGTTGAGACAAAGGCTGATGACTCGCCGCTGACTCAGGCCGACCGTGCATCACACAGATTGATCTGCGAAAGGCTCCGCGAGTTCGATCCCTCCATTCCTGTCCTTTCCGAGGAATCGCCGGACGGCGAAATCCGCGAGCGGAAGAACTGGAAGCGATTCTGGCTGGTGGATCCGCTGGACGGGACAAAGGAGTTTATCAAGCGAACCGGGGAATTCACGGTCAATATCGCGCTGATTGAGGACGGCGTCCCGGTACTGGGGGTCATCTACGTGCCCGCGCGAGAATCGACTTACTTTGCGGACAAGGGGAAAGGCGCCTGGAAACGGGAGGCGGGATGCAAACCGGAAGGCATCCGTGTGCGGCAACCCGACGAAGCCAGGCTCGCCATCGTGGCAAGTCGTGACCACGCCGGGCCTCAAGTGAAAGAGTTACTGCGTCGCTTTCCGCAGGCGGAAGCTAAAAGCATGGGCAGCTCGCTCAAGTTTTGTCTGGTGGCCGAAGGCGAGGCCGATCTTTACCTCCGGGACGTGCCCACCATGGAATGGGATGTCGGCGCGGCTCAATGCATTGTCGAAGCCGCCGGCGGTGTTGTGCTCACCCTGGATAAGCGGCCGCTTCGCTACAACAAGGACGACCTGCGCAACCCGGCGCTCCTCACGGCCGGGGATCCCGGATTCGCTGTGGAAGCGCTGGGCCGGCTTTCGCGATCTTCCCCATCGTGACAGCGACAGCCTGCGCGACGACGGGTTCAGAAAGTCACTTCCATACTGATGCTGGCAAAGCGCGGGTGCCCGGGCCGGGGTCCGTGGGGGAGACGCGAGGCAATGTAGTCGCGGTCCAGGAGGTTCTGGACGCCGCCGATGATTTTGGCGTTTTCGGTCAGGGTGTAGTGGACGGAGACATCCAGCAGGAAGTAGCTGTCGTTCTTGCCGAAACGGGCGTCGGGCAGCCCGGTGTTGGGATTGACCTGTTGGCTGCTGTTATTGGCGGAGGCGTACGTGGACGGCACGTAAAAGCCGTCCAGGTAGGCGCCCCAGGGACCGAATTCCAATCCTGTTCCTGCGGAGATCTGATACTCGGGCACGTAGGGGAGGCGGTTGCCTTTTTCACCGCCGGCGAAGACCGACTCGACCGCGCCTCCGCTGTCGCCGTCCGCATTGACATTGCTGCGGAGCGTGGCGTCGGTCAGCGTGACCGCCACGCGGTTCGGGTTGCGAAAGCCCCAGTTGTGGGCGATACCCGGATCGTATGCGACCGACAGTTCCAGGCCGGCGGTACGCACGTCGCCGGCGTTCTCGGTCTCTCCGGTCCCGGCGCCGCCGATGTTGTCCGGAACAATCAGGTTGTCGAAATCGGTCCAGAATAAGGTCGCCTCGGTCTGGAAACCCTGCCGGTTGTTGTAGCGCGTGCCCAATTCGTATCCGAGCGAGCGCTCTTCGCGCACGCCATTGTTGATTCGATTTCCAGGCGACGGCGTGGAAAATCCGCGGTGCACGCCGGCAAAGTAGGTCAGGTTGTCGGTCTGATCGAAGGTCACCCCGATCCCGGGTGCGAAAACATCCAGGTGCCCGCGAGAGCGGGTCGTCGGAGTATCGCGCCGGTCGGTGACGCGATAACGAAGGTGCTCGTAGCGGATCCCCGGAGTAACCGACCAATGACCGAACTCGACTCGGTCCTGAACGTAAACGGCGAAAGCGGTCGTCTCGCTGCGACGATCGTCCTGGGACCCCGGTTCGCCGCGAAAGCGTCCGTCGATGGTCCCGTTGGCCAATTGGTTGTAGTTGGTTTCCTCCTGAAAGCGGTCTTCGTAGTCGTGATGCACACGCAACCCCAACTCCAGGTTGTGGTCGACGGTTTCCCCGGTGATCAGGGACTGGTAAACCTGCTGGACGCCATAGGAATCGTAGCTGCGGTTGTTGTTGCGGTAGCGCAGGGTGCCCGCCGCTTCGCCGCGCAGGACGTCCAGGTGGTCGCCGTTCTCCGCCAGGGCCCGGGAAAGGTTCCGCCGGTTGGCGGCGCCGGGACGGCTGGCGTCGGCGGAGGCGTCGGCGGAAACTTCGTGGAGCTTGTACCACGCCCGTTCGAAACGGTTGAAATAACCGGTGGTGGTGATTCGGAAATCGGGCAAAGGTTCGATGGTGTGTGTGAGCGATGTGCGCACGAGGGAGGTGTCGATATTGTCGAAGCGGCTGGCGGCGTAACGGCGGTACGGATTGCGCTTGAAATCCGCGTCGCTCAAGCCGAGGTAGGTTTCGTCCGCGTCCATTTCGGTGTACCCGAACTTGAACTCCCAGCGCTGGTCGGGACCGCCGTGGGGCTCGAAGGACAACTTCACCATCGGCTCTGTTTTGGTGAACCCGGTGCGGTTGCCCCGCTCGAAGTCGGGGGGTTCGTCGATGGTTTTAAAGCCCTCCGTGGTGCGGAAATAATGCTCGACGAGCACCCCGACCGTACCCGATTCGATATCGGTGGAGGTCCCGTAGTAACCATGGAGGCGAGCTTCGTTGTTGTCGCCGTAAGTCCCGCGCAGGTAACCCCGGGACTCCAGCGGGATGGGAGTCGAAAGGTAATTCAGAACGCCGCCGGTGTTGTGCGGGCCGTAGCGGACCTGGCTCGACCCCTTGATCACCTCCATACCGCTCATACGCGCGGTCGTGGGGGTGCAGTAAGCGGACGGGTTGGAGTACGGCGCGGGGGCCGACAGGATGCCGTCCTCCATAACCGTCAGCTTCGACGTCCGCATCGATCCCACGCCCCGCAGACTGATATTTGGAAACAGGCCATAGCCATCCTCCGTCCGAAAGTAAGCCCCCGGTACCCGGCGGATCAGTTGGTCGATATTGTCATATCCCTGAACCCGGATCTCCTCCTGATCGAGAAAGGTGGCCGACCCCGGCATTCGTTCAATTTGCTCCCGGGTACCGAGTACCTCGACCGGTTCGAATTCCAGAGGATCGTCAGTTGCGGTCGATCGCGAGAAACTCGGATGAGGTACACTCACACCGGCCATGGATAAAATCAGAACGGTTGCCAAGGTCGCCCGCCCCAGGGACTCTTTTTTGCCGTCGTTTGAATTGCGGATTCTCTTCATAAAGACTCCTTCTTATTGAAATTGAGACATAATCTCAACCCAAGAGCTAAGACTGAGACTCGTTCGCATTTGGTCAAGGGAATTTGAAATATTTTTGCACGCTGGAAATTCGG
This sequence comes from Opitutales bacterium, assembly GCA_007130045.1. Lineage (GTDB taxonomy): Bacteria > Verrucomicrobiota > Verrucomicrobiia > Opitutales > T3Sed10-336 > PXDC01. Next base: position 4,105 of record SLTG01000113.1, read on the forward strand.
GGGATACAATCCTATAAAGCTTTGATAAAAAAGAAATAGCAACCCTTCTAAGAAGGGGTATAGCCCCGGGGATTTCCGAGCTCGCAACGGATTCTTTCGGCCCCACCGGTGTTCGGAGTGCTGGAAGGCAGCGGATGTTTTGGGCGAAGCTTCTGGCACAACAGTGCGGGGCCATTCATGCTTCCCCGCGTCAAGTAAATATAGTCTGTCTATATATTCCGCTGTTTGCCGAGCCCTGTAGCGGCGGGATTCTGTGGAGTTGGGGTGGTTTGAAATGGAACACAAGACATTGACCGGGCACGGCAAATAGAGTTTAAGGGTAAGATGAGGAGCGTATTGAAGGTTGCCTTGGGTGGGCGGTCGTATCTGATCCAGATACAACATGATTGTGCCGAGTTGGTTCGGGGTGCAGTGGAGGCTTGTCTTGAGGAAGAGCGTCGGTGTGCATTTCTGATCGATGCGGCGGCGGGAGAGGCGCAGGGAGGATTTTTGGAGCAGGCGGTCGGGGACTTACCGGTTCTGGAGATGCCGGGGGGAGAGAAGACGAAGTCACTTGAATCTCTTGGACGGGTGTACGATTTTCTTGCCGCCGAGGGGTTTGACCGGGGGGGGCGGTTGTTCGTGGTTGGCGGGGGAGTGATCGGGGATCTCGGGGGGTTCGCGGCGTCGTCGTATCTGCGGGGGATCGAGTTTTACCAGGTTCCGACGACCCTCCTGGCGATGGTGGACAGTTCGGTCGGGGGGAAGACCGGGATTAACATTCCGGCCGGCAAGAACCTCGTCGGGGCCTTTCATCAGCCCAAAGCGGTTTTTATCGGCGCCTCATTGCTCGAATCGCTTCCTGAGAGGGAGTTTTCCGCCGGGATGGCGGAGGTGATCAAGTACGGGCTGTTGGCGGACGCGGAAATGTTCGAGCGACTGCGGACGGGCGCCCGGTTGCGGGCCGGTTCGCCGGAATTGCCCGAGATCATTCGTCGCTGCTGCGAGATCAAGGCGGAGATCGTTCGGGAGGACGAGAAAGAGGAGGCGGCTTCCGGAGGACGGGCGCTCCTCAACCTTGGGCATACCTTCGGGCATGCGATCGAACAGGCCGCCGGCTACGGGGAGTACCTGCATGGTGAAGCGGTGGCGATCGGCCTGGTGATGGCGGGTGAATTGTCGCGAGTGCTCGGCAACATCGATGCCGATACCGTGAAGGCGATTCGTACAGTCGTGCGGGCATACGGTTTGCCGGACGCTCTTCGTGCTCCGCTTCCGAAGGACGTACTTCTCGGTGCGATGAAACGTGATAAGAAGGTCAAGAGCGGACGCCTCCGGTTCGTCGCCCTCAGGCGTATCGGCGAGGCGCTAACGGTCGAGGACGTCGCCGAAGACGACATAGCGAACCTCTGGCGGCAGTTCGGGGCCGAGCAGGGTGGTACGCAATCCAAATGAGGATTTATGTCCGCGGTCGACGAAAACATAGTCAGGGAGTATTTCGAGCAGAATCGCTTTCTCGTGCGACAGGTCCGCAAGTACGAGGTGCATTCGCGCAAGAAAACGAGCGAAGAAGAAATCGATCTGCTTGTTCTCAATCCCGCTTACGCACCGACGGAACGAAAGCCGGATTTTCTGCTATTTGCGAGCGAACTGCGATACATCCATCGGGCGCTGGTTGTCGTGAAGGGGTGGCACACGGCACGTTTCACCCCGACGATGCTGAAAAGCAGCCCTCACCTTTTTCAGTTTCTGGAGAAAACCGTGCTCAAGCGAGTCGAGGAATGGTTGCCGTCGGATCCGAAGGAGTTGGCTCAGCAGGGGCCCGTGATGAAAATCCTGGTTCTTCCCGGTCTGCCAACCGCGGAACCGTTCCGGACACAGAGCGTGGAACTTATGAAGGAAAAGGGCATCGACGGGATAATATCGTTCCGGGCGATGCTGCTGGACATCATAGAGCGTGTGGAAGTAAACCGCATTTACCAGAAATCGGAGATTCTGGAAGTGATTCGCGTCCTCAAAAAGTACGACCTCCTCAACACTCCGCAGATGGAACTTTTTGAAAAGCCGCGGGCGCGCGAAGCGCGATAACGGGGGTTTTGGGTGAGATTTGGAAAATTACGGGTGGTGTCGGAGCCGGGGAATCGTAGAATGCCTATTATGACCGTTACGGAAGCATTAAAGAAGCGCCGGGCCATCAAAGAGTACGACCCCGGCTTCGTGATTCCCGAAAAGGACATCAACGAACTTTTTGCGAAGACGCTGCTGACACCTTCGTCATTTAACCTGCAGCATTGGCGGTTCGCGGCCGTCGTGGACCCGGCGATGAAGACCCGGCTTTGTGAAGCGTCATGGGGGCAGCGTCATATTCGCGACGCTTCGCTTGTGGTCGTGCTGGCCGGAAACCTCGACGCGGCGGAAAGCGCATCGGAATACTGGCGTCACGCCCCGGCGAACGTCCAGGATCGCCTGGTGCCGCGGATCGGGAAGTTTTACGAGGACGACCACCAGCTCAAGCGCGATGAAGCCATTCGCAGCGCCTCCCTTGCCGCGATGTCGCTGATGCTGGTGGCAACGGAAATGGGTTACGAGACCTGTCCGATGATTGGCTTCGACGCGCCGCAAGTCATCGAGATCGTCAGAATGCCTGAAAACTGGATTCCGGTGATGATGATTACGGTCGGGCGCGGGACCCGCGAACCCCGTCCCAAGCCCGGCCAGTTGAAAGTCGAGGACGTGGCGTTCTGGAATGCATTCGACGGCGAGCCGGTGCGATAAGTAAGGAACGACAATCGGGAAATTGCGAACCGTCCGCTCCTCCGGACGGAACCGTTGCCAGGAAAAACTTTTCGTGCCGGAATTGATATTGATCAAAGAGCCGCCGACAGAGTTAAGTTATCGTGGCGGCGTTGTGAAAACGAAAACCGGATTGCAGGGATCGAACAACCGGACTCATTCCCCAGCCTGTAGAGTTGGGTGGGGCCAACGGATTGCTGCGATCCTCATCCTGGTGGTGATGGTTTTCGGCCTGAATCTTCATCTGTTTTTCGCGCAGCTTTATGGATGGTCGGGCATGCTTGCGGATTACCGTGCTGAAACAGGGTCATGGAGCGTCGCCGTTCAGAAGACCTTTGACCGGGAGACGCCCTGCAATGTTTGTCTCCAGGTGGAATCGGCGATTCATTCGGGCGACCGCTCCGGGGAGCCGGTGTTGGCGACGGTGGACGGGCGCTACCTGACCTGGATTCTGCTGTTGCCGGTGGAATCGACAACGGCAATCCAGCCGCCCGGCTCGACCTGGACACCGGTTCGAATCCCGGTTGCCGCTCACGATTCCGTTGCCTCTCCCCCGGATTCACCCCCTCCACGAGTGCATGCTGTATGAATCGTGCGGGAAGAGCGCCTGGAAAGCGTTTTTTCCCGGGCGGTTGAATGAGACCCGTTAAATGCGATCCTCCGGCGCCGAAAAACCTGCCGGGGGATGGATTGCGACCGCCTCATGGCGGCGGGTCCGCCGCGCACCGGCGATTCGTACCGGAAGGACCGAATCCAACAAAAAAACTCCTATTATCTTTAATGGCCAACGGCCGTGTACACCAATGAAACACCATCTCTTTCTTAAGAATATCAAGACTCAATCATCCTCCGTCCCGCGGGTGGAGGAAACGACCCGGCAACCACACAGCCGGATTCCGGAACCGCCTTCCGAAGCGAAGGGGTTTACCTTGATCGAACTGCTCACCGTCATCGCAATCATAGGCATCCTTGCCGGCCTGCTCCTCCCGGCCGTGTCGTCGGTGAGGGAAAGCGCCCGTGCGGCAGGCTGCTTGAGCAACGTTCGACAGATCGCTCTTGCCGGGTACCTGTATGCACTCGATCATGACGTTTACGTCGGTTGGGGGTCGGGTGCCGACCGGAAGGAATTGCTGTATCCCTATCTCGATACGGGTCAATCGAATCAGGATACCCAGGGCGATCAGGTCTGGCATTGTCCGAGCAACGACCGCCGCGACCGGGAAGCGAGCTACGGCTTCAACACCAATCTAAACTGGCAGCCGCTCGACGCGATTCGCGAACCGTCGTTGACAGTCGCCGTCGCCGACGCCGGCATAACCGACGCTCGTGAACCGACGCTTGCGACACACCTGATGCCGCCATCCGCGACGACGACCGCCAACGTCGGCCGTCCCAACCCGAACCGTCACACCCGCTCCGGGGAAGCCTCGGTCAGCGTCGGATTCGTCGACGGCCACGCGCGCTCGCTTGCGATCAAGCCGCCGTTTTATCCGGGTGTGCCCGGCGAATGGACGGGGAACGGGGTCACGGATCCTTCGGATGCGGATTACGTCGATCGGATGTGGGACGTGAGGTAAGGAATAAGTGAAAAGGAAGATGATTATGAACCCGTTAAAGAAAAATATCGGTGTAATCGCCGGACTTGGGGCCGTCTTTTTCGGTCTCCTGGCTTCCGGATTCCTGCTGCGGGGCGGGGGGAGTCCCGATCCTGTAGGTTTTGAGCGGGCCACTTGTCTTGACGTCGTTGAGGACGAGGGGGTTGTCCATTTGCTTTTCGGACTTCCTTCGGGAGACGAAGAGGTATCGATGGCTTTTTTCCACACTCGTTCGGAGGATGGCGGACGGAGCTGGACGGAATCGGTTCGACTGCCGGTGACGCATGCGGTTCCCGGCCGGCACCATCGCTCCAACGATCCGCAACTGGCGGTGGCCGGCGATCGCCTGATCGCGGTGTGGACGGCGCAAGGCGACGGTCCCTGGGGGAGCGGACCGCTGGGAACCGCGGTTTCGAACGACGGAGGTGAAACATGGCGCCCGGGACCTGCCCCGGAAATCGGCGGAGATTCCGGAGAGACGGGGTTTCGGTTTCCGGCGGTTGCGGCGGATGAATCGGCGTTCCATGCGGTATGGATTCACGCCCGGGGCGACGAAAGGAGCCTGCGTCACTCGCGGCTCATGTTCGATACGGATCGCTGGTCGAATCCGGTTGTGGTCGATCCCCATATTTGCGCCTGTTGCTGGAATCGATTGGAGGTCGCCGGGGATGGGAAGCTGGTGGCGCTCTATCGGGACAAGAATCCCAGCGACATGGCTATGGCGATGTCTGCCGACGGCGGACGGACATGGGAGCGGTTGGGGCATGTGGGTCCGTTCGATTGGCGGTTCGACGGATGCCCGCACGTTGGTGGCGGACTTGCGGCTGGGCAGGGAGGCAATGCCGGCACGGTCCTTGCGAGCGTGTGGAGCGGACATCCCGGGCATGCCGGAGCGTATATTATGCGCAGTGACGATTTCGCGAAAAGCTGGCGACCAGCCTGCCCGACCTCGGAAGTGATACGTCCGGGGCGGAACACGGATATGGTTTTGATCGACGGCGACTTTGCGGCGGTCGCGTGGGATCAACCCGCTGAGAATGGAAAGCCGGCGGTCTTTTACGCCGTCAGCACCGACGGAGGCGAAACGTGGGGTGATTCCACCCGTCTTTCTCCAACCGGCGAACGAGCGACTCATCCCCGGCTTGCAGTGAGTTCGGACCGAATACTTGTCTTGTGGAGCGGAGAAGGACGGGATGGACGGTTGCGCCTCCGAGCGGAAACCTTGCAATTCACCGAGGTTATCAACCAGGCGATTGCGGGCGATGAACGGTCGGGGCGGAACGAAGGCGAGATCGAATCCGCATTGCGTGATTCCGGATCCGGTGGCGAGCAGCGGGAGCCGCCGACGGCGCCCTGCTGCGACGAGTGTGCCCAGCCTTGCCTTTTAACCCGGCTTAACGCCGACCGAAAAAGGCAACCACGCGGGCAGGTTTAAGGCGTGGCACTTCAATCCTGCTAACCGATGCAAGGCACCCGTTCTCCTTAAGTTTCCGCGGTCAATTCGCCGGAATCACCATTGTTGCCCCTGCGGTTGCTGCTGTTCCTGGTGGGGCTCCTGCTGCGGGGCGTGCTGTTCGGCCGGCCGCTGTTCGTGCTGGTTGAGCCCTCCTGGGGCCTGGGTTTCGGTGGTCGTGCAACCGATCAGGCCCGCCGATCCGGCGGCCAGAGCCAGGGAAAGCACCAGCGAGGCGAGGCTGCGGCCTCGTCCCCGTCGGTGGTTGTCGTCGTTCGATGGAATGCTGGAAGGCGTTAGGTTCATGCAACCCGGTAATAGCAGTCGGCGTGCCAGAAGCCGCCAGCAGCAGGTCCTTTATCCGGCGTACCGGCTGGCAGCGTTGAGGGGAGCCGGTTTTTTCGGGCGCCTGACTGCGCATGTGGGGCCGTGCTGTGGCAAACATGCACATGGTCCGTCTGGACACAGGACTCGTGTCCAGTCTCAAGAAAATTACACAACCGGACCTTATTCGAAAAGGTACTTGGAACTTGGTGTCGGGTAATCACGAGGACGTAGCCCCGCTGCTCGCTCACCTCGGGAAAGGGTTCTCAGCGAGCCATTCGGCAAGCCTTACGGCGGGAATTTGCATAACTACATTCGGAAACGATCACACCTTCTTCGACAACGACCTGAAAATGGGGAAACAAGAGGGACACAGGCATAAAAAACGGCTTGTCGGAAAAGCCCGTAAGCCGTTGTTTATTGGATGGTGGCGAGACCCGGAATCGAACCGGGGA